>JAVBPN010000325.1:0-2709 GCA_031549585.1 Bacteroidales bacterium
TAGAAATCACAACATTCCTTCGGAACGATTATCAACCCGAAGCGGTAATTGCGGCTGAAACAGAACTGAAAAACCGTAATCTGACCGATCAGGAACTTGCAGACATCAAATCGGAACTTGACCTGAAACGAACAGAAAAAGTACAGCCGACAAAAACGCAAGACACAATAGCCGAGATTGCCAACGCCATCAACCCGGTAGCTGAAAAGACAACGGAAAGACAAATCAAGCTTGCAGCAATTGGATTAACCCTTATTTTTCTTATATTTCTGATCGGTAATTGGAGTTTGGCGGTTTTATCGATACAGGATATTGGGAATGCAGATATCAGCCTATTCCAATTCTTTGCGCCTATAATTCTTTTTCCGATAGGAATATACGGCTTTTGGAAAATGAAAAAATATGGTTGGATCATTCTGGCAATTTTATTGACCTATTTTGTCGTAACCACGATGTTCACCATAGGATTGGAAGCGAAATGGGCTTTACAGAAACCAATACAATTTGAAAATAGCGGACTTCTGCAAATGCAAGAAGTCGAAGATTCCGTTTTGAATCAGTTATTTGGTAAAAAAGCCCTTCCTTTTTACATTGGGCAACTTGTTGTATTTGCCGGCTTTTTCATTTTTCTGAACAAAAAGGCGATTATGGAAAAGTTTGCAATCAGTAAACGGGTACGGTTGTTGGTTATCTGATTGACGACTGTCCCGCTTATAGCTTTTGGATTGATAAGGTTGATATAAAAGCTGCCAAACTGTTAAAACATGAAGAAAAAAGTAATCCAAATAAGCATTATTTCCATTATTATCGTTCTGATAGTAAGATCTGCTTTTCTTCTTGAAATCCGCTTGGTAAAAGAAGAATTTCTCATAAAATGGAACTACCGAATTCATTCGGAACAATTTGATAACCTTAAATCCTTTTTCATTCAACTACCTGATGTTGAACTAAACTTTTTGAATAAAGAAGATTTAGAGATAAATTATCATTGCTATAAAGAGGATAAAACATTAAATACTTATGAACAAAATAGTTGTGACAACACATTTTCTCTTTTTTTAACAGATACCTTGGCATATGGAACTAAAAGAGATTTTGGCTTCATTGTTTTGGATATCTATAAAGAAAATGGAAAAATCATAATAAATACAGTTGATAGCGTATTCGCCATTAAAACTCCTTGCACTATACGATATACCGGAAATTTGAAATCAAATATGGCGGATCGCATCATTGAAATTATCGGGATAGATATAAATATGATTAATGAAATCAGACAAAATTTGAAAGCACTCAATTGTTTTGGATATTCGAAAGATAACAAGGGCAATGTGTTAATCAATTATCGAACGGCAGGAATTATGTTTGATACCTTTTCATATTTACTGATGTTACCCGATAATACTTTTCTTGATATTCCATATCAAGGGTTGGTTTCCGGGAAATTGGACAACAATTTTTATTGGATTCACCATGAAGGAATTCATGTATCGTATTTTTCATATATGAAATTGAAAAACAGGAAAATATAAATATCAATACCATGAAACATAAATTTATAGTATTTTTTGTGATTAATTCATTAGTAATTAATATACAAGCGCAAGACAATTCATTAAAACTAAAGTTAGATTCGATAGTGAAAGAAGCTGATTTGCTTTATTGCTATGAGAAGATTACGTGGGTTTCTACGGATTTACTGATGTCTGATAAGAAAATGTCGGGCAAATATGGCGGTTATGTGGTTTATCATTCGAATGATTCTATGTTTATCTCGTTTGTTGATAAAAAACAAAAAGATAGAATTGCTAAATATTGTTTTTTGATCAATGACTTAACCAAACCTATATTATCAGAGAAGAAAACCTTGCCATTATCGTCCACCGAACAAAAACTGTTAGAGATAAAAACAAAGATAGTCAATCAATTATCTGATCAAAAATATGAAGTTGGTATTCCCCAGGGATATAACCCCAACTTGATTTTAATAAAAGAAGAGAATTTGTTTAAACTTTACATGTTGATGGGCACATTAGAATCCGGAATTATTCCTTTCGGTAATGATTATCTTTTTTGGACTGATTTAGAAGGAAATATCGCTAACTGGAAAAAGTTTCACTCCCGTATGGTGCCTGCTCCATGCAAATCTCCTGATAGAGAAAAAGTGAGGTCAGTGATACATTCACACTTAAAAACGACACCATACATTACAGCAACGGATATTTGTACCTTCAGACTATATGCCGGATTCTGCGATTTGAAGGAATTTAAAGTACTATGCACTGCAACCGGTAAATATTATACATACAACATGGATACCAACCAAATAGAAGTAGCTGAACCATAAAACATATCTCAACTGATCACGATGCAAACAATCGAAACCACATTTTTATATCGCCCGGTAAACCAAGCAGAGCTCGATTTGATCGAACAATCTGGCTGGACAAAGTTTCCTCCAAGATTACCGGAACAACCCATTTTCTACCCTGTTATGAATGAAGAGTATGCCGTTCAAATTTCGAAAAAATGGAATGTACCTGCGTATGGGGTGAGTTATGTTACAAGATTTGCCGTAAAAACAGACTACCTGAAGAAGTTTAAAGTCGAAAATGTCGGCGGAAATATCCATAACGAGCTTTGGGTTCCAGCGGAAGAACTCGAAGAATTTAATAGTAATATTGTCGGGAAAATTGAAGTAATCAAGGA
>JAVBPN010000168.1:0-6663 GCA_031549585.1 Bacteroidales bacterium
CTTGTCTTATTTTCAAATTCATTTTTTAGTTGCATTATCTTTTCAAATTCTCATTTACTGTTTCAATCTACGCTTTTTTGCTGACCGCTAACGTTCCAGCGGCTGCTTGCGGGCGGCTTCACTATCCCACGAGACAAAAACCGAAGCGGGCGACAAAAGCTGAAATTACCGATTTCAGCCCGCTTGCAGGCAGGACGCAAGTTGGCTGCTGCACATTTTTACCGCATTTTCTTTGTCATTCTTTGTCATTATTTCTTCTTGTAATTCTATGCTCTCTTCAAGCAAAATACTTTCAGCATTCAATTATTTCTATACAAAAAATAGGCTCGTATATAGAAAAAGGTAATTTATCAAATCTAATTTCTACTTTATTTGGCTTCTTTACATCGCAAATTTCAATATATTTACTAACATTATTAATGTTCAACTTAAACGGCAAATCTCCTACAATGTTTTTAAATCTATTTCTTAATTCAGGTTCTGTCAAATAAGTCGTTGTAATTATAGTACGTGAAGATTTAGGGAAGCCTACTACTTGTTCAGTAAAAACTTCTGTTTTTTCATGAGTGATTTTTAATCTACTTTTTGCTGAAATAATACATTCAAAGTTTTTTACTTTTGACATAAAATTTGATAATTTTTTTTCTAATTCCTTTTTTGTATTAATCAGTTCTACCATTTTATCTTTGTGATATTTAATCCTTTCAGTACTTATCGGATTATGGCTTGTTATCCATACAGAACCGTAATGATAACCCAACGAATACAAATGAATTACGTGAGAATACTCATTTGAATTTGTAAACGAAAGGTAACCGTCATGAATACCTTCTTTTATGCATTTCTCCAACTTAGAATTAACTTCGCCTCTTTTTTTGACTATATCCTTGTAGATATGCCAACTAATGTGATTATGTTCGACCATATATTTTTACTAAATTTTAATTATTTTTTGTGTCCTGTCGGACGATTGATATTTCGTTTAATTTTCAACTTTCAGTATAATTGTCCACTGAGATGTCGGGCTTGCAGCCAACGGTTCGGCGGCTGCTTGCGAGCGGGATTGCGGACGGCTTCACTATCCCACGAGACGAAAGCCGAAGCGGGCGACAAAAGTTCAATTACCGATTTCAGCCCGATTTCAGCCCGCTTGCAGGCAGGCGGCAAGTTAGCGGCTGGCTTTCGTGTCCATCGTCATTTCGTTTTTATTGTTATCAATAGTTCACTGTCAAAAATTGCCGCTGGTGAAATTACAGTTTCATTCATTGGAATTTTGTTTCCATATCGTTCTTTCATTTTTGCTTTAACCGTCTCGTTTGTCAAATCAAAGTCCTCAAGTTTTTCAAGTTTACCGATTTCTACTCTTGTTGCTCGTTGATAGATTTTCCAAATTAATTCAGAGCAATAAATTTTGTCATCACTCCATTCAAAAGTCAAATCATATTTTTTACCTCTGAATTTTTCTCCAATCTGTTTCATTTTTCTCAAAGTCTCAGCAGTCAAAATTTCATCAGCATTTTTCAATCGCTTAATCACATAATGTCCACCTTTCCCGCGTGCAATCCACTTGTCTAAAGGCGTTGCTTTGACGGGCTGAACAGCCTCAAAAACATAGTAATTATCTTTCTCTTTGTAGATTATTCCGCAGTGAGAATATTTTGAGTTTGTCGCAAGTTGAATCGCTTTGCTTTGTGCCGAAAGAGATGTTTGAAAAATCAAGTCTCCATCTCGAATTTCGTCATTATTTATAAGTTTACGAACTTCATTCTTTGCATTCTCAATGCGATGCTTAGGGTCATAAAATTTCTTTTTAGCGTAAAATCCGCCTAACCCTATTAATATTAAAAGTCCTACTATAATTATTACTTTTCTCATCTTTTCGTTTTTATTGCTTACTCATTGCTTGCCGCCAACGATCCTGCGGCTGCTTGCGAGCGGGATTGCGGACGACCAAACTATCCACCGAGACAAAAGCCAAAGCCAAAAGCCAAAGCGGGCGGCAAAAGCTGAAATTACCGATTTCAGCCCGCTTGGAAGCAGGCGGCAAGTTAGCCGTTCGTACATTTTACCATTCGTGTCTATCAATTCCTCTCCCACATATTATTTTACAAAAATAGAAGAAGCCTCCGCTTCAGTGGTTCCATCGCTTAGACTTATTTTTTTGCCGTTTTTCCATAACGTGGCAACATGTATCGCCCCTTTGTGCAACTCGTATCCAACCACATAAACGTCTGAATCTGATACATAAACAGAGGTAGCAACACTACTCACATCACTTAACATTATTCTTTTACCGTTTTTCCATAACGTGGCAGTCATATTGTATTTTTCATTATGTTCGTAACCAACAATATACACGTCAGAACCAGACACGTAAACTGAATTAGCATGAGTATTTATAATACCATCAGTCCCATCGCTCAGGCTTGTTTGGATACCGTTTTTCCATAAGGTGGCAACATCTCTGTGTCCGTTAAATTCATGTCCAACCACATATACATCTGAACCTGATACATAAACAGAAGTAGCAATAGCGTAAGAAGTGGGTGTTACATTACTCAGGCTTGTTTTAATACCATTTTTCCATAAGGTGGCAATACTTCTACCCTGCTCGTTTGATTCACTCCCAACCACATACACATTTGAATCTAATATATAAATGGAATTAGCATGAGGCTTATTTCCATTAATACCTGTTTTGATACCGTTTTTCCATAAAACAGCACTCCATACACCTTGCTCGTTATATTCATTCCCAACCACATACACGTCAGAATCCGACACATAAACGGAGGTGGCAACAGCATATTTATCTATATCGGTCAGGATTGTCTTTTTTCCGTTTTTCCACAGCGTGGAAATAGTTGTGGAAACATAAACACTACGACTACTACTACCAGCCACATATATGTCTGTACCTGATACATAAATGGAATTAGCATTTGCATTAGCAGTAGCCTCATCGTTTACATCGCTTAACCTTATTTTTTTACCGTTTTCCCATAACGTGGCGATGCTTCTATGCTGTTCGTCGTTTTCAAATCCCACAATATACACGGTTTTGCTTGTACTACAAGCAGTAAATATGGAAATTACCACCATGAGAACAATAATTCCATTAAATAATTTATTTGCTTGGTGCAATGTATTCTTTGTCACTATTGTCCGTCTCTTTTTTTTGTTCATTTTCTTATATTTTAAAGTTGATTACTTGCCTTTCATCAAATTTACTCTGTTAGTATCCATTGGCACTTTCACCTCCGTATGACGGCTAACGTGCCTGCGGCTGCTTGCGAGCGGGTTTGCGGACGGCTTCACTATCCACCGACACGAAAAGCCGAAGCGGGCGACAAAAGTTCAATTACCGATTTCAGCCCGCTTGGAAGCAGGCCGCAAGTTAGGCACTGTGTTTTCATCTCTGCCATCCTTCAATTTTGTAGTTCTTTTCTCCCAATTTTCGTTCTTTATCTCCACTATCAGGCTTAAACCAAACTTCAAATCTCGCAGCATATGGCTTTCCCCAATCACCTTCATAAATTGTAAAATGACAAGTTGTTCCAAATCTCCTAATGTTGTCTGTCGGATTATCAACTTTTACAGAACTGCTTTCAGGTAATCTGTTGGTTGATAGTGCTTCATTCTGTGTTATTTCATATGCTTTTAGATAAATTATTCCTTTCTCTATTCGATTTACCCAAAAATCATATTCATAGAGTCCGGGCTGAAATGAATTGTAAAGTTGAAAATCCATTGTAGTTTTTTCCAAATTAAAAACACTGTCAGGTCGCGCTCCATTGTCCGAAGCTAAATCAATAGGATTATCAAGTTGGATATTTTCTGGTATTGTCAAATTATCTGCCCACCTATCTGTTCCATCAAGAAAGGGTCCAGCAAAAATTGACATAGTCAAATAAATAAGGAAAGAACCTAATATTCCAATTGAAAATAGAAATGTAAGTATTGCTTTCCACCATCGTCGTTTCACCAGTTGGAATATTATTGAAATTAATATAATAAATAAGGAGGCTAAAAAAAGAATGAGCCCCGAAATATTTAAAAAATTGGTACTTGTAATCTTTCCAACTATAAAAAAAATAAATGCGAACGCGCTAAAAAGAATTGGTATCCACCATTTGTCAAAAAAATATGCACTTCTCTTTTCCATTGTTTAATTATTTGTATTTTTCGTTCATTGTGCCTAACGTTCCCGCGGCTGCTTGCGAGCGGGCATTGCGGACGGCTTCACTATCCCACACGACGAAAGTTGAAGCGGGCGACAAAAGCTCAATTACCCACTTCAGCCCGCTTGCAGGCAGGACGCAAGTTAGGCGCTGGCATTTATGTCAGTCGTTATTTGTCAAATTTCAACAATGTCGTTTCAATAAGTTTCTTGTCGATGCCTGTCATTTTAACAATTTCATCAACCGAATTGCCTTGTCGATACAATCTAAATGTCAAATACTCTAACGACTCTCCAATCTCAATGATATTTTTGTCAGGGTCATAAAATTTCACGCCGAGTTGTTTCCAAGGGGCTTCGCAAAGTTCGTGTACAAATTCAACTTTTTCTGCTTTCAATTTCTCAACGATTTCTGAGACATTGTCGTACTCAAAATACAGTTCGAAATTGTTTCCACCAATGGCGACTTCTTTATTGTTAATCAGTGTTTTGAAATGCGGTCTCAAGTGAATCGAAAATCCTCCAAATGAAATGTCTTCTCCATAATCAGCTTCAACTTTTTGTCCTAATACTTTTTCGTAAAAATCGCGCGACCGTTTCATATCCGCAACTGTTATCAAGCAACCTTTAAAATTCAATTTTCGTTTTTCTGTATCCATAATTTATTTGTCTAAAATTTTTATTCAACTTTTACCACTTCGACGGCTTGCGCCTAACGTTCCGGCGGCTGCTTGCGAGCGGGCTTGCGGACGACTTCACTATCCCACGAGACAAAAGCCGAAGCGGGCGGCAAAAGTTCAATTACCGACTTCAGCCCGCTTGAAAGCAGGCGGCAAGTTGGGCGTTCGTGCTTCATTGTAAGCCTCCATAATAGTTTGAGTATTTTTTGAATGATGATAAAACTTCCTCCACTTTCTTTATGCGCTCGTCTAAGTTTCCTTTCAAGATTATATATGGAATTTTCCGCTCATTCAAGTCCGCAATTATTTGTTTGTGAAAAACTGTGCGCTTTTGTTCTCCGCTTCTATCCCAAGTATCATCATAAGGAATATCATCATCACAGAGAAAGAATAAATCATATCGTTGAGCATTTTCAAGCACTATTTGTGTCAAAAGAGCAGGCGCTTTCCCATGATAATCTAATGCAAACATATATGTCGTAATTGCATTTGTATCAACAAAAAGATATTTGTTGGCATTGAGTATTGCCTTTTCTTCTTGCGCAATATGCCCAATAGCGATTTCGTCAAATGCAGCAAAATCAATCCGTCTATCCACTTGGTGCGTTTCCCAATAATCACGACCATATTCGCTTGCGAAACTTGTGTTGAAACGTTTTGCCAAGGATTCGGTAATTGTCGATTTCCCTGTTGACATAGCTCCAAGGAATACTACTTTTGTGACTAAATCTTTGTAGACAACATCGCTGATAAATTGACGATGTTGAAATGGATTTTCTCTGATTTGTGTTGCAGAAATAGATACAGTTAAACGCTTATTGTCGATGCGGCGGTCTATCGCATTCAATGCCTTACTCATGTGTTCGCCATAATATTCGCTGGAATAAAAATGTGTTATTTGTTTTCCATTGAGTAATCGAAGTACGTAATTCTCTTCTTTTATTTCATATTCCCGTTCGTGAGAATAACCTTCGGGGCAGTCCCATGCTTCAATTACAGTAACAGATGGATATAAAGTTCTAATCCATCGCGCCCGAATGTGTAAAGGAACTTCGATAACCGTTGTGTCATAAATAATTACGATAAGTTCATCCATTTCTTGCAAGGCCGTTTCAATTAAGAATTGATGACCTGCATGTAAAGGTGCGAATTTTCCTAAGGTTAGTCCTGTTTTCATTATGCTGTTACTGTTTTTTTGCTGCTCCAATACTCCAAGTGTAATATCCATATATAGAATTTACTAAATATGCACTCCACATAACAATCATTATCATTCCGTCAGGGCTTCCGTTTTTAAAACGAATTGTCCACATAATCACAGTAAATACATTGAGAAGTATATACAAAATCCATTGTTCCTTGTAGCGAAGAATCATTAGGACGGTGGCTACTATTGACAAAACATTAGTTGTTGCATCGATATATGGTGTATTCTGACCTGAAATTAATGATAGAAGATAGCCTAACCCCGCAATACTTGCAATACAACCAATAAATATCAGTGAAAAAGTTGATACTTTTAACTTTCTCATGTCAACAACTTGTTTTGAAATATGCTTTTTCCACATGATATAGCCTATAATATTCATGGGAACAAAGAAAAATAGGTTAAGTCCCATTTCGCCGAACAATCCATTTGTATAGGATAAATAAGCATAACCGAAAGTATTGTACATTCCGAATATATATGTCCAAATATTTCCTTTAGCAGCTAATACTACACATAATACTCCTGTGAGAAATACGCTAAAATTAAAAAATGATTCTTTTGATATGGCTGATAATGACATAGCTATCCCTGAG
>JAVBPN010000309.1:0-6594 GCA_031549585.1 Bacteroidales bacterium
ATAAACTTGAACCCGCACAACGCGTAATTATCTTATAATCAAACTTTTATTGTTCGTATTCCAAAATTTAGATAACATCTTAGTGTACTGAGTGGTTAAAATTACTTTATCTCATCCGACTTTAAAAAATAATAAACGTAAACAGATGAAAAATTGATATTTTTGTGGCCAAAAGACACCAATCATTGAAAAAAGATATCTTTCAATATATAGCGGCTGTGATTGTAGCCATAGCTGTATTTGGCAGTTGTGCCAAAATGGCCGGCACTTTAGGTGGAGGGCCAAAAGACATCGCCCCACCTAAATTCACACATAGCGCACCACCTAACTATTCTACCAATTTTTCGGCCAAGCGTGTTGATTTGTATTTTGATGAATTTCTCCAATTGAAAGACGTGAATACGCAATTTTATTCTTCACCGCCTATAGAGAAAAGCCCGGAAATCCTCTTGTATAATAAAGATGTACGGATTAACCTAAGAGAACCATTAATGCCGAACACAACATATACGTTTAATTTTGGCACAGCCATTAGCGACTTAAACGAAGGAAATATAGCACAAAATTTCATGTATGTACTATCAACAGGAGATTATGTGGATTCATTAACATTGACGGGCAGAGTTCTTAATGCGTTTAATTTGAAAACCAGCGATAAGGAAGAAAAAACGCCCATATCTATCATGTTTTATGATGATTTGAATGATTCTGTGGTCTATAAACAGAAACCGAAATACATTACTCGTGCAGATGCACACGGTTTTTTCACATTACCGAATGTAAATCCCGGAACTTTTTTGCTTTTTGTAATCCGTGATATAGGCAACAACCTTAAATTCGACGGCACCACTGAAATGATCGCATTTTCAGACTCATTGATTGTGATGGATCAGCGTTATTATTTAGATCCCGAAGGTCCTATTTTTACATCAACAACGGTGCCTGACTCATTGAAAGAAAAAAATCCGGAAATTATTTCCAGCGACATTAAACTGTTCCTGTTTCAAGAAGTGCCGAGCAAACAACGCCGCATTTCATATGAACGCAAATCGGCCAACACGTTGAATTTTATCTATGCAATGCCCCTTGCCGAACCTTTGGGCATTAAAATCAAAGATTACGAGCCATCCGAAAAGTGGTATGAGTTGGAAAAAACCAGAAATAATGATACGATTACCTATTGGTTGCTTGATACAACTTTGGTAAACCGAAAAGATTTGCTGGTTGAATTAAATTCACCCCGCACCGATTCTTTGAATCAATTGGTGTATAAGGTAGATACACTGAGAATGTCATTTGAAACACCGCCACAACCCACAGCAAATAGTGGTGGAGGCGGGCGTTTACGATTGGGAAGGGGCAACAATGCGCCCAAAGAAAAGCCCAAAACAGATATGGAATTAATGAAATTGGAAACCAATATCAAAACGGGTGGAAAAATGGATCTCATCGGCCGGACATATGTGATGGCCTCGCAACCTATCGACCATATCGATCTGGAAAGGATTATATTGTCGGAGATGGTGGATACTGTCCCCAAAAAGATAGCGTATACTTTGGCCAGAGATTCGCTTAATGCCCGTAAATGCTACATAGACTGGACTTTGAAAGAAGACACCAGATATATTTTGACCATCGACACAATGGCATTTACAAGCGCTTACGGAGCACATAACGATTCTATAGGGTTCAATTTTTCAAGCCAGAGAAAAGACTATTATAGCTCTATTTCAGTTACCTTTGAAAACGTCACTTCTCCGCTGGTAGTTCAAGCCATCACGGGTGACGCGGAAATCGTTGTCAAACAAACCATTGTCCCTCAAGGCAACACCGCTTCCATTGAATACTTGCCGCCGGATAAGTACAGGATCAAAATTATCCATGACCGAAATGGAAATGGTAAATGGGATACCGGGAATTATCTCAAGAAGATACAACCGGAACGAGTCGAATATTATTCCGAAGAAATCCAAACGCGGTCTAATTGGAAGACCGAATTACAAATACCATTAAAAAATTAGTTTTAATCGGTAGTACATTGAGCAAAGGAGTTTCATTTTTTGTTTTGGCTAAAGCCCTTATAATGAATTAAATTTGTAACCGTCAGCTAAAGCTGGACGGCAATGAAAATCATCAAATTTATTGCCGTTGGATTCATCCAACGGATGATAAATGCAATATTATTATGGCTTTAGCCAAATTACAATTTAGCAATTTTTCTCCAAATGCACTATGAGTTAGTTTTGGTAACTTTGTAAAAATGAAAATAAAAGAAAAACATTATATAACTGTCTAAACCGGCATCTGCTGGCAGGGTTATTGTTGTTGATCAAAATAAGTACGTCATCATTATATCCAAATCCACATGAGAACAATCACATCCATCATCCTTCTCCTTTCTTTGACAATGGGAGTTATGGCTCAAGGCAAAAAAGTAACCTATGCTGACAAAAAGCAAGTAGAACAATTCTTCAATTCAAAAACGATGATTGTCATGGATGCCGACCAATTGCTGGGCTACAACATCGAAGTAGCAAATGCTGTTAAAAAATATTGGACAGTAACACCATTCGAAATCATTTCTTCTGAAAAATTTGACGAAGTACGCAAAGATCCCACCCTTTCATTCCTCTTCTTATCCAAAGTAGAATTAGATAAAGATAAAGAAGAAGTTTATTACCTATACATGAACTTAGTAATGGGTAAAAAAGTAGATGATATAACAGATATGCCCGAGCTCCTATCATTGCCTTTAGCATATACGGGTGTTGATGAAGATGCCTATACAGACAAATTGCCATTGATGATCCGCTTTGTCCAAGTACACGTCAACAATTTGAAGACGGCAAAAAATCTAAAAAGCACCTATAATCTGAAAAATTATAATAGGGGTAGTGATGTGTTGACTAAAAAGATATTATTAGTCAAAGAATCGGACTTATCGGAAGAAGTAAATACGATTGAAAAAATCAAAGAAGTTTATTCCGGCGAGGTAAAAATTGTTACCTCTGAAGAAATGGTGAATGCTATAGAAACCAAAGCAGCCAATACTGCCATATTGCATCAAGTGGGGCCCAGCGAAGAAGATAACAACGGCCGCTCATACCGGGAGATTTTCGGAACAGATGACGCCGATCTATATTATTATAACAACCAAACGATTACCAGCCGCAGGCCTGCCGGCATGTTAGCCCGCGACTTCCGTTTGATTTCAGGTAAAATATTTTAATATCCATATGATTTTTGATTACAAAAAAGCTTATCCGGATTTATATCTCCCAAAAGCCAAGCCTGAATTAACGGATGTGCCATTGATGAAATTTATCATGGTTGATGGCAAAGGAAACCCGGGTAGCAAATCTTATCAAGATGCTATTGCCGTGTTGTATGCTCTGTCTTATACCATTAAAATGAGCAAAATGGGCGGCAAGCAACCGGCCAATTATTTTGAATACGTTGTTCCTCCATTGGAAGGCTTATGGTGGGGCGAAAAAGGAACTTTTGACAAGAACAATCCGGATTCATGGTTGTGGACAGCCATGATCCGCCAACCGGAATTTGTCAACAACCGGGTTTTTGAATGGGCAAAGGAAGAAACTGCTTCCAAAAAAACGGAATTAGACCTTCGCTCTGCATGTTTCGAAGAATTTTCGGAAGGATGGTGTGTACAGATGATGCATATCGGGCCTTATTCGGAGGAAGAAAAAACCATCGCACAAATGCAGCAATTCATTGCCGAAAAAGGATATAAAAATATGACCGGAGATCAATGCAAACATCACGAAATTTATCTTTCCGATCCACGAAAAATAGCTCCCGAAAAGTTAAAAACGGTGATACGGGTTCCGGTGAAACTATCGTAAAACCAACGCAATGTAATTGATTATTGGATATTGCATATTGAATATTGAATATTTATAAACGACTCATTTAGAGATAATTAAAATCGATTAATGTGTAAATAATTGTTGGGAATAGCATCAACCTCAAATTAGTCCATATACAAATTTCTGTCTATGTTGATCTACTTGGTATTTGGTTTAATCTTTTTATCATTAGGAATATACTTTGAGCAAAAAAGAAAAGCCAAACGTACATACCGTAAAGTAATGGATTGGATATCTACCAACAAAGATTTACTAGAAAATGCATTAGAGCAAATTTCCCAAGACAAAAATCACTTGTTGCCTGGAGAAAGTATAGAACGAGATTACCAGATGTATCTAGTCACACCCAAAGATCAAGATGTAAAAACAATTCCTTTAAAGAGTCGGGCAAATAATGAGAAAATTTCTTTTCCCCAATACCAAAATTTGATCAAAAAACTTAAAAAAGAACAAGCCATATATCAATACACATATAATTCCATATCTGTTTATTATCGATTCTGTTCATCAACTTATATTTTGTGGGTAAAATGCACTCAACCGTCAATAATATTCACCAACAAAACCAGCATTAATCATTAATCATTTTTATAAACCCCGATCATTCCCTGTGATGTAACGGTTTCAGCGCTGATGCTGAAATTTGTGCAACTGCTGTTATTATAGAACTTTATTTTTGCATGGCCATTTTCATCCGTTGTTACCGACGGGTTCCAATATAAAGTACGGCGGTAATCAGGTTCAGGTGGAAGCACCGAATAATCCGGGCTGTAAAATTCCTTCACCGGGCTGTATCCTTCCAATTTAGTTTTTCTTATCCCCTTTCCTTCTGTAGGAATCTCTCCGTCAGGATAGGTTTCTATAAATACGACACAACTAACTATGTAGTCGATCGCTAAACATGCTCCAAAAATGTTTTTTTCCGGGGGTACGATCAGCCTAAATGTTGTATGATCTGCGTATTGACATTTGACGTCTATACCTTCATTAATATAGATAGATTTAATGGCAGCAGGCCTGATTTGTTGATATGCAAAAAATGAAACTTCATTCGCAAAGACAATCTCATTATTGATAACAAAAATCACCATCCGGTCGTCTCGGAGTAAAAACTCATGTTCCATTTCCAGTATGCCGGGACTCCTTGACCTATTATCATTAAAGACGCCAAGCATCGAAATAAGATAAGAATTATCGGGTTGAAAGGGAATAGGAAATTCGCGTTGGCTCCTGACATAAAAATCCTTATTTAACCCCATCAGCATCTGGTGTATATTATTGCCGATGTATTTGCCTCCGTCAGCGATGTCGTCCAATACCGAATGTACGTCATAGTAAGCGATTGATGTTGCCCGGCTATGGTAAATATCCCGCCTGTTTATTCTTTTTGCAGTAACCGTGACTTCAGATAAATGATGGGTCCTCTCGCTGATGCTTAATCTGGACAAGGAATCTGCATAAGCAACAAGGAATGAGTCCGGATCACCTTCACCAGTATCATTGTCGGGTATTTTCCCGTCGTTTCCAATTTGTTTTTCGGCAATAGTTATCTGCATGTCTGCATAACGATACCTTTTGGGTGTGGGGCTGAAAAGACGGTTTAAAACTATCAAGTATTCTTTTGGCCGCTTCCTTTTTTGGTCTACAGCCAATACCATATCCCATTTCCCATGCATATCCATGGCCAAAGAAAAATGTCCCTGTCCATCTGTTACAAAAGATTCAAAAAAGCTGTTAACATCCCCCTCTTCTCCATCTTCTTCTTTTCCTTCTCTTTTTTGTTGCAGTAATAAAGACATATCCGTATGGGGCATCGATGTTTGTTTGATATTGGGCGTAATGACCCTCCCATCGATTTCTATACCCTGTTCTGGGAGATACTTTAGATTAAATGGTTCTACTCCGGCCATTTGTTCCCATGCATAACGCCGCCAACCCTGTACCATCAATAATACATCGAGCGCTGCACGGTGCGCATCGTCATCTTTTTCAAAGTAGTATAAAGGATTGCGGACATAACCCTTGATTTCGGACATCAACAAAAGATCTGTTAAGATATTTTGTTTGCTCTCCACCTCGTTTGCAGCGTCCCTCACCGATAAGGAGAGTGTGGTTTTTACCGGATTGGCTTCTTTATCCGCTATTGATATATCCATATCGACCGGTTCGTAAGGGCTGTAAGACGACTTATTGGTTTTCACCTTGACATCTAATATTTCGTTCCTTTTGACGAATATCAGGCGATCACAAAGAATATCCCCATTACTGTTGAATAATACGATTTGAGATACTCCCGAAGGTAAATGTGTTTTGTCCATTTTAAAACGGATTTGTTCATCATCTGCAATATGAATATAGCAATGATTCTGTAGTTTGCCCCCGCTTAAAATGACTACACCAAGTGTTTCGGTAGATGGAACATACTTGTTTTTTCGCAAGGTGATACCAATACTGTCTTGGTCTGATAGATTGTCCACTTCCATCACCACTCCCTGTGGTAGTCCCATAGGTAGATTAAACCTGTATTTTTTTCCAGAGTATTCTA
This sequence comes from Bacteroidales bacterium, assembly GCA_031549585.1. Classification (GTDB taxonomy): domain Bacteria; phylum Bacteroidota; class Bacteroidia; order Bacteroidales; family UBA4181; genus JAIRLS01. The sequence goes on from JAVBPN010000309.1 coordinate 6,433, forward strand.
CTACGGTTTCCTGTTTATCAGCACCGGGTGTATATGTAAATACACCCCGTCCTTCGTGCAAGGTAGTGAACGAGCATAGTTCCTGCTTTTTTCCGTCAATAACTACGCCTGTAACATCAATTGGATTGCCTGCTTCATCTGTTGCCTCATATGCAACCCGTG
>JAVBPN010000065.1:0-4946 GCA_031549585.1 Bacteroidales bacterium
TACTCGGTGTATGATTTAAATCGGATGTCAGCGATTGTGCATAGGCAGGGTCGTTGTTCGCATCAATAAATCCGCTGTACGATTGCCATTGGCTGACATTCACAATTTGATAGGTATTGTCGGGAAGCACCGAACGATAAAGAGTAGACCCCATGGCAGCAGGCATTTGTCCCATAATATTCGAACGCACTCGCCAGTCCAAAACAAAAGATGTGATGTCTTCGGCATCCATTTCCATCAGATTGATAAACATGAACGGCATGTCGGGAAATTTAATTTCAGGATCTTTTTGTGCCCGCTGTAACGGTTCGCCTTTATGAGATGCCGATAAGTTGTTGTTCGCAAACGATGCAGTGTATGTATTGGTTGACCATGCTGCAGGACGGTAAAATCCGTACGTCAATTTGATGTTTGGAATATGCTCCAAGTCGTTCGAAAGCTGCTGTGTGTATGCCGGGTTGTTGTTGGCAGTTACCCATGCATCATACGATTGCCATTGGGCAATATTGATGATTTGATATCGGGCATTGGGCAACAACGAACGGTATAATGTGGCTGTGATATAACCAGGCATCTGTCCCATGATTTTCGACCGCTCGTTCCAATCGGCCACAAACCGGTCAATATCCTGTGTGGGAATTTCCATCAGGTTAATAAAAGTTACGGGCGCTTCGGGATTTGGGATGTCCGTTTTTTTTGCCACTTGTGCATTTAATGATAGAGTCATGGCTACTAATATGAAGGACAAAATCAGTTGTTTCATTTTACTTTTTATTTACTTCTATTATTTTACATTCTTTTACGACTACTGTTTGGTCTTTGTCATATAAACCGCGGATTTCGCCTTCCATTACCACTTCATCGCCTTTAGACACTTGCCGTAATTTGAGGTAATCGCTAAACGGCAACACACAAAGTACACGGCTTTTACCACCTTTCGCTTCGGATAGTTCTATAGAAGGCAGTGTATATACATCAGGACCTACATACACGGCAAAACCTGTTATTTTCATCACTTTTTTACCGTATTCTTTTTCTGCTTGGGCTTTGTCTTTGACAAAAGCATCGCAGAGTGTTTTGGCTGCAACTATATTTTCTTGTTTTTCCATTTTTATTGATTTATTAGATTGATTTGTATTCTTTTCTGTTTGTGCATTGGCCGACAGTCCTATTATCGCCGACAGCAAAAGTATCATTAGTTTTTTCATACCGTTTTATTTATTAGTTCAATAAATTTAGTCATTTTCTCGCAATGGCAGAATCAAAATAAATTTTGCTTCTGCTCATTACTTATCAAAAATGTTCTACTAATCTACAACTTTTCACTACGACTTTTTGCGCTTTATCATACAAGGTACGCACTTCACCTTCTATAACCACTTCATCGCCTTGGGATACCTTTCTCAACTTGAGATAATCGGTAAATGGCAAGAGGCAAATGATCCGGCCTTCGCTTTCTTTTTCTTCGGACAATTCGACACAGGGAAGACCAAACATATCAGGTCCTACATGAACGGCATATCCGGCTATTTTCATTATTTTGTTACTGTATGCTCTTTCCGCTTGGGTTTTGTTTTCTATGAAAGCATCGCAAAGCGATTTGGCTGTAATAGTATAGTCTTGTTCTTCCATTTGAATCGTTTTATTGTTATTTGTTAATACAAAGATACGGTGGTTTAGTTGGATGAAGCCGTAAGAATCAAATTAGCACCCTGACAAATCCTGAATTTTATTTTTAACAGCACAAAAAAGCCGATTGCGGTTTTATATTCACAATCGGCTTCCTATAATAATGTTATTGTTTACTTCCGGATAAATAAACCGTTTTTATCTAAATTCATTTCAAGCATAGACGAATTAGATGCCAATTCTTTGGGGATGATTTGCTCTATCTGCATCAAGTCATCTTTAGTTAGTTCCATATCAGCCGTTTTTATTGTATCGTACAGTTGCGCAACGGTGCGTGAACCGACCAAAGCCAATATGTCACTCCCTTGTGCCAGTACCCATGCAATGGCCAATTGCTGAACGGTTATACCTTTTTTATCTGCAATTGTATTCAGTTCATTTAGGCGAGGTATGAGCTTATTCAAATTTTCTACTGTCGCCGCAGGCATCCTCCGGCTCAATGCCGATAGTTTTTCTTGCAGATTGGCGCTGCCTATTAATCCGTGAAAAAGATTGGCAAAGGCAACGACACCAACACCCAACTCACGTGCCGCGGGAAGAAGCGAGTTCTCAATTGAACGGTTCAATAGTGAATATTGCACTTCGACCAACAAAATGGGATGCACGGCATGCGCCCTGCGCAAGGTATCGCCATCTACTTCCGAGATTCCTACATGGCGTACATACCCGGCTTGAACCAATTCGGCCACGGCTCCAATGGTTTCTTCAACCGGAATATGCGGATTGATACGTGCCGGCTGATACAGGTCTACATAATCTGTTCCCAAGCGTTTTAGCGTATAGGATAAATAATTTTTCGCGGCTTCCGGACGGGAATCTATTCCATAAAACATGCCATTTGGAGCTGTCATCCCTCCAAATTTCACAGAAATAAAAACATCTTCGCGCCTGCGCGATTTCAATGCTTCGCCAATAATCATTTCACTTTGACCATGATGGTAAAAATCGGCAGTATTCAAATAGTTTATTCCATTATCTAAAGCAGTATGGATGGTTTCAATACTTTCGCCATTTGAAGAACTCTCACAACCAAGCCCCAAACGGGAAAGGTTTAAATTATTAGATAAACTCAAATTTTTCATAACTCTCATATTATTTATTGAGAACAAAGTTAGAGTAGTTTATCCAAGTTAAACCGTACAAATCAAATTAAAAGCCTGATGAATCCTGAATGTATTACATTTTTTCTTGACAAGTACAATTTATTTTATATTGTATTGTTTACATAATTCCGGATAATCTTTTAATAATTTCTTTTTCCCATTTTCATTAATGAACAAATAATATAAAAGATTATCAAAATATTGTCTAATAGGATATAAATATTTATCTTCATAGAAATGATTTAAGTCACAAATAAGCCAAAAATCAACAGTTTGAATATAATTAAACTGTTCTTGTATTTCTCTTTTGATTTTGACTCTTGGATCTGGTTTTGACCTTGTTACTTTAGCTTTCGCATAACAATCTTCTGACAATTGAGCAAGAATTGTTTGCAGTGAATATTCACTCTGAGCACTTTTACCTAAATTTTTTGATATGAAATCTTCATATTTAATACAATTAAGAAGATAATAGGCTTGTATTTCTGATAATATAAAATTACTTTTTGGAATTGGAACAACCCTGAATTTACTTGGAATGTCATTGTTTAAGAAGCTCAACTTATTGTTTACATACTGATGTACTTTCAAAGGCAATCCATGTTTTACTTCAGCAGAATAGCTTTTAAAAGATTTCATATAATTTTCTCTTTGTACAAGTTTTTCAAATACAGAATTTCCAATTAAAATTTGGTTAGGATCACATAATCCCTCTATTCGAGACGCATTATTTATACCCGATCCTGATATATTTTTATTTCCATTTATATCGATGATAAGATTATCAATATTTTCGTTGATTCCTATACGAATATTGAATTTTCTCATTTCATCTTTCTGTGAATCATTATGAGTCTTGATTTTTTCAAGAATATTTAATGAAATCAGAATATGAATATCGTAAGGAGTAAATACATTTATTAATGATATACACATTCCATCTCCTGTTGGTATATAAATTACATTTTCAGGACTAATATTTTGCTTTTCAATAGATTTTTTTACAAATTCATTCAAAAATGAGATTAAATCTGTTTGAGCTTCAACACTTCGATTGTATGTATAATTTACAATGTCTATAAATATATGTTTTGTCTCGACAGTTTCCGCTTTCATAGTTTCATATTTTAAATTTAGATTTAATAATAAATTCAAAATTTACAAATTTAGTATTAATTATTTAAATCAGCATGAAAAGTATTCCAGATCGTTACAACATTACATTCCAACATTAATTCCGGCTTTCCTTGCCTGCGAATGCTGTAATTGTCGTTTTATCTGGTATAACCGTCCGTTTTTTACAAATTTTGCTCCCGTTTGCTTGAACCAGAAAGACACACCATTCTTCACACATAAATCGTGAATTTCCATTACCCAATCGAAATCACAAGCGCGTGCTCCACTACCCGATTCTCCGCCTACTACCACCTGTTCTACCCACGAGCCAATATCGTAAGGACGCAAATCTATTCTTTCCAACAGAGGTTCGCAAATAATAATCTTATGTTTAATGGGTGCGTTCTTGTAGATAGGTAAGCGATAATCCGCCCGATCCTGATTTTCAACGGTACAACAAATGGCTACATGCTCATAACCATCTCCCCAGTCTTCAGGCAAAACCTTTTGTAAGCGGTCAATACGTTTGGTAATCAGGAGAAATTTCAGATCACTGCGAAGGCGCATCATTTGCAATGCTTCGCCACGCCAGGTATCGGCGTCTTCTATCAGAAAATCGGAAGTAAAACATGTATACACTAAAGTTCCCGATGGTATTTTGTATTCGCCGTTTCTCTTTTTCCGTACAGGCAAATCAAAGCTTTTGGTTTTGGCTACAATTGTACTGTCAATATTGCGTTTGGCATCGCCACGATATACATAACAATGCAGGCAACCCGCGCTCAATTTATGGCAACCATGCCATAAATTCCACATCATTGACTTTTTTCTAATGGCATTTTCGGGCATGTTATATCTGTTTATATTTGTCGCCTGACTTGAAGTCGGATGACAAATAATGAAATATCAAATTATCGGCACATATTTTCAAACTCTTTTTTATCGCCCACTACCCAAACCAAATCTCCTTGCTCAAAAATAACAGAATGGTGTGGGTTCATCATAGAAGCCTCCTGACGTTCAATGCCAATAACGACA
>JAVBPN010000049.1:0-6859 GCA_031549585.1 Bacteroidales bacterium
AAGACAATGGCCGTGTATGCGGTTGTGAACGTAGAGGTTGTCTGGAAACATATGTAAGCGCTCCGGGTATTAAACGTACCGTGTTTGAATTATTGGCCGAATATAATGGACACAGTGAGTTATCCAAATATTCGTTTGATGACCTGACCTCTGAAATAATTTACCATGCAGCAAAACGCGGCGATGCTATTGCCTTGAAAGCATTTGAAATAACCGGCGATATATTGGGAATTAAGTTGGCAGATGCTGTGGCACACACATCGCCCGAAAAGATTTTCCTGTTTGGTGGATTAGCCAAATCCGGCGATTATATCCTTAAACCAACGCGGGAAAGTTTTGAAAAGAATTTATTGAAAATATATCAGGGTAAGATACCTATTGAATTGTCTGCACTTTCTGAAGGAAACGTTGCCATACTGGGCGCCAGCGCTCTAATATGGAAAGAACTCAATAAGAATTAATAATCATGGCGGCTCAAAAAGCCGCTTTTTTGTTTCATGTTTTCGACATATTGAGTAATTGTGTGTTATTATGTAAACGTTGTATGATTCATTAATAAAGAAACAATGATAGACTCCAATGCATCTGTATTATTGATTTATACCGGAGGAACGATCGGAATGATAGAAAATCCCGAAACCGGAACTTTAGAAGCTTTTGATTTTGAGCATCTGAGAAAACACATTCCGGAGTTTGGGCAATTGAAATTTACCATTGATCATATTCAATTTTCCTCGCCAATTGACTCGTCTGATATGGATTTATCCAAATGGCAGAGCTTGGTGAAGATCATCGAAGACAATTACGATCGCTATGATGGGTTCGTTGTGTTGCACGGCACAGACACAATGGCATATACCGCATCGGCATTGAGTTTTATGCTGGAAAATCTAAATAAACCGGTCATTCTAACCGGATCTCAACTACCAATCGGCAAAGTACGGACAGACGGTAAAGAAAACCTGATTACTGCTTTAGAAATTGCTGTGGATAAATATCCAGACGGACACCCTTTTGTACCTGAAGTTTGCATTTTCTTTCAAAATGACCTGATACGGGGAAACCGCACCACCAAAGTGAACGCAGAGAATTTTAATGCGTTTAAATCGTTTAATTATCCTTTATTGGCACAAGCTGGAACTTACATTAAATATGAACACCACTTAATCCGGTATCCGCATGCGCATAGCATACCAAAATTTCATTACCAGCTTGATCCCAATGTGATGATTATACGCATTTTCCCCGGCATATCTCCCGATATGATCACATCCATGCTTCGTATACCCAATTTAAAGGGCGTAGTGTTGGAAACATATGGAACGGGCAATGTTCCTAATTTGAAATGGTTTTTGGATGCTATCAAAGATGCAGTTGATCAGGGAATTGTTATTGTTAATATTACACAATGCGTTTCAGGCTCAGTGCAAATGGGACGTTATCATTCCGGTATGATCTTATCGGAATCGGGTGTTATAAGCGGATTCAATAGTACAACCGAAGCGGCCATCACCAAATTGATGTTTCTTTTGGGTAAAGACATAAAAATCAATCAAGTAAAAGAACAGATGCAACGTTCCCTGCGCGGCGAGATTGATGTTATTTAATATGCCAGCAAAAAGGCAATAGTGAAAACAAAGAGGAATAAATTCACAAGGCCCAAATTTACCATCCATTCTGGCTTGATTTGTATCATTTTTTTGTATTGCCGCAAAAAAACAACAGAACATATGCATGTTAAAAGCGGCAAAACAATCGGCCAACCATAAATGCTGCCGGGCTTATTGACGTATTCCTCAGCACCGGCATGATAAGTAATTCTTTTGAGCGTTGAAAAAACAGGCGTATAGTAAAATATCAATGGGCTACCAATCACCGTATAGTGATAAAAATCAGCATTTACCTCCAAATAATGACTTTCGGTATAAAGTTGATAAATAGGCCTATAACTAACCGTATGTGTTTTGTTCAACAATACTTCACTTTCGATTTTTTGTGGTAGGCAATAATCAATGCCTATAAGCAGCGAAAAAATGCTTCCCATGATGGCAAATGAACGCAGGTAATATGCTAAGTATTTGAATAACACAACAGAACGCTTAACATCTACATCTGACTTTACCTTACGCCGGATAGCCGATATCATCATGTTTTTTCTCACGAAAGGCATATCTATTGATTGAGAAGTTGTTCCAATATACATTGATAAACGTCAAGAGTGTATGGCGTTTACCAAACCTACAAAATAGTAATTACAAACCGTTTTTTTTCTGAATCGAATCTTTGATGACAATTTCTGCTTTCCGATACACAACCGAATGAGGCGCTACACTTTCGGTGAGCCACACATTGCCTCCAATCGTTGTATCATGTCCCACTACCGTGTTACCACCTAAAATGGTACTTCCTGCATATATGATTACCCTGTCCTCTATAGTTGGATGCCGCTTTGTGTGCCTCAAATCTTTTTCTACATAAAGCGCTCCAAGCGTAACTCCCTGATATATTTTAACATCATTCCCGATCTCGGTTGTTTCACCGATCACAATACCTGTTCCATGATCAATAAAAAATGGCGTACCAATCGTTGCTCCGGGATTGATGTCGATTCCGGTACGGCTATGCGCACACTCAGAAATAGACCGCGGAAGGACAGGTATCTTCATCCGGTATAGCTGATTGGCCAACCGATACACAACAATAGCATAAAATCCGGGATAACAAAGAATTACTTCTTCGGTACAATTAGCCGCCGGATCAAATTGAGTAAATGCTTCTGCTTCTTTCAGCAAGGTACAATGAATTTGGGGTATTGCTGAGAAAAACCCTTGGATATAAAAATCAGGCTCGTGTTCCAAAAAGGGAATTAAGGGGCGCAATAATTCTCCAAATTCTTCTTGTAAATGTTTCCAATCCTCATTTATTTCTTGTAAAGTCATCTTTTCATGCCGGAGGGGAAACAAAAAATTGACTAAATGATCGACAAAACCGTAGGTTTTGATTAATGACGGCATTTCTCTACAATAACGCTGAGAGCATTCAAATATTCGATTTGGAAAATCCTGCATGATGATGATTTATGAAGGAGACAAATATACGGCAAATCCAAATAAATCGGTCAATTAGTGATTGGAATGCTGAAATAGAATGCACTTCCTTTATTTTCTTCACTATCCAACCAAATTTTTCCACAATTGAGTTCTACAAAGTCTTTACAAAGAATTAAACCCAATCCTGTCCCCTTCTCTTTATTTGTACCTAAAGTGGTATTATTATTTATGCCAAAAATACTGGCTTGACGCTCCGTCTGAATGCCTATTCCGGTGTCTTTCACAGAAATAATGACAAATCCTTCTTCAGTATATGTTTCAATGGTAATGACGCCATCAGAAGGTGTAAATTTAACGGCATTAGAAATCAAATTACGAAGCACGATTCTAAACATTTCCTTATCAGCATAGGTATGAACACCTGTCTTACGCGGGTTGTTCACAACAATGTGTTTTTGTTCCGCTTGTAGCTGGTAAAAATGAATGCTTTCATCCACAATTTGCTGGATATTTACATCTTCAAAAATAGGTTCAATCCCATTTAATTGGTATTGCGACCAATGCAATAAGTTTTCGAGCATGGAAAAAGTATTTTCCACTTGCAATCGCAAGTTTCCAAAGAAATCAATCAAATCCTTACGTTCAATGGTGTTTGAATTAAATAGTTTTAATAAGGATTGAAGCGAAGATATAGGACTACGTAAGTCATGCGAAATAATAGAAAGTAGCTTATTTTTTATTACATTATTTCTATTCAGATTTTCATTATCTTGTTCCAGTTGATTAATTAATTTCTTCAATTCGGCTTCCTTTTCCCCAAGTTCTTCTATCCTTTTCAGCGTTTTTTCACTTTCTTGGGTTACTATTTTCTGTATATTTTTTTTCTTTCGATATATTGCCCATAATACAACAATAACAGTCACAATCAAACACAACAGCACTCCTATTGGCCAAATCATTGTATTATTTTGATTCATAAAATTTTGTGCATTTACTGAACGCGTCAACATACTTAACAGCAAAGATAGTATTATCTGCATAGATATTTTATGGTATGTTGAATTTTGCATGTGGTATTGTTCTCATTAAAAACTCTGCATGTTACAAAAAAGATTTGACATGGTGGTATAATGTTTGAATATTTTCATCAAAGACAGTAAAATCTAAAAGAATAAAAGGATTCTTCCAATAAAACAATATAATATCCCCAAAAGCAATTTTTCAAAAGATATTCCTTACTCAAATCGATCCTTGCTTTTTATAACAATTATGTATCTTTGCGTGTTAAATATGTCAAGTCAATAGCAGCATGGATATTTCTGATAATCTGTTAAATCAGATTGATTTCCCTTCTGATTTGAAACAATTGAAGCCGGATGAACTAATGGTTTTATCCGCCCAATTGCGGCAATTTATTATTGATGCTGCCAGCCATAATCCGGGGCATCTGGGTGCAAACTTGGGTGTCGTGGAGTTAACTGTTGCATTACATTATATTTTCGATTTACCCAACGATAAAATTATTTGGGATGTCGGACATCAGGCGTATGCACACAAAATCCTTACCGGCCGGAAAGGCCTTTTTGAAACCAACCGCAAATATGGTGGATTAAGCGGCTATCCGTCCCCTTCTGAAAGTGAATATGATGCTTTTGGAACCGGACATTCTTCCACGTCCATTTCTGCAGCATTGGGCATCGCCACCGCATCAAAAATGCAAAATAAAGACCGGCAAGTAGTAGCAGTTATTGGTGACGGATCGCTTACCGGAGGAATGGCTTTTGAAGCATTGAACCATGCCGGAGCCAGTCGTGCCAATATGTTGGTAGTACTCAATGACAACAATATGGCCATTGACCCCAATGTAGGCGCATTGAAGGAATATTTGATTGACATTACCACATCCGGAACATATAATAAGATCAAAAAAGACGTTTGGGATATTATGGGTAAACATACCCGGTCCCGCAAATTGGTACAACAAATAGAACGGGGTATTAAATCCATGCTATTGCGACAGGGAAACCTTTTCGAATCACTTGGATTTCGCTATTTTGGCCCTGTAGACGGACACGACGTAGTTCATTTGACACGCGTCCTCCAAGATTTGAAAAATATAACCGGTCCCAAATTATTGCATGTAATTACAACCAAAGGGAAAGGCTACGAATTTGCTGAGAAAGACCAAACGCGCTGGCATGCTCCCGGCCTATTCAATAAAGAAACCGGAGAGCTTATACGTGTATATACGGAAAACAAACAACCGCCTCTTTACCAAGAAGTATTTGGCGTCACATTGACACAACTTGCCGAAATGAATGATCGTATTGTAGGCATTACACCGGCCATGTCGAGCGGATGTTCCATGTATCATTTGATGAATCGATTCCCCGACCGCTTTTTTGATGTGGGAATTGCAGAACAACATGCGGTTACTTTTGCTGCAGGCCTAGCAATACAAGGTTTAATACCTTTCTGTAATATTTATTCTTCTTTTCTGCAGCGAGGTTACGATCAAATGATCCACGACGTAGCGCTTCAAAACTTGCCGGTTATTTTTTGTATAGATCGTGCCGGACTAGTTGGTGAAGATGGTGCTACTCATCATGGATTCTTCGATTTGACTTATTTACGCATCATACCCAATATGACTGTTGCCGCTCCAATGAATGAAACAGAGTTACGCAACCTCATGTATACGGCACAACACGATGCACACGGGCCTTTTGCCATACGATACCCGAAAGGACGCGGAGTAACACCAGAATGGGAAGAACCATTCCAATTGATTCCGATAGGTAAAGGGCGTATTCTTAGAAAAGGAAGCGATATCGCTATCTTGAGTATTGGGACTGCAGGGAATATGGTTGCAGAAGCCTGTCAAAAACTTGATGACGGAGGAATACATGCCGCCCATTACGATATGCGGTTCTTAAAACCATTAGATGAAGAGCTATTACACGATATTTGCCGTAACTACAAAAAAATAATTACAGTCGAAGATGGCGTAATTGCCGGAGGGTTTGGCAGCGCTGTAATGGAATTTATCCATGAACACGGATATTCCGTTCAAGTAAAACGGCTTGGTATACCTGATCGTTTTGTGGCACATGGAAACACAGAGCAGCTTTACCACGAATGTGGTTATGATGCCGAAGGAATCGTCGATACCGTCAGGCATATCTTACAAAGGCCTTCTTTGTTGCATGTTGGATAACAAATCGGTCATCGCATGATTGTACCAACCCGCGCCATCGTTTTAAATCATATTCGCTACAACGATAGTAGCCTAATCGCTAATTTATATACAGAGGCGTTAGGAAAACAAACTATTTTTATACAAGGAGCTTTTAAGAAAAAATCGGCTGTTCGTTCCGTTTTATTCCAACCTTTATATTTGATCGAAACAGAAATACATTATCGTGCCAACAGGCAAATGCAACGCATATCGGATGCGTATATCTTCAAGCCTTTGAAACATATTCCTTTTGATCCTGTAAAAAGCAGCATCGCCCTCTTCGTCGCCGAAATATTAAATAAGACCCTTAAAGAAGAGGAGCAGAATCTCGAGTTATTTAAATTTCTCATTCATTCTATTGAAATGCTTGATTTAAATGATGCGGGAACTGCCAATTTTCATCTCATTTTCTTGCTGCACTATACCCGGTATTTGGGTTTTTACCCAGATACGATTAATACATTTAATTTGAATAATGCTCATATAAACTGATTGTGGAAAATGACACCAGAAGACGAATATGAACACTAAATCAATTGGTATGATTTAACTTATTAGCATTTAGTATCTA
>JAVBPN010000027.1:0-13572 GCA_031549585.1 Bacteroidales bacterium
ATAAACTCAAATACCTTCCTATCGATTTATACAGAGTCGTAATTTGTTTTTATAACAGAGAAATAGCAGATTCTCCTTGTGCTACTTAAACCACACCGTTTTCGGCCATCAGGCTTTTCAATTTATCGGTATCGTTTTTCATGATAGAGAGTGCTTTTTTATATTTCTCGGCATGCGACATGTTTTTTTCATTATCAAATAAAGGATATTCAACATGCAAGCATATTGGAGCATCTAAGTTTAATTCCTTGCAAAGTTGAAAATATGCTTTAAAATCGACGACTCCTTTTCCCAACGGACAGGGAACGGGTTCTAAGTTATTGGCTGAAGTGAAATGAAAGTCTTTGATATACCGCATAGTAATGTGTGGAGCAATCAACCGCATAGCATTTTTCCAGGATTGTGTTCCTTCCACTACACCATGATAAACATCGTAAAAACATCCCATTTTCTTTTTATCCATATCTTTGATCACATTCCATACTTCCCAAGTAGTCGCTCCGAAATATGTTCCGCAATGATTCTGATAACCGCCTTGTATTCCATATTTGACATTTAACTCACTAAGCCGTTCCATTTTCACCCGGATCATTTCAAAATTAGCCGGGATAGATTGGTTATAGTCGTATGAATAATAAGCCAATCTGTAATGCTTTATACCACAATCAGAAGCTGTTTTTAACACGCGTTCGGTTAATGGATCATCGACCGTAGCGACATCCGTAGAAATGGATGGAATAGATATGCCATATTTTTGGGCTGCTTTTGCAGCTTTGGGCAAATCCCTTTCGACATTTTCAGGAAGCACGTGTCCCCCTTTTCTAACGGTCAAGTCAATTCCGTCTAAACCAGATTCTTTAAATAAAGCGGCTAATTCGTCATAATTCAGAAATTGAAATAATTTCGAAAAAGAACATATTTCCGTTTTGGCCGAATGTTTGGATAATACATTGGCCGATATATTAGCAAAAGGCACTGCCGCTCCCAGTATTGTTGCAGTTTTAACAAAATTTCTCCTATTCATAACTTTTACAATTAATACAATGCTTATTCTCAGTTGTTTTTTATCTTCTTCTTTTTGTAAACAGTTTTTAATAGCCATTCTCGAATTTAAAAACCATCTCCGATATATCAAAATAGCCTTTAATTCACAAAGGTAATAATCTTCAACAAAAAGAGGGACTTCAAAATGAAATCCCTCTTTCCTTTTTCTTAACACAAGAAATTATTTTCCAATCAAAGTAACAAAACTCATGGCTGGAAGATTAAGCTGTATCACACCATTTTCGACCTTTACATTTCTCGTTTCTTGCATGCCGAGTGTGTTATCGGTCACATAAACGGTCAATTGAGAAATACTTGTTGGAAATCCTTTAATGGTTGCTTGGCGGGCAGCCCCATTGTTGACCATATGCATAGCATATTCGTTGCGGGCAATATTTCCAAAAGCAGCGCAATTCACTTCTGTTTTGCTGCAAGTAAAAGGAAGAGCAAATGAGCTTTCAGGCGTAGAAGCCAATTGCTTTAGATTCCAAAAACGTTGTGTTGGACGAATTGGCCCGGTAGAACCGTACACACCATCACCCCACACGATGGAATAGTCTGATGTGAGCTGCCATTGCAAAATGGAAAGAGGTTGAGCAATAGCACATATGCGGGTATAAAGATTGATCTCGTACAAGGCAAATGTAGATTCCAAGAAAATTTCGTTGTATTGGTGTGCGGCAGCATCCGTACTTCCTTCACCTATGATCAAAGGAACATTCAATGTGCGTGCAGCACCCGCCCATTTTTTTAATGTTGCGTCGTCACAACCACGCCATGAGTGGAAAGAAACAGCTCCAATATAGGGATATGTTTTGGGGTCATTCATAGCAGGAACAATGAAATCAAACGTAGTGGCGTCCGAATTATCCCCTAATAGCAATTTGGTTGCCAATCCGCGTGATGCCATATAGGCGCCAAATCCTTTGATAAATTCGGCATGTTCCAATCCTGTATGACGAACATTGATTCCCAAATCAGATTCGTTGAAAGAGAACATAACCGCTTCTACACCGTAAGCTTCTTTCAAATAAACCAGATAATCGGCAAGAGATTTATAAATTTGATCACGTTTTTCAGGGGCTAATTGTTCGCCTCTGATTCCGGCTGCCATCTGGGCGCGTCTTTCTTCCGGAGTCTTTGGAACAGCAGCCCATGTCGGAGGGAACCATGCACTAACAATTACCGGCATCCCTATAGCAGCAAGGCGTTGTGCCATTTTCATGGCGTTGTCAACTTGAGAAGGTACTTCGCCAGCGCGAGCTTTAGCAAGTGGATCGACATTTTCTTCAGGTTGCCAGAAACGCCAAGGCATTTCAACGCGTCCCCATGCCACGCGAAGGTTGTCCAAACAATAAGTGATAACTTGTGGGTCAACACGCGGATTTTGTAAACGGAAGTTACCACCCAAGCCTTCGAATAAGCGTCCCGGACGTTTTGCGTCTACAACAATTTCAACAGGTTTTGTATCGATATCTCCAGAAGCAAGCAAGGTGAATTTTTGCTTGATATTTTGACCTTTCTTAATACTCTTTTCTGCAAGCTGTATATAAAGTACAGCAGCACTTCCAGCTTCTTTTCTTACAAAGGCAGTTACTTTAGATCCGAAATTTAATTGTAATTTCCGACCTGTACCTTCAATAATAATTTGGTTACCAGAGCTTTTTTTCGGGTTATTGTTGTTTGCAATATTCAATCCAGCAATAGAAACTTTTGAACTGCCTATTTGGATAGTGCCATTTGCATAACGTGCCGGTAAATCCATACAAAAATATAGGCCATTGATTTGCCATGTTGTGTCTGAAGTGACATTGAATGATACGTCAACTACACCTCTATTGGTATCTACCACTGTTTGTTCAAAACGAACTTTATCAATCGTGGTTTTTACAATTTGAGATTTTCCGTCACGGTGGAAATTCGGACTTGGGCGGCTTTGCAATTCTTTTCCGGTAAATTTAACCGTTGACCAATCTTTGTATATCACGCGAAGGCTGGATTCAAATTCCATTAATTCTCCGTCTACACGGACTCCGGTCATGTTACCCCATGCCATTACTTCTGTTTGGGCAGAAGCTATGGAAGGAGAAAATACCATCAGCGCTATTGCAATGAGTATGCTGGGAAAAAGTTTATTTTTCATAATCATAAAAAGTTTTTTAGTTTAGTTTTTAGGATTTTAACAGGAAAACCGCCTAAAAAGGAGGCACACATGATCTGATTCACGTTTCACCAACTCTTTAGGCGGTTTTTAAAATTTACTTAGTGAGCATACTTGTAGCTTTTGCCCAAGTAACGTGCTTCTTTGCCTAAGCCTTCTTCAATGCGAAGTAATTGATTATACTTAGCAATCCGGTCTGAACGGGATGCTGATCCGGTTTTGATTAATCCGGTATTCAAAGCAACAGCCAAGTCGGCAATCGTTGTATCTTCTGATTCGCCTGAGCGGTGGCTCATAATGGCAGTATACGAAGCGCGATAAGCCATATTAACAGCATCGATGGTTTCAGTTAATGATCCGATTTGATTTACTTTCACCAAGATAGAGTTGGCTACTTTTCTTTCAATACCCATAGAGAGACGTTTTGTATTGGTTACAAATAAATCATCGCCAACCAATTGAACTTTCGAACCAATAGTGTCTGTCAAAAGTTTCCAACCGTCCCAATCATCTTCGGCCATACCATCTTCGATAGAAATAATGGGGTATTTATTTGTCCAATTTTTCCAATAATCTACCATTTGGGCAGGAGTCAGTTTATCACCATTTGATTTTTTGAAGTGATATACTTTTTCATCAGTCAAATAATATTCTGAAGAAGCTGGGTCAAGGGCGAGATAAATATCTACACCGGGTTTATATCCTGCTTTTTCAATTGCTTGAAGAATCACTGTAACAGCTTCTTCATTGGATTTCAAATTGGGTGCAAATCCACCTTCGTCACCCACGTTAGTTGAGTATCCACCAGCTTTCAATACGGATTTCAAGTTATGAAAAACTTCAGCACCCATGCGCAAAGCTTCAGAGAAACAAGGTGCGCCAACCGGCATGATCATAAATTCTTGAAAGTCGATGCTGTTATCAGCATGCGAACCGCCGTTGAGGATGTTCATCATCGGAATCGGAAGCGTATTGGCATTAACACCACCTACGTAACGATATACTTCTTGTCCGGTAAGTTGAGCAGCAGCTCTTGCAGCAGCCAATGAAACGCCAAGAATGGCATTAGCTCCCAGATTGCCTTTATTGGGCGTTCCGTCTATTTCGATCATACGAGTGTCAAGAGCGTTTTGGTCAGTTACATCCATACCGAGCAATTCGTCATTAAGCACTGTGTTTACGTTGTTTACAGCTTGTAATACGCCTTTTCCCATGTAACGGCCTTTGTCGTTATCACGCAATTCAACAGCTTCATGTACACCTGTTGATGCTCCTGAAGGAACGATGGCTCGGCCGGAGAATCCGCTAGCGGTATGTACTTCAACTTCTACTGTTGGGTTACCACGAGAATCCAATACTTGACGACCGATTATTTTAATGATTTGTCCCATATCTAAAAAATAAATATAAATTGATTATTTTGATTAATTTTCAAGGTGAAGGATGATATTCATCCGGGTCACAAAATTAGGAATTTTTCTTGAATCGCAAAGAGCGAAAATCTTGTGGAATAAGTATTTTTTGATGTTGTATTTAGTGTAGTTTTCTGGAAATTGCATTTGACCGGACTGATGGTATAAGGTACCCAAAAACAAATTCAAACCTGAAAAAATGTTTTAATAATGATTTAACATTATTTTACAATTCTACTTACGGGTTTTCAGGATAATTCTGAACGTCGTTCCTTTAACCGGATCAGAGCGAAGCACGAATATCTTTCCATGATGGTATTCTTCGATAATTCGTTTGCTCAATGACAATCCGAGTCCCCAACCTCTTGATTTTGTCGTGTAACCGGGCTTAAAAATGGCTTTAAACCGGCGTTTGGGAATACCTTTTCCTGTGTCATTGATATCAATGACCACTTGTTTATGGTTACTCTCTATTTCAATGCTTAGCGTTCCTATTCCAGACATGGCATCTAAGGCATTTTTACATAAGTTTTCAATCACCCAGCCAAAGAGTGGCGCACTCAGTGGAACAAGAATGGAGCTTTCTGGTTGCTCAAAACGGATTGATACTTTGTCCGACGAACGTTTACGTATATAGCTTAACCCCTGTGATATGGTTTGCCCCAAATCTGTCAATGGAGTGGCTGGCTTAGAACCTACTTTGGAAAACCGTTCTGTAATAGACTGTAATCGCGACGTATCTTTTTCCAGTTCGTCGATCAAAGCAGGATCCTTCACTTGAGTTTTCAGCATTTCTGTTATAGCAAGCAATGATGATATGGGCGTGCCCAATTGGTGTGCTGTTTCTTTGGTTAGCCCTACCCATACTTGATTTTGTTCCGATTTCAAAGATGATCGAAACGCAAAATAGGCTATAGCAACAAATAAAATGATGGCAATAAGCTGAACGTATGGATAGTAGTTTAATTGATATAATACCAATGAATCATCGTAATAAATATATTGTTTTTCATCATTCATATAATTGATGATGATCGGATCGTGCTTGTCTTTCATATGTTCTAACTCGTGTAGGACATATTGCGGATTTCGTGCCTTGATTGAATCGAGGTTCAGGTATGAAATTACGTTTAAATCCTGATCAGCTAAAATAACCGGTATGGTTGTATTATTCTCAATAACACGAAGATAAAAATCCAAATTGGTATCGTTGTCGTCAATGCTTGCTTCAACTAATTTGCTGGTTGCTTCAGCCCATAATTCTATTTTTTTCCGCTCTTCTATCGATAATTTGTCAACCAATTGATTGGTGTAATACAATGAACACAAGCCGATAGCAAGAGCGCATAGCAACAATAAAAATTTCCACTTTGATCGTAAACTATAGATGTTCATTGAACTTCAATTCTTTGATTTACATACAATCATAAACGTATTCAGGAATTATTTAGTGTTCAAGCACTTATTTTTTGCGTTGCCGGATGACTTCAAAAATTCGTCCATCTTCGGCGGCTTCGGTATGGGCAAACACTTGACGAGCTTCTTCCAGCAATGGGTTGATGTTTTTGTAACGGGCTGAAAAATGTCCGATCACCAACTTTTCTACCTCTGCTGCTTTGGCTACTTTTGCTGCTTCTTCAGCTGTTGAATGGAATGTTTCTTTAGCACGGTCTTTAGCATCGTTGCCGAATGTTGCTTCATGATAGAGCAAATCCACACCACGTACGACTTCTGATAAATGATCCATGTACATTGTATCTGAACAATAGGCAAAAGAACGCGGTTTCATTGGAGGATGAGTCAGCTTTTCATTTGCGATTATTTGTCCGTCAGGTAATTGATAGTCCGCTCCAGACTTGATTGCTAAAATATCCCGCAAAGGTATTTGATAAAATTCTATCATATCTTTACGGATATTCAGCAATTTTTCTTTTTCCCGGAAAAGATATCCCCATGTTGGTATCCGGTGTTTCAGAGGGAAGCAACTGACAGTTATCTGCTTATTTTCGTAGATTAATTCCGGCTCTTTAGATGCCAAAATACGGAAATGAATGGGAAAATTTAATGGGGTAAAGTATTTCAATTGATTGGTTAACCATTCATCCAATAGGGGAGGCCCATATATTTCTATTGGTTCTGTGCGATCCAACGCACTCAAAGAAGACAATAAACCGGGAAGTCCAAATACATGATCGCCATGTAAATGGGAAATAAAAATGGCTTTGATTTGGCTCATCTTGACTTTAAACCGCCTGAGTTGTATTTGCGTTCCTTCGCCACAGTCAATGACAAAAAACCGCTCATCTACTTGAAGTACATGAGCGGTCGGAAATCGTTGCGATGTAGGTAACGCTGCGCTGCTACCTAATATCGTTAATGAGAATGTCATGATTTACATAAATGGCATAGAAGTGAAGAAACAACAAATATCACCCTTTGCTTTTAACACAAAAGGTGATATGAATACCAAAGTAAATTGTACTTTAATTAAATAAACCCGATTAAGATTTATCAATTAAAGCGACTGCTTCTTCAACATTCGGGGTAATGTTCAACACTGTATCCAATTGGGATATAGTGATTAAACGTTCAACGGCATCATTTAGTCCAGTGAGGACAAAAATACCGCCGGCATTTTTACACAACCGATTGGCTACAAGAATAGAACTTAACCCTGACGAATCACAGTAACGGCATTTGCTTAAATCAAGGACGATGTTTTTTTCTCCGTTTCCTGAAATCAGTACCAATTCTGATTTCAAACTTGGAGCAACATGCGTATCCAGTTTTTCATGCAACACCTTGATCAAGGTATGGTTTGGTCGTTGTTCAACTTTAAAATCCATAGCTGAAATTATTTAGCGTAAAACATGTTATTCTTCAGTTGGTTCTGCCGAATTTTCAGGCTCAGCATCAGCAACTTTCTTTTTAGTCTTTTTTGCCTTTACTTCAGTTTCTTCGGCTGCAACAGGTGCTTCTGAAGACTCAGACTTTTCGGCTGCTTTTTTCTTGGACGTTTTCTTTTCTTTGGCTTCCATTTCTTCTTTCAAAGCGGCCAATTCAGTAATGTCACCTAAAGTGGTCTTTTCAAGAGAAGCTTTTAGCTTTTTAGCAGCCATTTTGGTGTCGTCACCGGCAGAACGTTTGCTTACAGCAGGTTCTTCTGACTTTTTCAGATCTTCATAAACACGGCTGTGTGAAAGAATAATCCGTTTTGATTGTTTGTTAAATTCAATCACCTTGAATTCCAATTTTTCGTCCACTTTTGCCGGTTTGCCGTCTTCCTTGATCATGTGCTTCGGAGTTACAAAGCCCTCTACACCATAAGGTAAGGCAACAATTGCACCTTTGTCAAAAATGTCGATTACTGTTCCTTCGTGGATTGAATCAATAGTGAATATGCTTTCAAACACATCCCATGGATTTTCTTCCAATTGTTTGTGTCCTAAGCTCAATCTACGGTTTTCTTTGTCGATTTCAAGTACGATTACGTCAATGTCGTCGCCTATTTGCGTAAATTCAGATGGATGTTTTACTTTCTTAGTCCATGATAAGTCTGAAATATGGATTAATCCATCTACACCTTCTTCGATTTCTACGAATACACCAAAGTTAGTGAAGTTACGTACTTTAGCAACGTGTTTTGAACCAACACTATATTTTTCGTCAATTTTATCCCAAGGATCAGGTTTGAGTTGTTTCATACCCAAAGACATTTTCCGGTCTTCCCGGTCTAATGTCAGGATTTGAGCTTCGATTACGTCACCTACTTTCAAAAATTCTTGAGCGCTACGTAGATGTTGCGACCACGACATTTCTGAAACGTGGATCAAACCTTCTACGCCTGGAGATATTTCTACAAAAGCACCATAATCAGCAATAACAACTACTTTTCCTTTTACTGTATCGCCTACTTTGAGATCAGGATTTAAAGCATCCCATGGATGTGGGGTCAATTGCTTCAAGCCTAAAGCGATTCTTTTCTTTGCATCGTCAAAGTCCAGAATTACCACATTCAACTTTTGGTCAAGTTGTACCACTTCTTCAGGATGAGTTACACGGCCCCATGAAAGGTCGGTAATGTGGATCAATCCGTCCACTCCGCCCAAGTCAATAAATACACCATATGAAGTGATATTCTTGACCGTACCTTCGAGCACTTGTCCTTTTTCGAGTTTTGATATGATCTCTTTCTTTTGTTGTTCTAATTCGGCTTCAATCAATGCTTTATGTGAAACAACGACATTCTTGAATTCATGATTGATTTTCACAATCTTGAAATCATTTGTTTTGCCTACAAATACATCATAATCGCGAATTGGTTTTACATCAATTTGCGATCCGGGTAAGAATGCTTCGATGCCAAATACATCGACGATCATACCGCCCTTTGTACGGCATTTGATATATCCTGTAACGATTTCGTCGTTTTCCAAAGCTTGGTTAACTCTGGTCCATGAACGCATAGAACGCGCTAATTTGTGCGATAAAATCAGTTGTCCTTTCTTGTCTTCGGAACTTTCAACGTATACTTCAACAGTATCGCCGACTTTCAGGTTGGGATTGTAGCGGAATTCATTCATGCTTACAATACCTTCCGATTTGTATCCAATGTTCACCACCACTTCACGCTTGTTCATGGCGATTACTTTTCCGTCGATAATTTCATTTTCAGTTATAGACGACAAAGTTTTGTCGTACATAGCTTCCATTGCCGACCGGTCTTCAGCCGAATATGCATTTGGCTGATTGGTATATGTATCCCAGTTAAAATTTTCTAGCGATACATCTTCTTTCTTTATTTTTCTAATTTCTTGAGCGACTTCTTCTGCTCCTTCGTCAAAAATCTCTTCTTCCTCTTCTGCTACTACCTCTTCAGTTTCAGGTTCTAGTTCTTCGTTTTCAAGAATTTCTCCGGATTCTAAATTGAGCTCTTTTTCGAGTTCCTTTTCTTTTGCTGTCATTAAAAATTATGATAATTTAAATTAATAAAATGAGACATTATGTTGTTTTACTCTGAAATGCAAAAGTAAGTATTTTTATAACAATCAATATAAAAAAATAGCGTTTTATGAAAATAATTTCTTATTTTCTACCCTCAGAATCAAAATTATTGCCTACATTTGCACCCGCAAAAAGCCCGGATGGCGGAATTGGTAGACGCGCTAGTTTCAGGGACTAGTGTCCGCAAGGATGTGCAGGTTCGAGTCCTGTTCCGGGTACAAAAAGTTTCAAAATTTGAAATTCAAAGGTAAAAGTTAATTTTGCACCCAAATTCAATCAAATTTTGAATTGTAATTAGCCCAGGTGGTGGAATTGGTAGACACGCTACTTTGAGGGGGTAGTGGGCGATAGCCCGTGTGAGTTCGAGTCTCGTCCTGGGCACTTTCAAAATCGCAATTAATTGTTAATCAATATTTGCGATTTTTTATTTTGTGCTTTGCACCACATTTGCACCACTTGTATTTTGGATTGTCGTTTCCTTCTCTCCAATAACATTTTTGAATTATCTCTTAAATCCTATCGGGTTTCTTGGCCTGTCAATCCCTTTATTTTTAGATTGAAGTTCGGCCCGTGCTTCATTGATAAGTTCAAGTTGCATTCGTGTATCATCGTTGATGTCATTATAATCGGTAAACACGTCCTCTATATATTGTTTCAGTTGGCGTACCTCATTTTGCAATTTCTGTACTTCATTTATCGGTGGGTTTACTACCAATTGGCGCAAAGCTACAAAAGCACGAACTATCATTATACTTGCCTCAATAGCAATATCACTTTTAAGGACATTTGCAGACATGGTAACCCCATGTTCTGTAAAAGCATAGGGGAGGTATCTTGTGCCTCCCCAACTTGAGGTCACGATTTGTGACCTCAAGTCTATAAGTTCTTGTTTTGTAAGCTGAAACATAAAATCGGGCGGAAATCTTCTAATGTTTCTTTTTACAGCTTGATTAAGCACCTTTGTTTCCGTCATGTACATTTCTGCGAGGTCAAAATCCAGCATTATCCGGAATCCCCTGATCTCATATATTTTGTTTTGGATTACCTGTAATTCCATGAGTGGTTATTTTTCCGCAATTATTAGATTATTGTACTGTTTTTTGAGTTACCGCAATGTCAATTTTTTTCTACAATTGTCGACAAATGGAAAAGATTGCATTAAAGCCTGTTAGACCTTAATTTTTTATGATTACTTCGCTTCTATTAAACCAATATGATATTGTTTTTCCTGCATTTTTCGATCATATCGGCAGGCCAAATGCTTGCTTGTGTTTCTCCGATATGCGCTTTTCTCAAAAAGTACATGCACAGCCGGGATTGTCCGATCCCGCCACCAATTGAAAGCGGTAACTCATTGTTCAGTAGTTTTTTATGAAACATTAATTCTTTACGGTTTTCCGCATGGCGTAATTGCAATTGACGGAGTAAAGCATCGCGATCTACACGGATGCCCATCGATGACATTTCAACAGCACATTCTAAAACCGGATTCCAAATCAAGATATCTCCGTTCAATCCATAATAGCCGTTTTCCGTTTGCGTAGTCCAATCATCATAGTCTGGAGCCCTACCGTCGTGCGGTTCTCCATTTGATAATGTGCCGCCAATGCCAATGATGAAAACAATTCCATGTTTTTTTGTAATCAAATGTTCGCGTTCTTTGGGCGTTTTGTCAGGATACATGGCCAATAACTCTTCGGAATGGATCAATGTAATTTCTTCAGGCAACATGGGCGTTAATACCGGATAATTCTCATAAATCAAATACTCCGTCCGCTTAATTACATTAAAAATTTTATTAACAACGTGTTTTAAAAAAGCGAACGAACGGTCTTCTTTTTGAATGGATAATTCCCAATCCCATTGATCAACATATAATGAATGTAAATTATCCAGCTCTTCGTCCGATCGGATAGCGTTCATGTCCGTATATACGCCATATCCCGTTTTAATATCATATTCAGCCAGGATCATTCGTTTCCATTTGGCCAACGAATGAACGACCTCTGCCTGTGCATCGTCCATGTCCTTAATAGGGAAAGTGACAGCACGTTCCGTGCCATTCAAATCATCATTTAATCCGGTGCCTTTCAATACAAAAAGAGGAGCGGTAACGCGCCTCAACCGTAATTCAGAAGATAAATTAGATTCGAAAAAATCTTTCAACAATTTGATGGCCCTTTCTGTTTGTTTCAAATTGAGAACAGGAACATATGATTGTGGGATAAATAATTTGGACATGTTACAAATTAAAACAATTAATGGCTGATTTGATGTATATTTTTTTTATGTTTGCAAAAATAATGAAGTTTTATCATGGAATCAAGGATTTTTATTAAATTCTTTCTGTTTGTTTCATGTCTTGTGATGAATCTTTAGTGAAAATCAATCCGTAAAATCTTTATATTAAATCAAATGGCTGAAAAATTTCAAATAGACGCTTTAGACAAGAAAATATTATCGATGATGCGGGTAGATGCCCGTATCCCTTTTCTCGAGGTGGCTCGACAATGCAATATATCGGGGGCGGCTGTGCATCAACGTATGCAGAGATTATTACGCCTGAAAATTGTAAAAGGGTCACAATTTGTGCTTGATCCCAAAATGCTTGGATATCATACCTGTGCTTTTATGGGCATTTTTTTGGAAAAGGCAAGTATGTTCAAAGTTGTTGTTGATGAATTGAAGAAAATTCCTGAAATCACAGAATGTCATTATACTACAGGGGATTATTCAATTTTTGTTAAAATATATGCGCACGACAATGAGCATTTAAAATATATTTTGGTTGATAAGCTACAATCTATTCCGGGTATTTCCCGTACAGATACATTGATTTCGCTTGAACAAAGTTTTGAGCGGCAAATCTCTGTGGAAGAGTAAAATTTGTGTGGCTTTTATTTAATGTAGGACTCTGCCGGAAGTTAAAACTTTGGCAGGGCTTAATGTGATATTTTTACAGATCTATGAAACATACAACCAAATAAATCAAGATGATAGGCGATGTTAATTTTTAGTTTCTGTTAAATTTTATTAAAATTTTTTTACAAGAATAAACCTTCTCGATTAAAGCCTGTCCAATCCGTAGTAAAAAGAATTATGAATCCTTCTACAAAGGGCTTAAAACAATTAAATACGGATGAAATCGACAATAAAGGCTATTTTTTTTATACTATTATGTTGGGGACTACAACCAATTTTTGCACAAAGCGGTTCTTATACGGTTAAAGGAAAATTAGTAGATAATGCAGATAGGCAGGCATTGGATGCTGCTAATATCGTTATTGTTAAAGATCGTGATTCGGTTTATGTGGCCGGTACGATATCCGACCCCAAGGGTGCGTTTGAAATCGGCAAAATACCGCCTGGTTCTTATCGATTGATTGTTAGCTATTTGGGATATAAAAATGTGTCGAGGCCGCTGCAAATATCAGGAAATGACGTGAGTGTTGGAGAAATCGAATTGCAAAAACAAGATCTACAGTTGCAGGAAGTAGTGGTAGCGGCTAAATTTAATCCAATCATTGTAAAAAAGGATACCATTGAATTTAATACATCTGCATATAAGGTACAAGAAAGCGCTGTAGTAGAAGACTTGTTGAAAAAACTTCCCGGAGTGGAAGTCGACCAAAGCGGCAATGTAACTGCCGGAGGCCAGCAGATTACTAAGGTATTTGTTGATGGCAAACAATTTTTTGGCGATGATCCTTTGGTAGCGACACGTAATCTCCCTGCCAATATTATTGATAAAGTTCAAGTAGTTGATCGGAAATCAGACCAAGCACAATTTACCGGTATTGAAGATGATAATACAGAAAAAGTAATCAATTTGACACTTCGTCCCGGAAACCAAAATGGAATGTTTGGCCGGGCAATGGCCGGATATGGAACAGATGACCGGTACGATGCCAATGGGTTGATCAGTTATTTTAAAGGAGATACACAATTGGC
>JAVBPN010000296.1:0-39700 GCA_031549585.1 Bacteroidales bacterium
AATATTTATAAGGACCCGGCCAATAAAAAACTGATTGCCCAACTCAAGAAGGAATTGTTGCAGTTAAAGGAAAAATATGGCGACCAGGACAGCAAATATCCCGTAATGCAGGAGATATACAAAAAATACTGGTAAAATCAAAGACATTCATAATGTTAAACATTAAAACGTTACAAACGTCTTTGTTGATAACTTTGGAAGTTGATAACAAAATAAAACTTACAAATCAAACCATTAATATAATTAAACCGTATAAAGACAGATCAATCGCGTAGAAAATTTATTGACACGGCAGTATCGGGCACTGTGGCGTCAGTGGTTGCGCCGATGGCATTTGCTGGAGGAGCAAACTGTGGTGAAACCGATTATTATTCCCAAGGAGGCTTTTGGGGCCAACGATCGTATCTGGGTTGCCGTGCTGGGTGTCAATGGCCGTGGGTAAAACCATATTGCTGATGTGATGAATAAACCGGATGTTGTGGTAGTTACACTGTGATCCCGATATGAATCTCCTGAAAGAAAGATCCAAGTCGTTCGAAGAAAAGTATGAGCGGAAAATTGCCATTGAGCAGGATTTCTGCAAGGTATACGACGACAAGAATATTGATGCGTTGAGACTTCCATCTACCATTACCCAAAGCAGAAAAAGATCCCATTGATCACCATATAGCCTTTGTCACCGTAGAAAATATTTCCCACACCAGTGCCATCTTCAAGGTTGGTGCACCAGTTGCGCACTTCGAACTGGATATACGATATTTACGATACTTGGCGAGAAACTCGAAATAGGCCCGAATGGAAAGGCCGTCGGCGACCATTTCAAAAACTGGTTTGATGATATCCGTGCCCGGGACATGAGCCTCCAGAACGGTCCCGTGGAAACGGGCCATTTATCGTCTGCGCTGGCACACTTGGGGAATTACTTTTATCGGTTGGGACGTCAGTTGGAATTCGACCCGGTAGCCGAGCGCTTCATCGGCAACGAACATGTTGTCGCGCGAATACCGTGCGCCATACCTGTTGCCCGAAAAGGTATAAGGGGATGCTGGATATATTAATGACCTCGAAGGTATCAAAACTTTCGAGGTATTTTACTTGAACAACATGTTTTTACATCTACTACTAAATATTTCGAACATACAGTATTCTATCTTGAACTTGTTTTAACTACGAGTATCCCGAATCAAAAAGTGTAATTTTGCCGTAGAAGTTGCATGTATTTTTTTTATGAAAAATACATTGCTAAACCAATAAACACTAAGCAATCTACATTTATTTATTTTCATCATAAAAAACACTACTTTTGTCAACTTTTTTGTTCAGCGAAATTTTTATAACTTATTTTTGCGGCGTTCGTATAAATAGGTGTGATTTGATACGATTGGCCGTTTTCAAGGCTTTTCATACAAATACACACAATTACATAAACCCCGGAAAAGGTTGATATAAAACGAATAAAATACGACAGACACAATTGGATGTGACTGACGGTAGCGAAGCTGTAAAAGGTCTAAAATTTTCTCATGTATTGTAAAACAAATAAATATAAGTTATTAAAAATGAAAATGAACTGCAAATTCATCATTTTGTTGTGTCTCGTATTGGTTTCGTGCCATAGTGAAAAAAAGGTTGTATATATGCAGGATGTGGCAAATGGGGCCACTGAAAAGGTAGGCATCAATGCAGGAATTGTGGTACAACCCAAGGATATGCTTGCCATTGTTGTATCCAGTCAAAATCCAGAATTGGCAATGGCTTTTAATCTCCCGTTATTAACTTTTCAAGCTGGAAGCACACAATCTGCTTCCAGCTACTCGCAACGATTACTCGGTTACTTGGTAGATTTAGAGGGAAATATTGATTTCCCGATATTAGGGAAATTAAAAGTAGCAGGGTTGACCCGTGATCAACTGTCTGAGATGATCAAACAAAAATTGATCCGGGAGAATCTGATTAAAGATCCGATAGTTACCACAGAATTTGTGAATTTTAAAATTTCTGTGTTAGGAGAAGTTCGTAATCCGGGGATGTTTGTCATAGAAAACGATAGGATTACTATACTCGAAGCGCTTGGTAGAGCTGGAGACCTGACCATATACGGCAAAAGGAATGATATACTTGTGCATCGCGAAAAAGACGGTATCGTTAGTTCTTATCGGGTGGATTTACGTTCCGAAGAAGCATTACTCCGTTCGCCTGTTTATTACTTGCAACAGAATGATGTGGTGTATGTTGAGCCCAATAAGACCCGGGCAGGACAATCAAGAATCAATGAAAACAGGTCCATGGGCATGTGGATTTCATTAGCATCGCTTTTAACATCAATGGCTGTGTTATTTTTTAAATGAACAAAATAATTATTTAAAATTATATGGGAAATCAAATGGTTTCAAAAAACGACGATTTTCAAATATTGCATATTGGGGGAAAGTATTTCAAATATTGGCCATGGTTTATATTGTCCGTCATTTTGTGTTGTGGTCTCGCTTTTCTATATATAAAATCCACGCCCAAGACATACAAAAGGACTGCTGCAGTGTTGATCAATGAGGATAGTAAACCGGATATATCAGCCGTATTTAGTGGACATGATGATCAATATAATAAAGTCAAGGTCAATGTAAACAATGAGATTGAGGCATTCAAATCTCCACAATTAACGCAAGAGGTGGTAAAGCGCTTAAGATTGAACATCAATTATGCGAAAAAAGAGGGATTGAAAAAAACGGATTTATATGTCCTATCGCCTATCATTGCCGCATTCCCCAATTCCTATGAACCGGGACCCTTTTCCTTTCAAGTAGAATTGTTGCCTGATAGCATGGTTGTTCTTTCGAATTTTGTTCAAAAGGGGAACAGCGTATTCCAAAGTATCAAGACCAAATTTAATGAAGTGACATCGACTCCCATGGGGAATATTGTGATTTCCCCATCGCTTCACTATTCGTCCGATCAGAACATAATGCCTATAGACGTGTCGAAAAGTGACATTAATGCTGTTGCTATGGGGTTTTCAAAAGCATTAAAAATATCACTTTCGAATAAACTAAATACGGTAATTGATTTGGAGATGGAAGATGTATCCATTCAAAGGGCTGAGGATTTTCTGAATACTATGATCAGTATTTATCAAGAAAATTGGTTGACTGAAAAAAACCAGGCAACCATCACTACCTTAAATATTATCAACGAACGAATCCCGCTTATCGAACAGGAATTGAAGGGTATAGATAGCCGGTTGGAGCAATACAAAAGTAAACACTTGCTTACTGATACCCGTGATGCAGCATCGTTGTACAGGAAAGAGTCCAGTGAGTATTCTGGAAAAATACTGGAAGTGAGCAACCAGATCACTATTGCCGAATATATACAGACTTACCTGAATAATAATAATAAAACCGCTAACTTGTTACCAACCAACACAGGATTGAATAACCAGGCTATTGAATCGTCCATCAAACAATACAATGACCAGCTTCTCGAACGAAATAGGTTGCTCGTCAACAGTGGTGAAAATAATCCGGTCATTATGAATTTAAACAGTTCCTTACAATCTCTGCGGCAATCAATCGTTCAAACTGTTGACAATCTGATAACAACTCTTAATTTGCAATTATCAGGCCTCCAGTCGCAAGAAGGTAAAATGACCGTTAATATTGCATCCAATCCCGGACAGGAAAGGCAGTTGATATCTATTGAACGTGAACAGAATATCAAGGAGTCTCTTTATCTCTATTTATTGCAAAAACGTGAAGAGAATGAAATGGCGCTTATTGTTACCAAAACCAATTCGCGGGTAATAAGTCCGCCTTTAGGCCCCATGAATCCTGTTAAACCACAGAAAGTTAGAGTTTTACTGATAGCTTTGTTAGCTGGAATCGGACTTCCCGGGAGTATCATTTGGGGACGGGATGCCATTAACACAACCATCCGCGATAGAAATGATTTGAGCGCTTTGTCAGCCCCATTATTGGGAGTTGTTCCCGAAGCAAAGGGAACGGGGAAAAAAGGAATGCTACTAGTAAAGGAAAATGGAAGAGGAGCAATAAATGAATCGTTCCGGATCATGCGTACCAATCTTGATTTTAAACTCACGCCGGATATGAAGGTGATTCAGTTTACCTCCATGGAGCCCGGCGCCGGAAAAACATTTATGGCTGTTAATTTGGCCATGAGTTTTGCACTTGCCGGTAAGAAAATCGTGCTCTTGGATTTGGATTTGAGAACAGCTACGCTAAGCAGAATGATCGAGTATCCCGAATTGGGCATATCCAACATGCTGAGTAAAATGGTGATGGATGAACGTTTCTTTATCGAAAAAGATTATTTTTATCCGGGTTTTGACATTATACCTGCAGGCCCCATGCCCGCGAATCCCTCCGAATTATTGATGAGTGATCATCTAAAAACATTAATCGAAAAATTGAAAACTGTATACGATTATGTGTTTATTGATTGCACCCCGTTTGACTTGGTAGTTGATGCTGCAATTGTTGCCAATCTGGCTGACTTTTCTATATTTGTTGTTCGTGAAAAACATACTGACAGACGGAAACTTCCCGAACTCAATAATATTTATCATAGTGGTAAGCTCAAAAACATGCATATTGCATTAAATGCTTCCAAGGCCGAAATGCCATCCGAAAAATATAATGCATACTATAGCAAAAAAATCAAACCTATAACCATGCTACCCAAATCAACTTCCGATGCATTATCTGAGCATTCCGGATATTTGACTGAGGGGGCTAGGCACGAAAAGTAGGATAAGGTTTTATGTCCGTTTAGATGATTAATTCAGTGAAAGAAGTTCATGGATTGTCAGGAAAATATGAATTAATATAATTTTTATAATTTAATTAAAAGATAAACTATGTTTAATATTTTTGAACAAAATGAATCGAATGTACGGTCTTATTGCCGTAATTTCCCTGCTAAATTTAATTTGGCAAAAAACGCAGAACTATTTACCGAAGATAACGAACGGTATATAGATTTCTTTGCCGGTGCCGGCGCAATGAATTACGGGCATAATAACTCTTACATAAAAAATGCGATTTTAGAATATCTGAGCGAAGATACAATTATTCATGCTTTAGATATGTACACTGTTGCCAAAGAAAAATTCATCAAAACATTTAAAGAGAAAATTTTAGAGCCACGAAACTTAAATTATAAAACAATGTTTTGCGGAGCAACCGGAACAAATGCGGTAGAAGCGGCTTTAAAATTATCCAGGAAAAATAAACATAGGAGTAACATCATCGCTTTTGCAGGAGCTTTCCACGGAATGTCTTTGGGAAGCCTTGCCCTGACAACAGACAGGCATAGCAGGGCCGGTGCCGGAGTCAGTTTGCCGGATGTCTCTTTTGTCCCGTTTGATAACCACATGTCTATTGATTATTTGCATTGGGCGTTAGAAGATGACCATTCAGGGATCGACAAACCTGCCGCAATCTTTTTAGAAACGCTTCAGGCAGAGGGCGGGATTAATGTAGCGAGCGTTGCCTGGCTTAAGGATTTAAAAAGTTTGTGTGAAGAACATGATATTCTGCTTGTTGTGGATGATATTCAAGTCGGCAATTGGAGAACGGGAACATTCTTTTCCTTCGAGAGAGCCGGTATCGAACCGGACATGGTTATATTAAGCAAATCCATCAGCGGATTCGGCTTACCGATGAGTATCTTGCTGATGAAGCCGGAATTGGATATATTTTCTCCGGCAGAACATAACGGGACTTTCAGGGGGCACCAGTTGGCTTTTGTTGGAGCAACGGCAGCCATCGAATACAGCGAAAAATTTAATTTGCAAGAGCAGGTGGTCGCAAAAGAAACAATTGTTAAAGAATTTTTGGAAAAAGAAATTCTTCCGCTTAACAATAAACTGTCTGTTCGCGGAAAAGGTTTAATCTGGGGCATTGATTTTCATAAAATAAACATGGAAATTTCCAAAGAAGTCATGAAAGCATGTTTCAATGATCATATGATAATCGAACGAGCCGGCAGGGGCGATAGCGTTTTGAAAATTATGCCTCCGTTAACTATTGAAGAAACCGTTTTAACAGAAGGTCTGGAAATAATAAAAAATAATATAACAAAAATTTTATAACGGAAGAAAACAGGATGAAAAAAATTCTCATGCTCGGCGGTTTGCCCATTCAAGTTCCAGCAATAAAAAAAGCGGTGGAAATGGGATTTTACGTAATAACTGCGGATTATCTTCCCAGTAATCCCGGACATCAATTTGCACACGAGTTCCATAATGTGAGTATAACAGATAAAGATGCAATTTTAGAACTTGCAAAAAAGTTGGAAGTTGATGGCGTTGTTTGCTATGCACTCGAGCCTGGAGCTCCAACCGCTGCTTATGTGTGTGAAAAATTGGGGTTTCCTTCCAGCCCGTATAAATCTGTGGATATTTTATCTACAAAAGATAAGTTCCGTGCATTCTTGCAGGATAACGGGTTTAACTGCCCCAAAGCTAAAGGTTATTCAGAAGATGACGTTCAAAAAGCATTAAATGAAATAACAGAATTTTCATTGCCCGCAGTTGTTAAGCCGGTTGATTCTGCGTCGAGCAAGGGAGTTACAATATTAGAAGATGTTTCAAAGCTAAAAGAGGCAATTGAATATGCCTTATCTTTTTCAAGATCCAAACGTTTTATAATTGAGGATTTTATAGAAAGAGTAGGTTACCAATTAGGTGGCGATGGCTTTTCAGTTAATGGTGAACTCGCGTTTAGATGTTTCTCGAACTCGCATACATACGCCATTAATCCAATCGTACCGTTTGGCGAAAGTTTTCCTTACATTTTACCGCGTGAAACTCAAACAAAGATCCACAACGAATTTCAACGTGCGTTAACACTGTTAGGCATGAAAACAGGGGCATACAATTTAGAAGCCCGGCTTAACAAAAATGGAGATATTTTCATATTGGAAATTGGAGCACGAAATGGCGGAACTTATATTCCCCAGGTAATACAATATGCAACCGGGGTTGACATGGTGGAATATACCATTAAAGCCGCTATGGGAATGGATTGTTCAGATTTGAAGATGGTGGAACCAAATGGTTTTTGGGCTGCTTATGAGATACATAGCACCGAAAGCGGTATTTTTAAAGAAATTTGGATTGAAGAAAGTTTTAAGAAAAATAATATTGTAGAGTTTGAAGCATATCACAAAAAAGGCGACAAGATAGAAGCGGCGTATCATGAAGGCGCAATATCCGGATTGCTGATATTGAAATTTGCTTCGCAAGAAGAAATGATTGATAAAATGGACAACATGTACAGTTGGGTTAAAGTTGTATTGGAGTAAACGAAATGAAACAGGAATTGCTGGATATAATAATCAAACACTTGCCATTTTGAAAAACTTGATCATACAGTTGCCCAAAATTTTGGATACACGGGGTAATCTTTCCTTCTTGGAGAGCAATAATCATATCCCGTTTGAAATTAAACGGGTATTTTGGGTATATGATGTACCCGGAGGTGAAATACGCGGCGGTCATGCCTACCATGAAAGCCAGGAGTTTATTATCGCGCTTTCCGGCAGTTTCGATGCTGTATTAAACGACGGTGTGAACGAGCAGCGATTTCAGTTGAACCGCTCTTATTATGGGCTTTATGTGCCAAAGATGGTATGGCGGCACATGGAAAATTTTTCAACCAATTCACTGGCGTTGGTTCTTTCTTCAACTCATTTTATGGAAGAAGATTACATCCGTGAGTATGCCGATTTTATTCAACAGAAAAAAGATATTGTATGAATAGAAAGCCAACCGTATATGACTGTTCGGTGATAGAATTGCCGAAAATAACCAATAGCCGCGGAAATATTACTCCAATTCACGAATACGTGGATATTCCTTTCAAAATCGAACGGGTTTTTTATATATATGATATTCCGGGAGGAGAGGATAGAGGAGCGCATGCACATAAAGCGTGTCATCAATTTCTGATAGCAGCGAGTGGAAGTTTTGAAATCGTTTTGAATGACGGAAAAAACAAACGAACCGTTACGTTAAACAGACCTTATTTTGGCTTACATATTCCACCGGGGATTTGGGCTGCGGAGCAAGGTTTTTCATCCGGTTCTATTTGTTTAGTGCTGACTTCGCATAAGTATGATGAGAAAGATTATATAAGAAATTATAACGAATTTTTGAAATATAAAGAATGATATCAATTAAAAAATACGAGGGAAACAATAAAAATGAATGGAATGAATGTTTGCTTCAATGTAAGAATGCTACATTCCTGTTAAACAGGAACTACATGGACTATCATTCAGATAGATTTACTGACTTTTCGTTGATGATCTACCGTAAAGAAAAATTAGTTGCCTTATTTCCTGCAAATGTTACGGATAATATTGTTTATTCGCATCAAGGTTTGACTTATGGTGGATTATTGTATTCCAATAAATTATCGCTCACTGATATTTTAGCAATTTTTGAGGCTATTATTCAGTTTTATAGAGAATATAATATCACAAAAATTGTTTACAAAGCCATTCCCTATATTTATTCATCTTATCCTGCACAGGAGGATCTGTATGCGTTATTCCGGAACAAAGCGGAATTAATAGGTTGTAACCTTTCTTCCACTATTCCATTGAAAAACAGGATAAAATTTATTGAATCAAGAAAAAGTGGCATGAGAAAGGCGCGGAATAACCAAATAACTTGTGAATTTTCCGAAGATTACCATTCGTTTTGGAACATTTTAGATTCTAATTTGGAGGCAAAACATAATGTAAAACCTGTACATGATATTGAAGAAATTAAGTATTTGCATTCATTATTTGCTGAAAATATAAAATTATACGTTGCGAAAAAAGACAGTAATGTTTTAGCAGGCGCATTGTTATATATAAACCCGAACATTGTTCATACACAATATATTTCGGCCAATCTCGAAGGAAAAGAGTTAGGCGCATTGGATCTGTTGTTCGATTACTTAATCAATGAGCAATTTAAGGAATTTGAATACTTCGATTTTGGACAGTCTACTGAACAAATGGGAAATTATTTGAACGAAAATCTTTTATTTCAGAAAGAAGGTTTTGGTGGTAGAGGAGTTGTGTATAACATATATCAATTAAGTTTATAAAAATGATTAAATTTCTTGATTTACAAAAGATAAACGCCCAATATACTGGTGAACTCAAGCAAGCGGCTGCCGACCTGATTGATTCCGGTTGGTTTCTGTTAGGCGAACGAGTAAAAAAATTTGAAGCCGAATTTTGTGCGTACGCCGGAGCTAAGCATACCATTGCCTGCGCCAACGGTTTAGACGCTTTACGTTTAATATTGAAAGCGTATATTGAATTGGGCATCATGCAGGAAGGCGATGAGATCATAGTTCCAGCTAATACTTACATAGCAACCATTCTCGCCATTTCGGATAATCGTTTGACTCCTGTATTGGTTGAACCGGATATCCGTACATATAATTTGGATATTTCGTTGGTTGAGAAGGCTATTACATCGAAAACCAAAGCAATTATGCTTGTGCACTTGTATGGCAGGACTTGCTGGTCAACCGGCCTGGAAGCTATTGCACAAAAGCACAACCTGAAAATTGTTGAAGACAATGCCCAGGCAGCAGGAGCATATTATTATTTTGCAGACGGTACGCGGAAAAGAACCGGCAATTTGGGCGATGCTGCCGGCAACAGCTTTTACCCGGGAAAGAACCTGGGAGCGCTGGGCGATAGTGGCGCTGTTACCACCAATAATGACGAATTTGCTATTACGGTCCGCGCATTAGCCAACTATGGATCGTTGGAAAAATATATCAACAAATACCAGGGTCTTAACAGCCGGATGGATGAAATACAGGCTGCATTCCTATCGGTAAAATTAAAATATTTGGATGCAGAGAACGATATACGACGGGAAATTGCAGATTATTACCTGGAAAACATGAATAATGAAAAAATCATTCTTCCAATGCCGGAAAGACACAAAGATTTACATGTTCAACATATATTTGTAATCCGGACAAAAGAGCGGGATACGTTACAATCCTATTTGGCGGATAACGGTATTCAAACTTTGATTCATTACCCTGTTCCACCGCATAAGCAGGTGTGTTATAAAGAATGGAATACATTATCGTTTCCAATTACGGAACAAATCCACCGCGAAGTGTTGTCCTTGCCGATAAGTCCGGTAATGGAAGAAAATGAGATGAAAAGAGTGGTAGAAATAGTGAACAAGTGGTAAATTTGCTGGGTAAGATATTAGGATTGTGTAAAAAAGTCCTAAATGCCGATATTGTAAAAGTATTTTCTTTTACATCACTTTCCACTATGGTAAGAATGCTTACCGGATTTATCAGCATAAAAGTTGTATCTGTAATCATTGGCCCTTCCGGTATTGCGCTATTAGGGCAATTGAACAGCTTTTCATCATTAGTTATGAGTCTTGCCTCCGGTGGAATTAACAACGGGGTTACCAAATATATAGCGGAAGAAAAGGAAAATCCTCAAAAAATACGTCCATATCTTTCTACGGCATTAAAAATCACCCTGTTTTGTTCGGCACTTGTTGGTCTGACCATGATCGGATTCCATCATTTTCTGAGTACAATCGTAATGAAATCTGCCGAATTCGGTTATGTGTTTATAATATTTGGCGTAACTATTTTGTTTTATGCAATCAACCTGTTGCTGTATTCTATTTTAAACGGATTTAAAGCATTTAAACTTTTTGTAAAGATAAATATTGCAGGTAGTATAATAGGGTTGTTATTCACCCTGGTACTGGTCTATTTTTTTGGATTGAAAGGCGCTTTGATCAGTGCCGTAACCAGTCAGAGCATCACACTTCTCGTTAGCTTATGGATGGTCCGGAAAGAGTTTTGGATGAAAATACAATTTTTCACATCAAAATTAGATAGGGTTATTACGAAGAAATATACGCATTACGCTTTGATGGCTTTTGTTACTGTGGCAATGGACCCTGTTTCGCAACTCATTTTGCGGGGATATGTTATTTCAAATATTTCTGCGGTGGAGGCAGGATGGTGGGAAGCCATGAATCGGATAGCGGGTATGTATTTAGCGGTTATTACCACTTCGTTTAGCGTATATTATTTACCTCGATTATCGGAACTTAAAAACAATTTTGAAATCCGGCACGAAGTTTTGAAAGCGTACAAAGTAATACTACCTACACTATGTGTGGGGTTTGCTGTTATTTATATTCTAAGGATGTTTGTTATTAAAATACTGTTTACTCCCGATTTTTATCCAATGCAGCAATTGTTTATCTGGCAATTAGCAGGCGATTTATTTAAAATATCCAGTTGGTTGTTGGCTTTTTTAATGATAGCCAAGTCAATGACCAAAGCATATATTATGACCGAAATATTTTTTACAATTCTGTTTGTTGGTTTGGCTTTCGTGTTGATACGGTTCAATGGAGTTGTAGGTATTACCCAAGC
This sequence comes from Bacteroidales bacterium, assembly GCA_031549585.1. Classification (GTDB taxonomy): domain Bacteria; phylum Bacteroidota; class Bacteroidia; order Bacteroidales; family UBA4181; genus JAIRLS01. The sequence goes on from JAVBPN010000296.1 coordinate 11,463, forward strand.
AAATTTGGTTATGTATATACTCTTCAATATTACCATGTTTGTGGTTTTTAGAAAAGTAATGTTTGCTCGACAATGAAAGTAAAATCTGTGATGTCATTACCCAACGCACTTATGTTCTTGTGTGGTTGTTTTGAAGACGTTTCGATAAATAGCATGGAAGACATTCAGGCTAAAGCAATAAGGTAAGAATGAGTATTATTATTTATATTGTATTAGCTTTTTCACTGATATTGGTAATACTGCCATTTTATAATATTAATCTGGCAGTTGCTTTTTATATAGCATATATGATTCTGGTACCTTATCTGCAAATAAAAATAGGTATTACATTATCGTATAATCTTATAAATATAATTTTTCTTGCTGTCTTTCTTTTTCAATATAAAAAACAAGGAATATCTTTGGATTTTACGATCATTAAGCCATTTCTATTTTTGTATATAGCATTACTGATACTCACCTTATTTGAATGGGTTACACCATGGGAGTTTCAATTGAACAGATGGCGCACATCTTTTATGAGAACATGTATTATCCCGTTTATTCTATGGAATGTTTCGCTAAAGGATATGAAAATGTTAAAGCATATTCAATGGGCTTTAATCATATCAACTGTTATTGCATGCTTTTACGGAATTTTTCTGATGCAATTGGAAGGCTCAAACCCGTACACATCATATCTTGTAGATTATTTTGGAATAGAATATGATGCCGCAGAGGTGTATGAAGAAACAGATTCTGCAAGGCTTGATTTTTCTACAGCCGCTAAAATACAGTCGACCTTCGAGCACCCCATGATGTGGTGTTTGTTTCTATGTTTTATATCGTTAATATTTTTTTCGTATGCAACAAAAAAAGGGACTGATTATCGTTGGCTTTATTGGTCGTTATTAGTTTTGGTCGGCTTTAATATTCTGATATCGGGTGTTCGAACAGGGATAGTTGCCGTAGCGATCGCTTTTTTGTATTATATTTTACAAAAACGAAACTGGAAAATATTTATTTTTACTTTTATTGCAGTAATTGTCGCATTCTTTGTGATCGAATCGAACGAAAGTTTATCGAATTTGTTTTTGTCATTTACTGATGTAGCAGGGACAAAATCTGATGTGAAAGGTTCTTCCATTGCCATGCGTTTGAGTCAATTACAAGGAGCATTTGATGAAATTGAGGGCAATCTGTTGGTAGGGAAAGGGTATAATTGGTCAAACTATTATCTATCGGCAAATGAAATTCATCCTGTTTTGTTGGGGTTCGAGAGTTTACTCTTTATCGTTTTGTGTAATCACGGACTTATAGGGATCGGTATATGGATCATATTTTTCATTCTATTATTCCGCACACAGCGAAAAATGAATTTATCAAGAAATGATGTATTGTTGATGGATTGTATGGTTATCCTGTTTTTTAGCTATGCCATACTTACCGGAGAATATGGTTATCTTTCTTTTTTTGCTGTTTACTATACCTTTTTGATGAGTTGGTTGATACAGCATGAATCTGAATCTGAACAAACCGTGGAAGAAGATGTATAAAAAAGCGCGTTAGTTACCAACGGCTTTTAGCAACGCAAAAACAAATTACATCCCAATCAAATTAGCAATTTAATAATAATTTAAACATAAAAAAGAAATGAAGAAGTATAAACGAATTTTTGAATATATACAAAGTGATTATGTTCGTTATGGTGGGAACCCAACACTTTTTAACATATTGAAAGCGGCTATATTTACTAAAAATCATTGTTTTCTCTATTCCTTTTATTTTCGGCTTTCCTCTGAAAAAAATATTTTCAGGCCATTTGCGCGATTTAAGAAGTATAGAATATCCAAAAAGTATGGAATAGTAGTTGAAGCGAAGGTCGGATATGGTTTGTATATTGGGCATGGTTTCGGGACTTTGGTAAGCAACCTGGCAATTGTAGGAAATAATTGCAATTTTAGTCAGTTTTCAACTGTTGGAAGTAATCATGGCCCGGCAGCAGTCATAGGAGACAATGTTTATATTGGCCCTTCGGTATGTATCGTCGAAAATGTTCGTATAGGCAATAATGTAACAATCGGAGCAGGCGCTGTTGTCGTGAAAGACATTCCTGATAATGCTACGGTAGCAGGAGTGCCTGCCAAAATAATCTCCTATAAGGATCCGGGAAGATATATTCATAACAAATATCAAGTAAAAGATTAATCAGGACAGATTTTTAGAAACTGTTTAGATTTGTAGAGATCGCTTTCGGTGAGATCGTTTCGCAATGACGTGCAATTTCGCCATTGCGAGGACGAGGAACAGGTTTCTTAAAATTTAAAGCAAGATTCATAACATAGACAGCATGAAAAAAGTTTTATTATATGGGGAATTCAGTCATTTGCATGAAACTATAGCAGAAGGAGTAAGGGAATTAGGGGTTAATGTAACAGTAGCCTCACATGGCGACGGCTGGAAAAATTGTGCAAGAGACATTGATTTGTACAAAAAAGGGAAAAAGGAAAAATTGAAATTATTACAGGAGCAATTATTTTCATCTAAATTCAGGAATTATGATGTGTTACAGTTTATTAACTGTTTTGTTCCGGTTCTTGGCGATAACTTGCTATTGTTTTTTTGGTTTTTCAACACAATGAAAAAACACAATAAAAAACTTATTTTAGGGGCATTTGGCGATGATTATTATTCGCTTCAGTCTTGTTTAAACAATGAACAGCCTTCATTTTTTGCGGAACATATGCCATTAAATACCATTACAGACGAGTATGCCCTTGAAACATTAAAACTATTAAATAACAACAGGGGGCGATTTATCAATCGATTTGTTGCCGAAAGGTGTGATGGTATTATTGCAGGATGCTACGATTATTATCAACCTTATGAAAAGATCTATAAAAACAAACTATCGTTTATTCCTTTCCCGATCAATACGGAAAAAATATTATATACGCCCAATATTGTAAAAAATGATAAAATACGTATTCTTATTGGCAAGCAAAAGGGTAGAACGGAATGGAAAGGTATAGATATCATACACGGTATATTGACGGAATATGAAAAAAAATACCCTAAAGAAATACAATTGATAGAAGTAGAGAACGTCCCTTTAGAAGAATATACGAAATTAGTAAGCTCCTCGAATGTCATAGTAGATCAGTTATACGCATGCGGGCAGGGTATTAATGCATTAATCTCGTTGGCTTCGGGGAAAGTAACAATGACAGGAGGAGCGCCGGAACAGTATGAAATGGTTGGGGAATATGGTAACCGGCCGATTGTCGGTTTAACTCCGGATCGAGATCAAATAAGACAACAATTGGATATAATTATATCCAGGAAAAAAGATTTTGAAGAATGGGGATTTAATTGCAGGAAATATGTAGAAGATCACCATCATTATATTAAAGTGGCAGAAAAATATGTGCAGGCATGGCAATTATAAAAAAGCTGTGAGCTTAAGTCATTCAAAAAATCGATAGAATCATGAAAATATTGGAGTTGCATTATACGCTTGCACCTGGCGGTGCGGAAAGATTTATGGTAGACCTGTCAAATGAGTTATGTAAAACCAATGAGGTTGTAATGTGTACATCCAATTCTGATGCTATTGGGCAGAATGCGCACTATAAAAAAGATTTAAACCCTCAAATCAAATATATCAATATCGGCAGTAAAAGCGGCCATCAAATGAAGGCATTATGGGGTATTTATAAAATTTTACGGAAAGAAAAGCCCGATATTGTACACGCTCATTCTGATCTTATTTGCCTTTTTTTACCGGCGCTGTTGTATCGAAAACCAAAATATTTCCATACACTTCATAACCTGGCTGAGAAATGCCTGGAAAAAAAAATCTTAAAATCCGTCAATAAGTGGTATTACAAGAAAAGAGTCCGGCCAATCACCATCTCGAAGATATGCTTGGAGTCTTATGAAAAATTGTACGGGCTTTCCAACGCTACTAAGATAGATAATGGCAGCCCGTTTCTTCCCAAACCAACTATTAACAACGATAGTCGCCAGGAAGTCGAAAGCCTGAAAATAAACGCGGACGATAAAGTATTTGTCCATGTGGCACGATATGCCCTCCAAAAAAATCAACAATTATTGATCAAGGCATTTAATCACCTGTTAACAACAAAGCATCGTGCGATCTTATTGATTATCGGCGACGGGTATGATACCCCGGATGGACGGAATTTATTAGCCGACGCTCAAAACGGAATATACTGGTTAGGCGTAAAAAATAATGTGCAGGATTATTTGCAATTAGCCGATTTCTTCATCTTGTCGTCTTCTTGGGAAGGATTACCTATTGCGTTACTGGAAGCAATGGCATGCGGGGTTATTCCCGTATGTACTCCGGCCGGGGGAATCCCGGATGTAGTAACCGATAAAAAAACAGGTTTTGTATCTTCCGGTTTCGAATTTGAAGATTTTTATAATACCATTGATGAAGCGATCCGATCAGAAAAAACAATTGATAAAGAATTTTTGAAACAATATTTTCAAGCTAACTTTTCAATGGAGCAATGCGCTTTGCATTACAATCATTGTTTTAATCAGTAAAATTAGAATTAAAAAATCATCAATTGTATGAAAGTTCTTCTTGCCAATAAATTTTACTATCCCCGCGGTGGCGATTGTATTTATACGATCAACCTTGAAAACCTGCTAAAACAGCATGGACACGAGGTTGCAACTTTTGCCATGCAACATCCTGAAACTATTTCAAGCGAATGGAGCAAGTATTTTCCATCGGAAGTGAAATTTTCTGCCGGATATGGCGCAATTGAAGCTATCCGCCGCCCATTGGGAACCAAAGAGGTAAAAAAGAAATTTAACGCTTTATTGAACGATTTTAAACCGGATGTAGTTCACCTGAACAATATCCACAGCCAACTTTCTCCGGTAATCGCCCAAATAGCGCATGAAAGAGGCATGAAAACTGTTTGGACAATACACGATTGCAAGTTGCTTTGTCCTCGTTATGATTGCCTGCGCAATGGCAAACAAATATGTGAACTATGTTTCACGGATAAAAAACAGGTTTTGAAAAACCGGTGTATGAAAAATTCCTTGTTCGCCAGTTTGATCGCTTATCGAGAAGCTCAAAAATGGACAAGAGAAAAATTGGAAAAGTATACGGATGTTTTTATTTGTCCCAGCCAATTTATGGCAAGTAAAATGATACAGGGGGGATTTGACAAGAATAAAATTACTGTTTTGTGTAATTTTATTGATGTTGAAAAAACGAAAAGAGAAAGTTTCGAAAAGGAAAATTATTATTGCTACATCGGGCGCTTGTCTCACGAAAAAGGCATTACTACTTTGATTGAAGCGGCAAACCAATTGCCATTCCCGTTGAAGGTTATTGGCGGTGGCCCGTTGTCGGAGGAACTGCAAAAATCAATAAAAAACGAAAATATTGATTTTTTAGGTTACAAAAACTGGGATGAAATAAAAGATATTGTTGGCAAAGCCCGTTTTATAGTTATCCCATCGGAATGTTATGAAAATAACCCATTGACTGTTATTGAAGCACAATGCTTGGGAACACCGGTTCTGGGAGCCAATATTGGTGGTATTCCCGAACTTATCGAACCCAGGAAAACAGGAATGTTGTTCGAATCGCGCAACATAACCGATTTAAAAGAGAAAATAGAGCAAATGTTTTCTAACGATTTCGATTATGCACAGATAGCCCAAATATCGCAAAATCATTATTCTGCAGAAAAGTATTACCAGGAAATCATAAAAATTTATCATTGAAAAATATGTCAAAAACAGTTCAGCCCACCGACATGTGCATCATCACAACTTACCGCTGTCCGATGCGTTGTAAAATGTGTAATATATGGGAATATCCTACCGAAAAAAATAAAGAAATAACCCCCGAAGAAATAAAGCTTCTTCCTAATGTGAAATTTATCAACCTAACCGGAGGCGAACCTTTTATCCGGGAAGATTTGGATAAAATTGTCGAAGTTTGTTTTACCAAATCGCCGCGCGTAGTCATCTCCACTTCGGGTTGGTATGAGGATAGGGTTATTGCATTGGCCCAAAAATTTCCCAATATCGGTATCCGTATCAGTATCGAAGGGCTTGCTTGCAAAAATGACGAACTGCGTGGTCATGATGGTGGATTCGACAAGGGGCTTCGTACATTGCTGAAATTAAAAGAAATGGGGGTGAAAGATATAGGTTTTGGTTGTACCGTTTCAAATAACAATTCGGCAGACATGCTTTCGCTATACCGACTTTCAAAATCCCTTGGTTTGGAATTTGCGACCGCTGCGTTCCATAATTCGTATTATTTTCACAAACACGATAATGTGATTACCAACAAAGAAGAGGTTTGTGGCAACTTTGAAAAGCTCATCAACATGCAATTGAAAGAAAACCACCCGAAATCATGGTTTCGCGCCTTCTTTAATATGGGGTTGATCAATTACATTGAGGGCAACAGGCGTATGCTGCCTTGCGAAGCAGGAATGGTCAACTTCTTTGTAGAACCATACGGCGATATCTATCCCTGCAATGGATTGGAAGAAAAATATTGGAAGGAAAAGATGGGCAATATTCGTGAAACTCCCGATTTTCAAGCGATATGGACCAGCGAGCAGGCTGAGAAAGTTCGAAATATGGTATGCAAATGCCCCAAAAATTGCTGGATGGTGGGCACTGCTTCACCCGTGATGAAGAAATACCTCAAGCATCCGTTGAAATGGGCAATTAAAAATAAGTTGCGTAGTTTGCAAGGCAAACCGGCTTGCTTGGACAAACGCTGGTACAATGTAGGGCAAGACCCGATGCAGGGTGATTTGAGAGAGAAATTTTAATTGATGGAAAAAAAAAAGAAAAGAATCGTATGGCTTTCCATACTGCAAGGCTGGAGCATGCTACTTGTAGTAATTGGCCATATCGACCTTACAAACGGGGTTTATGGTGCTCATCTTATTAATGTGATCGATAAAGAAACGTACCTGATGCTTCGTACTTTTCGCATGCCAATGTTTATGCTGATTTCGGGATTTTTATTTTATATTACCCACATAAGCAAGGAAAAATCATATAAAGAAACCATTGTTTCCAAGTTGAAACGCTTAGGTGTTCCGTTCCTGTTTTTTACATTGGCAACCCTGCTCCTGAAATTTGCGTTCAATCCTATAATGAAACGTCCGGTCGAATTGTCGTTCAAACAAGTAGCAGATAGTTTCCTTTATCCGGCGACTAATCCGCTTGGTGAATTGTGGTTTGTGGCAACATTGTTCATTCTATTTTTGTTTTACCCGGTATTTAAATTTTCGCTGCAAAAGGTATCATATACGGTTTCTTTGATGGGTTGCGCCGTTCTGCTTTACTTATTTTTCCCGGGTGAGATCGAATTTTTATGTTTATCACGGGTTGCATCCTATTTTGTTTTCTTTTATGCGGGGATATGCCTGTCGAAATTCGAATGGTACCGTAAATTTGATTCGTGGTTTGTATTTATAGCGTGTGTTTGCATTTACCTGGGGTTATGGTTTATTGCAGCGCCTTATCTTATTCTTGCGATTACAGGTATTGTAGGATCTTTTGCATTGTGCATGAGTTTATCGCATAGGTTTCCCGGTTTGTTTTCTTCATTCCGGAATTACACTTACCAGATATTTTTGATAGGGATCTTCCCACAGATGTTGGTACGGTTTGCGTTTGCAAAAATAGAGATGCACAATGAACTGCAATACAACATTGTGTATATCTTATCGTACGTAACGAGTATCTTAATAGCGCTTTATACTTCGGTAATCGTAGCGAAAGCTGTTGAGAAAATACCGTGGAAATGGGTGAGACTGTGTTTCGGGTTATCTTAGTCCCGTTATAAGTATGAGTAAAAATTTGTATTTGTTTGCGATTTTGATCACATGCTTTATTTCACCGCTTTCGGCCATGGTATATTATGTTGATTCGCAAAATGGCTCCGACCAGGCATTAGGGACGAGCGAGGGTCATGCATGGCGATCGCTTGATAAAGTGAACCGGACTGATTTTAAATCGGGAGATATTGTCAGGTTTTCACGTGGTGGGCTTTGGCGTGGATCGCTTAAACCAAAATCGGGCGCTGCCAACGCTCCTGTCACATACACCTGTTTCGGGCCAGACGATCTGCCCAAGCCGCGGCTTTACGGTTCGTTGTTGCTTAACCGTCCTAATGATTGGGAAAAGATTGAACCAAACCTTTGGCGCACCATCAAACCGGTTACCGAACCGAACCATGAAGCGCCGTATGATGTAGGTAATCTGATTTTTAACGGTAATAGCGCCGGCGTTAAATGTTGGTCGAAAGAGCAACTCAAAACTGACGACTGCTTTTGGTTCGACCCCGAAACAAGGCACGTTTGGTTGTTTTGCGCCATCAATCCTGCGGTAATCTTCAGCGAAATTGAAGCTGCTTTGGTAAGCGATTGCGTTGTCGATTTGACCAATGTGCATTATGTTGTGTTTTCCGGGTTTGATGTACGTTACGGAGCCTCTCACGGATTTGGCGGTTCCAGCAGCTCTCATGTCACGATTCGTGATTGCGACATTTCATGGATGGGCGGCGGCCTTCAATTTACGCGGGCTGATGGCGTTCCTGTACGATACGGCAATGGTATCGAATTTTGGAAGGATGCGCACGACCATCTCGTTGAAAATTGCCGCTTATGGGAAATTTATGATGCTGCGCTGACCAATCAGGGTGATGGCAAAAATGAGCAGCGAAATATAACCTACCATAACAATATCATCTGGAATTGCGAGTATTCATTTGAATACTGGAATGGCGATGAAAGGTCGGTTACCGACAACATTACCTTTATGCACAATACCTGTCTCAACGCTGGTTCCGGTTGGGGACATGCTCAACGGCCCGATCCGAATGGGCGTCATGTCATGTTCTGGCAGAATCCGGCGAAAACAACAAATATAGTTGTAACGCACAATGTATTTGCTTATGCGTCCGAATCAATTGTGCGGTTTGAAGGGCCTACCTGGTGGAGGGAGAATCTTGTCATGAACAATAACATCTGGTTACAGCGCTCCGGCAATGGCCGTTCTCTCGTTCATTGGCAAACGGATATTGATAGCTTTCGAGTCTATCAGGAAAAATCAGGATTGGATCAGAACAGCATGTTTTTTGAAAATATTGATATATGAAAATCGTAGTTACCGGAACGCGCGGCATTCCCAACGTATTGGGTGGCGTTGAAACGCATTGCGAAGAGTTATTTCCCAGTATCGCATCCCATGGTTATGATATAACCATCATTCGCCGCAAGAATTATGTTCAAGATGCCTTAGGGGAATACTGTGGAATTAAACTGATAGACATCAGCGCTCCGAAGAAAAAATCATTTGAGGCAATTATTCATACGTTAAAGGCAATATGGCGCGCAAAGAAACTTCGGGCGGATATTGTTCATATTCATGCCATCGGGCCGGCTCTCGTGACTCCTGTCGCCCGTATTCTCGGGCTTAAAGTAGTATTTACGCATCATGGTCCCGATTATGACCGGGACAAATGGGGAAAAGCTGCCAAATTGATGCTCCGGGTAGGAGAAAGAATGGGGGCGAAGTATGCTAACGAAGTAATTGTGATTTCGGATGTTATCAATACAATCATCAAGAAGAAATATAACCGGACGGATGCTCATTTGATTTATAACGGGGTGCCGGAACCCAAATTTGTTGAGACATCGGATTACTTGAATTCATTGAGTATTATACCTCTAAAATATATTTTTGCCATGGGGCGATTTGTTCCCGAAAAAAACTTTCACCAATTAATCAAGGCATTTTCATCGTTGAATGATCGTGATGGTTATCAATTGGTTTTGGCAGGCGATGCTGATTTTGACGATGAATATTCCCGTGAATTAAAAAAGATTGCTCATACAAATAAAGTTATCCTTACCGGTTTCATTAAAGGTGAAAAGTTGTATGAATTGTTAACTCATGCATCTGCTTTCGTTCTACCCTCATCGCACGAAGGGTTGCCCATCTCTCTCCTGGAAGCCATGAGTTATGATTTGCCGGTAATTGTCAGCGATATTCCGGCCAATCTTGAGGTCGGGCTTCCTCAAGATTCTTATTTCCCGGTAGGAAATGAAGAAAAACTCATGGAAAAACTGGGAAAACTAATTGATGAAAAACCAACCAGGTACAAATATCCATTGGATAATTATCATTGGGAAAATATTGCAGATCAAACCATAAAAGTTTACGAAAAATACTTACCGAGGTAAATTTCTTACCCAGTGTAAAGTTCAAAAATAAAGAGCATGACGCAAATGCAAACAACAAAAAAGAGGATATTTACAATTGATATTGCGAGGGCTATATCCATCATGTTGGTTGTTGCCGGACATTTTAGTCCGGATAACAGTCCGGCCTGGTGGCTGGCAATTTACGATATTCTCCATATTTTTAGAATGCCGCTTTTTATGGCAGTAAGCGGATATACATACATATACCTGCAGAGAGAAAGGACAGACAAACGTAGAAATTATAAGAGTTTTGTCTCGCACAAATTTCAACGCCTGATGATTCCCTATTTCTTTATTTCCATTTTTATAATTAGCAGTAAACTACTCATGGGTGGCGTCGATACGGCTGAAAACCCGGTTTCATTGGCATCTTTCTACGAAATGTTTTATTATCCGGCAGCAGCTCCATTTGTATGGTTTGTATATGTGTTGTTTATGATATTTTTAATTATTCCTTTTTTTGACACACGCAAAGGATTGACAATTCTTTTTGTTATTGCATTGGGATTACATTTTGCTCCGATACATTTGCCTGATATTTTTTCTTATTTACTCGACTTTAAAAGAATGTTGGTGTTTTTTGTTATGGGGTGTTTGTTCTACGAGTGGCATAATGTCCGCACGATCATCATGAATACACATTTCCTTGTTTTTGTTGTACTTTTTATTTTATTCTACTCAATAGGAATGATCATTCCGGGAGACAATATCCTGGTGGCCATGTTTGAATTCATAGCAGCTTTGTCCGGTGTAGCCGTGATTATAAAAATAGCTAAATATATTTCAAAAAAAGGAAAATTACAGCAAATATTCCTGTCAATAGCAGTTTGTTCATATACAATATACCTGTTCCATACAACATTTGAGGGCTTTTTCAAAGCAATATTTACAAAATTGCCTATACAACTATATATCGGGGATACTGCTACATTCATCATTCAAGCTATAATAGTGATTTCAGCCGGAGTAATTGGTCCCATGATATTGCACCACATCATCACCCGAAAAAGTAAAATATTTTCCTATCTGATAGGAGCAAAGTACATCAACTGATTTTACGTATTTTCCGACTGTCTAAATAAGATCACATCAATTTCATTCAACAATTCAGGGTTGAAACATCTCAAAATTTCTTTACCTTTGCAAGGTGAATCAGTTTAAACTTCTTATAAATAATATTATAATGTATGGGTACTGTATTGATATCAGTGCCACATTCGATTTATAAATATGAAAAATATTGTTTTACAACATCTTGCAATAATATTGTCTGTATTCTTTATCTCGTGTTTGAGTGGAGATTTTATAAAAGCACAACCGATTACGACTGTGGAGGTTATAGTTGTAAACTTTGACAAGAGCGGAGAGGTTGTTTTAAACCCGGGTCAAGGCTGGATACTTTACGGGGGGCCCAATAGTCAAAGTGCTGCTACCATAGCGGTGTCAACTACCGGATATGAGAGATATAATTGGAGTGATCTGAATCCTTCAGAGGGTGTTTATAACTGGACCCATCTGGATAACTCAATTGCCCAGTGGGCGCAACGTGGCAAGCAATTCAGTTTCGGTGTTATGAGCGTTAACACTACCGGTGTATATTACAGTACACCGAAGTGGGTGTTTGACAAGGGTGCGAAATATACCATGGGGCATGACGAGGGGAACATAAACCACGGATCGGATATGTCAAAACTTAGATATTATATTCCTGTTTGGGACGACCCGGTATATGTAGCGGAACAAAAAAAATTCATAGAAGTATTGGCGGCGCGATATAATGGCAACCCCAACATTGCTTTCATCGACATCCGGAATTACGGTAACTGGGGCGAAATGCACATGTATCCTTTTGAGGATCACACCAAGCATTTAACGGATGCAAAGGTACAGAGCCTCCTTTTCAAGCCATACCTTGACAATTTTACAAAAACACAACTTGTGCTGGATTGGGCCCAGCCACCCTTAATTACTACCACCAAATGGGCCTTGGACAACGGCATGGGGCTCCGCCGCGACGGTATTATGGGAGGGTATAACGATGAAGGGGCTGAAATTGCGATAGCTGCCGGGAAAGAACCTATAGTCTGGGAATTTATTGATGCGTACAGAAACTTGGAGAGCAGCAGAACCAGGCCTTGGAATGACGAAAAATTTATCAGGATCATCAAAACAAACAAACCGAATTATATCGGTATGGGACACTGGGGTGACGATGCGCAGTACATGCTGAGGCAAAAACCCGATCTGGTGAAGGAAGCCGCCAATTTGATGGGGTATCATTTCATTATGAAAAGCGCCAGGTACACCAACATGCTGGCAGCGGGGGAGGCGAAAGAGATAACCGTTTTTATCGAAAATACGGGTGTTTCCACCATGTTGACCGATTGTGTTATGAAGCTTGTGTTGTTAAATGATAAGGATGAGGTGGTTTCGTCCTTTAGAACGAACTGGGATGCGAAAAAAATTATGGCATCGACGACGGCGGAACTCAAGGCTAACGCCAATTTTGCAAGTGCGCCTGCAGGTACCTACAGGCTGGCAATAGGGCTTTTTCAGAAAGAGAGCAACCCGGCGCCAACCTATAAGATGGAAAACAAGGGTATAACCAAGAACGGATTTTATGTTATCGGAGACTTGAGGATGATCGATCAATGCAAGGGTGGAAATGTTGAGGCTGCCATTGGCGAAACTAACCTGTGTAGCGGAGTTTCCTTATCGTACAATGTTCCCGAATCGGTAAACATTAATGATGTAGAAGCGGTTGCCTGGACGATGAATCCGTCGAATGCCGGTACTATTAAATCAGTGTCGGGAACAAAGGGAAGTACCGCCACAGTGGAATGGAATCCTGATTTTCGACCCGCAATGGTTGAATTGATGTATAACGTTCAAATGACCAATGGATCAAGTTGTGCATCCCAACCACTTATTGTCAATTTGGAATCTGAAAACACACGTCCTCCATCGCCGGTGGGATTGACTGAAATAAACGATGAAGCTACAACCAGGTATACAGCCGAGCAGGGTTGGAGTGAATATGAATGGCAAATCAGCCCTACAACAGCCGGAACCATTACAACAGCCGGCAATACGGCTACGATCCGGTGGGCTGGAGGCAGTGACCATAGATATGTAGGGGAGGTACTGCTCAGTTACAAGGTTACTAAAACAGATAACATTTGCGGATACTCTGAATTTTCGCCTGATTTGTCGATCAAGCTTCTACCCAAACCGCCAACACCAATGGGTAGTAATGTATGTGCCGGCACAAGTACCGTTTTCGAGACACAGTTGTATGCAAATGTATCATCTTATCAATGGAAAATTGAGCCTGAAACCGCCGGTACCATCATCAGTCAGTCAAACACGGCAACCATCAACTGGTTGCCTTCTTTTTGGGGTCAGCCATATGTTTCCTATTCGGTGAAGGACGCTGCAGGACGTACATATGAGTCTAAACCTGTTCAGGTGAACGTCCAGGCATTGCCTGCCAGGCCAAATGTTGCCACCGGGCTGGCTTCGGTTGATTGGAAAACTCCTGAGTCAATACTTACAGCCGATCCTGGCGGAGACCACTACGAATGGCAAATCAGTCCTGTAACAGCAGGGAGCATCACAACTGACGGTAATAAGGCTACGATCCGTTGGGCAGGAGGAACCGATCATAGTTATGCCGGACAAGTAAAAGTCAGCTACAGGATGACAAATGCCGGTAATAGTTGTGGATTTTCGGAATTTGCGCCTGATTTTGACATTGATCTCTTGCCTAAACCGCCAACGCCTTCGGGTATTAATCCATGTGCCGGTACAACTACCAATTTGGAGACACGGTTGTATGACGGTGTGTCTTATCAATGGAGTATCGAGCCTGCAACCGCCGGTACCATTACCAGCCATGCAAACTCGGCAACCATCGAGTGGTCACCTACTTCTTCGGACAAAGAAGTAGGTGTCTCTTATTCGATCAAAGATGCAGCAGGACGTACATATATTTCTGAATCTGTCCCGGTGAACATCCGGGCGCTACCTACTGCACCAAATATTGCCATCGGACCTGCTTCAGTTAATTGGGATGTTTCCGAGTCTGTTCTTACGGCCAATCCGGGAGGTGACAATTACGAATGGCGGATGTCTCCGGCTACAGCAGGAACGATCACAGGTAATGGCAATTCGGCTACGATCCGTTGGGCCGGAGGTACCGAGCATAGTTATGCGGGACAGGTGCAGGTGAGCTACAGGATTGCTAAATCCGACAATAATTGTGGATTTTCGGAGTTCTCGCCTGTTTTAATCATCAATCTTCTGCCCAAACCGCCAACGCCACTGGATAACGATCCATGTGCCGGTACAAGCACCATTTTCGAGACGCGGTTTTACGCAAATGCGTCTTATCAATGGAGTATTGATCCCACGGACGCCGGTACCATCACCGACCAGGCAAACACGGCAATCATCAATTGGGCGCCTTCTTTTTCGGGTAAGGTAAGTGTTTCCTATTTGGTAATGGATGCGGAAGGACGCGAGTATCTTTCTGAGTCTATCCCGGTGAACATCCAGGCGTTGCCTGTCAGGCCAAATATTGCCACCGGACTGGCTTCGGTTGATTGGGATACTTCTGAGTCATTACTTACAGCCGATCCTGGCGGAGACCGTTACGATTGGCAAATAAGTCCTGCAACAGCAGGGGATATTACAATAGACGGCAATAAGGCTACGATTCATTGGACAGGAGGAACCGATCATAGTTATGCAGGACAGGTACAGGTGAGCTACAGGGTGACGGATGCCGGCAATAATTGTGGATTTTCGGAGTTTGCGCCTGCTTTATCCATCCATCTCTTACCTAAACCACCAACGCCTTCGGATATTAATCCGTGTGCCGGTACAATTACCAATTTCGAGACACGGTTGTATGACGGTGTGACTTATCAATGGAGCATCGAGCCTGCAACCGCAGGTGCCATTAACAGCCATGCAAACACGGCAACTATCGAGTGGTTATCTACTTCTTTATCAGAAGAAGTAGAGGTCTCCTATTCGATCACAGATGCAGCAGAACGTACGTTTGCTTCTAAACCTGTTCCGGTAAGCATTCAGGCATTACCTGCAACACCCAATATGGCCAATGGGCTGACTTCGATTAATTGGAATGAATCTACATCAACATATACAGCTGATCCTGGCGGATACCGTTACGAATGGCAGATCAGCCCGGCGTCGGCAGGCACTATTACATCTGATGGCAATTCGGCTACGGTACATTGGGCCGGAGAAGATGAGCATAGTTATGCAGGACAGGTAGAAGTCAGCTATCGGATAATGAATACCGGGGATGATTGTGGTTTTTCGGAGTTTTCGCCCGCCCTTTCGATTGAACTTTTGCCAAGGCCGCCGGTAACAGCCGAAGATAATACATGCGCCGGCAGCTACAGTGTGTTTAGTACCTGGTTATACGATAATGCGATGTTTTATGAGTGGCAACTCAGTCCTGAAAACGCTGGAACCATCACTATACGGGCAAATACGGCCATCATCGTTTGGTCGCAAAATTATTCAGGAAAAGCCAGTGTTTCCTATTCGGTGAAAGACGATGCGGACAGGATTTACAAATCGCGGCCTACGGATGTTACCATAGCGCCCTTACCTGCTATGCCGGGAATGGCTTCGGGACCTTCGTCCGTGGATTGGAACGAAACGGCTTCTGATTTTGCTGTTTCTGCCCCGGCTACAACTGATGACCAGGGATATCAATGGTCGTTGAACCCGATGGCCGGTACAGTTTCTTCGCCCGGTAACACAAGCACGGTGACGGTTACATGGGATCATCTGTTTGTCGGTACCGCTAAAATCTCTTACCAGGCGCATAACAATTGCGGGTGGTCAGCATCTTCACCTGACCGGTCTGTCATATTGGGGCCTACTCCCCCTGTGATTTCCGGTATAGAGCCGTGTAGCGGCACCTCTTCAACGGTTTCAGCGCCCAACTATAAAAATGCAAAAGAATACTCCTGGAGCCTGGAACCTGCAAATGCTGGTACCATCACGATGAATGCAAACACGGCAACCATTAACTGGTCTCAAACGCGTTCAGGACCGGCCAGCATTACCTATTCAGTGACAAATAGTGCGGACGAGACTTACATGTCAGAACCTGTACGAGTTACCGCACAGCCCTTACCGGCTGTACCGGGAATAGCTACAGGGCCTTCGTATGTGAATTGGAATGAGCCTTCCTCCAGTTTCGAAGTTTCTGCTCCGGCAACCACCGATGCACAAGGTTACCAATGGTCGTTGATCCCGTATGCAAGTGAATCAACTTCGCTTGGTAACGAAAATCCGTTAACGGTTACATGGGATCACGGCTATGTTGGTACCGTCCGGATCGCTTACCGGGCGCACAACAGCTGCGGTTGGTCAGCATCTTCTCCAACCCTGCCTGTCGTTTTACGACCAGCATCCCCTGTAATTAACAATAACGAACCATGTAGTGGTACATCCTCAACTGTAGAGGCGCCCAATTATAAAAATGCACAAGCATATTCATGGAGACTGACACCTGCATATGCAGGCACCATAAGCGCACAGGAAAATTCAGCAACCATCAGATGGTCACAAACTTTTTCGGGACAAGCAACTGTTTCCTATTTGGTGAAAGACAATGCGGATGTATTTTACACATCACCGTCTATACAGGTTGCCGTACAGCCTTTACCTGCTGTACCGGGGATAGCCACGGGGCCTTCGTCAGTAAGTTGGGGCGAAACGGCTTCTGATTTTGCAGTTGCTGCCCAGGCTACCAGTGACCAGGGATATCAGTGGTTCTTGAATCCGGCGGCAGGTTCATTTCTTTCACCCAGCAACAGTCCGGTAACTGTTACATGGGATCACCTGTATATTGGTACTGTTCAAATTACTTATAAGGCACACAACCGTTGCGGCTGGTCCGCATCTTCTCCGGCCCTGCCTGTCGTCTTACAACCAGCTTCTCCTGATATTGCTAATAAAGAACCATGCAGCGGCTCATCCTCAACTGTCTCAGCACCCAGCTATCAAAATGCAAAAGAATACATCTGGAATCTGATACCTGCAAATGCTGGCACCATCATTAGCGAGTTAAACAAGGCGACCATCATCTGGTCACGGACTTTTTCCGGACAGGCCAATGTGTCCTATTTGGTAAAAGATGTTACAGGTGAAAATTACACATCGCCAAAAGTACAAGTTTCTGTACAGCCTTTACCGGTTGCACCAGGAATAGCCGGAGGGCCTTCGTCTGTTAGTTGGAATACACCGACTTCCGCTTTCACAGTTGCCACCCAGGCTACAACTGATGCACAGGGTTATCAATGGTCATTGAACCCGGTGGCAGGTGCATTTTCGGCAACCGGTAACATGCGTTCGGCAACTGTTACATGGGATCATGGCTATGTCGGTACCGTCCAAATCGCTTACCGGGCGCACAATAGTTGCGGTTGGTCCGCATCTTCTCCAGCCCTGCCTGTCGTCTTACAACCCGCTCCTCCTGAGATTGCCGACAGAGAACCATGTAGCGGTTCATCCTCAGCGGTTTCAGCACCAGAGTATCAAAATGCAAAGGACTATTCCTGGAATCTGTTACCTGCAAACGCAGGTACCATCACTAAACAGGAAAGAACAACTACCATCAACTGGTCGCCGACTTTTTCCGGGCAAGCAAGTGTTTCCTACTCGGTAACCGATGCTACGGGCAAGGTGTACACATCGTCGAGAGTACAAGTTACAGTACAGCCTCTACCGGTTGTACCGGGAATAGCCAGCGGGCCATCATCAATTAGTTGGAATGCGACGGCTTCTTCTTTTTCAGTTGCTGCCCAGGCTAAAACAGATGATCAGGGATATCAGTGGTACTTGAATCCGGTGGCTGGTACATTTTCTTCAACTGGTAACACAAGTCCGGTAACGGTTACATGGGATCACCTGTATGTTGGCACTGTTCAAGTCGCCTACAAGGTACACAACCATTGCGGGTGGTCTGCATCTTCACCAGCCCTGCCTGTCGTTTTACAACCTACACCTCCTGGTATTTCCTATAAAGAACCCTGTGCCGGTACATCTACTACTGCATCAGCGCCTATTTATCAAAATGCAAAAGTAACCTCCTGGAATCTGAATCCGGCCAATGCTGGTACGATCAAATACTCGGCAAACACGGCAACCATCACCTGGTCACGAACTTTTTCAGGACAGGCCGATATTTCCTATTCGATAACAGATGCCGCGGGCGGGATTTACACATCACCGCCTGTACGGGCCACTGTACAGCCTTTACCTGCTGTTCCGGGAATAGCTACAGGGACTTCGTCCGTGAGTTGGAATACACCGACTTCCATTTTCACTGTTGCGGCCCAGGCTACCACCGATGATCAGGGATACCAATGGTCGTTGAATCCGGCTGCAGGTACATTTTCGTCACCCGGTAGCACCAGCCCGGTAACCGTTGCATGGGACCACCAGTATGTTGGTACTGTTCAGGTTGCTTACAAGACGCACAACCATTGTGGATGGTCCGCATCTTCTCCGGCACTGCCTGTCGTTTTACAACCTACGCCTCCTGAGATTTCCGACAAAGAACCATGTAGCGGTTCATCCTCAACTGCCTCAGCACCCATTTATAAAAATGTAAAAGGATATACCTGGAATCTGGTACCTGCCAATGCCGGTACCATTTCGGGTAGTGGAAACCAGGTGAATATCAGTTGGGATCCGTTGTTTGCCGGTGGTTCGGTTACAGTAGAATACACGGTTACCGTCGGTTCAGAACGGTATTCTGCGTCAAGCCGGGTTAATCTACAGCCTTTACCAGCCGCTCCACCCCAGGTATCAGGAAACGCAACCGTGGCATACGACGAGTCAGCCACAGTTTATACTGCATCTAACGGCTGGAGGGAATATCGTTGGGAAATATCCCCGGCTGGAGCATCTACCTCGATACAAGTGAATGGAAACCGGTTATCCGCATCTTGGAACAAAAGATACGTGGGTAAAGTCAATATATCCTACAAAGTACAAAATGCCTGCGGATGGTCACCCAATTCATCTCCGGCATTGATAGTGACTCTGCTGCCAGCCCCACCGGTAATCGACCTGTCAGAGGTATGTAACAGCAGCGAAACGGCAGTATCGGCGCCATTGTACCAAAATGCATCCGTATACCAATGGCATATTTCGCCGTCAGATGCAGGACAAATGATTGGTAGCGGGCACCAGGTAGTAATCCGGTGGAATAATCTATACACGGGTGAAGCTGCAATATCCTACTCCATTCTTACATCAACAGGGGAATCATATTCATCTTCACAGGTTTTAGCACTTGTTAAGGAAGCATTGGCCAAGCCGTCGGTCGCTTCAGGACCGGATAAAGTTTATCTTAACCATCCTCTTACAACATATCATGCCACATCTACAGGTGTTCAATACGAATGGAAGGTAACTCCTTCGCTTGCTGCGGAAGTTCAAAATCCCACGAGTGAAACAACGGCTATCTTGTGGGTACCGACATACTACGGGGAAGCGAAGATCGAGTACCGGATTTGGACTGAATGCGGATGGTCGGACATGTCAGATCCCCTGGTTGTTCAAGTTTACCAATCTGACTTGACCGGAGATATTCCGGGAATTTTTACACCAAACAGTGACGGATTTAACGATACCTGGGATATCCCGGCCATCAATCAATACCCCGAGGCCGTGATCCGGATATACAACCGTGCTAAAAAATTAATGGTCGAATTCAAAGGCGCCCAATTACCTTGGGATGGCCGGGACCGTAATGGTAATATACTTGAAAGTGGGTATTACCTGTACCAGATAGAATTGAAAAAAGGAAGTAAGGTAGTATCAGGGTATGTGACTATTTTACGTTAAAAAGCATAAACATAATAAGCCTTGACAGAACCGTTCGTCAAAAAGATTGATGTGTTCATCAAAAAAAATAAGCATTCAAAGAAAAATCATGTATTCTTGTACTTTAATAACTTTGAATATCTAATCTGAACGATGAAAAATTTAGTTTTGTTATTTGTATTTGCTTTATGTATTTACATTTTTGCAGGATGTAACAGGACTCCGAAAGATACTGATGAGGAGACCCGCAAGATTGTTGTCTTTTTTTCTGCCAAATCCGACGCAAATTCTTTGTTAAAATCCACTGCCTCTGATAATGAAAAGAAGATCACCAAGGTTGCTCTTTTTGGAGTGGATGCGCTGAACAATGTTATCGAAAATTATACGCCCATCGATAATCCTCCGTCAACCGGTACATCGCTTGTCATTTCTAACAATGTTAATATGCTTTATGCGATTGCCAATCCTTCTGACGTCATGGTAGCGAAAACTCCATCAAATCTTTCTGATATATTGGCTATGACCGGCACCTTTGCTGATGCGCCCCAGTCCCCTTTCCTAATGGGTGGTAAAGGGGATGTGAGCAACTATGCTGTGAATATTGAATTTATCAGGGCTGTGGCAAAGATCAGTTTCATTGGTAAAAATGAATTCGTGATCGAATCAGTAACCGTGGGAAACACCCCTGATCATGGATACATTTTCAGCCAGGCTTTGCCGGTAGTACCTTTGTCCGCTGCAAGGGTTTCATATCCCAAGGTCGAATCATCGACGCCAATGGTGTATGTGGCCGAAAATACCAAACAGGATCCCACGCAGTTTGTTGTAACCGGTAAGTTTAACAGCAAGCAGGCAACTTATGCCTTCGTTCTTGTTGATAGAGGAACAAAGGTCGATATCGCACGTAACACCCATTACCAGGTGAACATCTCTCCAAAAACCGATAGTGAATGCACCATTACCATTGACATACCCGATTGGGGGGATGGTGATACCGATGATATTGAAATACCCGACGAGAAGTTTGAATAATCCTAAATTGGCTAATAAATCTTTTAATAAATATAAATATAAAAAATAGTTTATCATGAAAAGATCTGTTTTATTGTTTGCTTTATGTATTTACATCTTTGCGGGATGTAATAAGGAACCGCAGAATACGCTTGACCAGGAAGAATGTCAGGTAGAAGTTTCATTTTCTAACGATTTCACAAAATCTTTATTGAAATCGACAACTGGACCGGAAAAAACGATCACAAATGTTATCCTTTTTGGGGTGGATGCCAGCGGCAATTTTGCCGGAAAGTACTCCATCGATCATCAACCGGCGACGACCGAATCGATGACTATTCTCAAGAAAGTCAAAACGCTGTATGCGATAGCCAACCCCACTCCAGAAATAGAATCGTTAGCAACTCCTAATAAAGCAGCGTTGGATATCCTGTTTGGTATTTTTACCGGTACCAATGCACTTGTTACGCCCCTTTTGATGGGTGGTTCCGGAGATGTATCCGTCAGCGGAAGCAATTATAGCGCTGCCATTCAACTTATCCGAACTGTGGCAAAGGTTACTTTCAACAGTACGGAAACGGGGCTCGTGATCACATCGGTAACCGCGAAGAACGTCCCCAACCAGGCATATGTTTTCAAACAGGCATCGGTAGCAGTGCCTGCTTCGGTCACCAGGTTCGACTACGCTAATACGGTTGCAGGTACGGATACGGATCCGATTTATGTTGCCGAAAGTACTAATACCAATGTTTCGAATACCACGACATTTGTCGTAAACGGTACGTATGACAGCAAAACAGCAAGTTATGAGATTACTCTGAAAACAGGCTCAACTAACCTTGCTATCGAACGTAATAAACATTATAGCGTGGACGTCAAAGCGGTTTCCACAACGTCGTGTACAATTAGCATTACCACACCCGACTGGGATCCTGTGAATGCCGGCGAATATGAAATTCCATACGAAGAATTTCACTAATCGGTCATTATCAAAACATTAATCACACAAATTCAAACGAGAGTTGGATTTTTGTAAAACAACTCTCGTTTATACAGTAATATCTCACTTATCTGTCGCCTTACGTGTTTAGGAGAAATTTCATAGCATTATTATTTTTTGCATTCGGTCTTTTCATCATGGTCGGATGCGAACATGATATTAAGGGACATCCGGAACCAGAGCGCTTGGTAACGGTCAGTCTTACTGTCGGGTCGCAACCAGTTTCGCTGTTGAAGGCAAGCACGGAGGAAAATGTCATCAAGGTTGTCCTTTTTGGGGTGGACGCCAGCGACAATTATGTTGATAAATATACCATTGACGGTTCGAACCAGTCGCTTCTTATTTCCAACAGGATCAAAGTGCTGTATGCTGTTGCCAATCCACCTGACGAAATAGCTGATGCTAATCCATCGAAAACGGATTTGCAGAATATGATCGCGGGATTTACCGGCGGCAAACCCCAATTGCCCTTCCTGATGAGTGGCATCGGTGTCATAAGCAACAGCAGCGTGAGTATTGATCTTGTCCGCGCTGTGGCAAAAATAGAAATCAATGGTAAAAAGAAGTTTAAGGTTACAGAGGTAACCGTGACAAACACACCCGACAAAGGATATGTATTCCCTGAAAGTACGCTTGTGATTCCGTCAGGCAGGGACACCTACACCTCAACGGACACCATACTTTATGTAGCCGAAAATATTAGTGGTGCGGGTACCACGCGATTTACCGTAACCGGCACGTATGAGGGCAAAACGGCAACCTATAACTTTGTTCTGGACAACGACCTTGATATCGTCCGCAACAAGCACTATTGCGTAGGTATTTCTCCGTATTCATCGTCGAGCTGTACCTTTACCATTGATATTCCCGAATGGGTAGATGCGCCGGCAACCAACGACCAGGTCATCGTCAAACCCAACCCGTATAAGAACGGAATTAAAATTTTGGCCATCGGCAACAGTTATTCGCAGAATGCAATGCAATACATGTACGATATGTTAAGGCATGTTGGAGTAACCGGAGACATCGTACTCATGAACGCACTTATTAATGGAGGGGATTTGGAAGATCATGCCAATAACATAAGAGTAGATGATTATTCTGATCTTTACCGGCAGACTTTTCATACCGAGGGCGCAATAAACACATCAGCGGCTGGTGCGTATACATTACGACAGATGATTCGATCTGAAAACTGGGATGTGATCACCCTGCAACAAGCAAGTGCGGTTTCAGGAGTACCCGAGACTTATAACAACGATCTTGATTTTCTCATTAATTATATTCATGATAACGCAAGAGAACCGAAGAATTATAAATTGGGTTGGCACATGACATGGGCTTATGCAGCATCGTATTTTCCTCTGTACACCTGGGCTATTACTCGCTATGGAAATCAACAGGGTATGTATGAGATGACTTGTACCACTGTTCAAGAGCAGATATTGCTTCATAGAGGGGCGTCATTTGATTTTGTCATCCCGGTGGGAACCGCCATTCAGAACGCGCGAAAGCCGTCGTCATTGGGTTTCGGCGATTATCTGAACTATGACGGCACTCATTTGGACAATCGCGGATGCTACATTGCTGCGGCAACGTGGATCAAGACCATTACTGGATATGATATTGCGAGGTTAGAGACGCCATACCCTATGTGGCCTGGGACTGTTTCGATATCTATCGTCAGGGCAGGAGAAGCAGTGCCGTACTGGATGCCGTCGACGCCAGCGAGTTTTGAGATCATCCAGAAAGCGGTGAATGCCGCAGCAACTACACCTTTCGCAACAACTCCCTATACCAATCTGGATCCGTGATACGCTAAGCAGTGATCATTCAAAATATAAGGAATATGGTAAAAAACAGTAACGTAATATGGATATTGGTTTTCAGCCTTTTCATCGCGGCGGGATGCGAGCGCTACACGGACGAGCCTGAGCCGAAAGAGCGTTTGATCACCATCAATTTTACAACTGGCGAACTGTCGGGGTCACTGTTGAAAAAGGGTGCAAGCATTGAGGAAGATTTGATTGGAAAAGTTCTTCTTTTTGGTGTGGATGCTCAGTACAGTGTGGTGGATACCTTTATTCTGGCATCGTCGGGCACTACGCGTTCCATACCCAAAACCGTTAAAACTCTTTGGGCGGTTGCTAATCCCACTCCTGCCTTGTTAACGGCGCCAAAGCCGGCAAATAGTACAGCGCTGATGGATATAACAGCTGATTTTCCCACAGGGCCCCAGTCGCCATTCCTGATGAGCGGTAAGGCGGAAATCATCGACAATAGTGTTGCCATCACGTTTTGTAGGATGGTGGCAAGAATTGACCTCACAGGCATCGCCGGTAAATTTCAGATAGAATCGGTAAGTGTAAATGCGGCCGTAACAGGATATGTTTTCGAAAGACCGTCCTGGTCAGTTCCGGCTTTAAACTCCAGGACTAACTATTCTTACACAGGAAGTACCCCGGTCATATATGTTGTTGAGCACAGTGGCAGCGATCCTGTACTGTTTACTGTAACTGGTCGTTTTTTGGATCAACCCGCCCACTTGCAGCAATCGGTAGTATGTGATCAATTCAGCATTAAAAGCGGAGGGCAGAATGTTGAGTTCAAGCGTAACACATATCATCAGGCGAATGTTGCTTTTGAATGGAATTAGTCCATTAACGAACCACATTATTTATTCCCTCTACAGTGCGGTATTAGCCTCCAGGTTGTGCCGCGCTAAATGTTTCTTATTACGTTATCATTTTTTACTTTTATGCAAAAACAAGGCCGTTATTTAATTTTAATAGCTATTCTATTTATTGTAGAAGATATCGTTTTACTGAATCTTCTGTTTTTTGGTTTACTCTGGTTTTTCGACCTGAACTTTACTGAAACCTACCGTCTTGTATTAATAGTGATCAACTTGGGGTATTTATTGAGTTTTTCAATAGTTCTTGTTAACTTTAACGATGTAAAGCAATTGCATATACCTCATCTGATTAGGCGGAATTTATACAAATTAGCCATTACAGCATCCATTTTAATACTAAGTTTGTTCTTTCTAAAAATATCAAGTATTGTTTCCCGTCTTTTCATTCTTACATTCTTTTCTGCTGCATATTTCCTGATGATTATCGCTCAATGGATTACCCGAAAAGCGGTGACGTTTACCATTAGAAAAACGATCAGCAAGGGAATCATCTTGGGAGCCGGACTTGTTGGCGGAAAAGTTTTTGATGAATGGCTTTGCAATGTCTATAACGGTGTGGTAACACTCGGTTTTTTCGATGATGATCCTACCAAAAACGGCGGTGTTTTGTTGGGCGACATCGAACAGGCAAAGGAGTATATTCTGAAAAACGGGGTGACTCACGTGTTTTGTACCTTGCCCTTATCAGCAGAAGAAAAAATCCAGGATATAATCAAGTTTTGTGAAAGTCATGTCGTCAATTTTCATATCGTTCCCACCATAGGATATTATTACACAGGAAGCCAACCGATTGTTGAGCATATCGGCAAAATGCCTGTTTTTGTCCTGCGGAATCTCCCGTTAAGTTATATACACAATGCCGTTTTAAAAAGAAGTGTTGACATTTTGGCTTCGGCAATAGCCATCATCTTATTATTCCCTGTTTTTTTCCCCGTATTAGCGATTCTTATTAAGCTAAGTTCTCCAGGACCTATTTTTTTCAAGCAAAAACGTACCGGAAAACGAGGGAAGGAATTTAATTGCTACAAATTCAGAACTATGCGCTGCAGTACTGATGCTCACACCAAACAAGCAACTGCTGATGACAGCCGAAAAACAAAGTTAGGTAGTTTTCTCCGGAAAACCAGTCTAGATGAATTACCACAATTTTATAATGTGCTGATTGGCAATATGTCGCTTGTGGGACCACGACCGCATATGCTAATGCACACTTATGAATATTCGCCTAAAGTGGATAAATACATGGTTCGTCACTTTGTAAAACCCGGCATTACAGGGTTAGCTCAAGTGAAAGGATATCGTGGAGAAACAAAAGAAATTGAATTAATGGAAAAGCGTATAAAGGCCGATATTCATTATGTGGAAAACTGGACATTGAAACTGGATATGAAAATCATGTTAGAAACTGTATTGATGATCCTTAAAGGCGATGAAAAAGCTTATTAATATGGTACTTCAACATAAAAAATAGGTAAAAAACGATTATTATTTGTAATAATTAAAAAAAAACTGTATCTTGTGAGCGATTTAGATAAATGATATCATGTATCACCAAGCAAAAAAATGTAATCTAACCTTAAAAAAAAACATCACACATGGAAAAAAGTTTTTTTTATCTGATGATAGTAACTATAGTTTTATCATCCACCTTTACATCATGTAAAAAAGATGAGGTTTCCGTAACCAACGTTACACTCGACCAAACCATTGCCGTGATCGCACCCGGCAAAACAATGATACTGACTGCAACCGTGACACCCGACGATGCCACCAATCAATTCCAAGCATGGGAAAGTAGCAACCCCGGTGTGGCAACAGTAGCCGACGGCGTTGTAACTGCTGTGTCCGATGGTACGGTGCAGATTACCGTAACCATGGAGAACGGTACCAAAACGGCAACTTGTGACGTAACGGTAACATCAAAGCAAATAACTCTAACCACGCAGGCATCCAACAAAGTAGTGTTTATAGCGATTGAATTGGCTGGCACCGGAGCTATGTCTATTGATTGGGGAGACGAGACGGAGAATGAGGTAAGTACACTTTCGTCGAAAAGTTTGGACTTTACGCACAGTTATTCAGGATATGAAGGATATATTTCCCATAATATAACAATAATAGGTGAAAATATCACACATCTCGATTGCCGGTATAATCAATTAACAAAATTGGATGTGAGCAAGACCCCAACGCTTAAAGAATTGAAATGTTATGAGAATCAATTAACGAGCTTGGATGTGAAAAATAATAAAGCGCTGACACTCTTGTGGTGCCATCTCAATCAATTAACAAGTTTGGATGTGAGTGATCATACTGAGTTAACTTTTTTGTCGTGCAGAGAAAATGAAATAACGAATTTGAATGTGACCGGATGTACCGCGTTAAAAACATTTTATTGCTTTAATAATGATTTAACGAGCTTGGATGTGAATAACCTTACTAATTTACAAGAACTGAAGTGTTCCTATAACGATATAGGAAATCTGAACCTGGAAGGCTGTAAGGCTTTAGAAATATTGGAGTGTGAAAGAAATCGGTTGGCAACCTTGAACTTAAATAACTGTCTTTCTCTTAGAGAATTAAATTGTAACATTAATCGATTAACAAATATAGCGGTAATTGATAATACCAAGTTAACATCATTGTCCTGTGAATATAATCAAATAACAGGTTTGGATGTGAGCAACAATACAGCACTAATAACCTTATTATGCCAATCAAATCGACTGACAAATACTGGACTTGATGCGATGTTCGGAACGTTACATAACAATCCAATCTCTGGCAAAACCGTATTTGTAGGTGGTAACATCGGAGCATCCACCTGCGATCCCAACATTGCAATAAGCAAGGGATGGACGGTAATTAGTAACTGAGTGTGATTAAATTTGGTGGCTTTCTATAAATCTTTACTTATCTTCTATTGGACGGCAAGAAACTATAGGAAGCCATTAAACCAAAACTGCTGAAACGAGCATCGGAACCATTGGTAGAAAATAATTCCGCACGTATACCTAATTCGAGTTTTTGTGCACGATACAGCAAGGCCGTAGTGATATAACTGTCGATACGGTAAGAAGCAATAAATACGATCGGCTTTAGGAAAAGCTCTACATTAACATCTACAAAATTACCATTATTGGCAGGAGTCTTGGGAGCAAAATTATGTCCGGCGGCAATGGATGGCTCCAATTCAAAGTTGTCATAAACAAACCGATACCCGGCCAACAGATAATAATTCCTGTATACTTGGGCAGGAGTGTAACTAAATTTGGAGAATTGGTATGAATTTTCCAATAATTGCGACACAGAAAATCCCACATACCACTGGTTGTGCGAAAGCACCACCCCAGCATTAAAATCAGGTACAATTACT
>JAVBPN010000197.1:0-6164 GCA_031549585.1 Bacteroidales bacterium
ATTGTATTTGGTTTACTCTTATTATTCCGGGCGTAAAAGCGCTGACAACATCAACCATGATGCACATCTTTGGGGTGCAGTATATGGATTTGTCTTTCCGATGTTGATAGAATTGCGTATGATACAGTGGTTTATCGGACAGTTCTAATTTTTTATGGATTTGATGAAAACCCTTTGTGTACTTTTATGGTTTAAAAAGAATAACAGCATCTGAAATACTAAATACATTAAATAATTCTAGTAGAATATAATAATACTGTAAATATCAATCTTATGGACACTAATGTTATGAATAAAGCCCAAAAATGGTTATCTGAATCGTTCGATGCAGACACCAGGGCACAAGTGAAAAATATGATAGAAAATAATCCTGCCGAACTGAATGAATGTTTTTATAAGGATTTGGAATTTGGAACCGGAGGGCTTCGTGGATTAATGGGAGTTGGAACCAACCGGATGAATATATATACAGTAGGAATGGCAACGCAAGGATTATGCAATTACTTGAAGAAAAATTTTGCCAATCTTCCGGAAATCAAGGTAGCTGTGTCGCACGATTGCCGGAATAATAGCCGTCTATTTGCTGAAACTACAGCTGGCATATTTGCAGCCAATGGCATCAAGGTCTATTTATTTGATTCATTGCGTCCAACGCCTGAACTTTCCTTTGCTGTCAGGCATTTTAATTGCCAAAGTGGTGTAATGATCACGGCTTCGCATAATCCCAAAGAATACAACGGATACAAGGCATATTGGGATGACGGGGCGCAAGTGATTCCGCCACATGATAAAAATATTATTGACGAAGTTTCCAAAACATCTATTGAGTCGGTTAAATTCAACGGGCCAAAAGAACTGATTATTTCAATTGGAAACGAAATTGATGAGATCTACACAAATGATGTCGTTGCTCTTTCGTTATCTCCTGAGGCTATTGCCCGCAATAAAGATTTAAAAATCGTGTATACGCCAATTCACGGAACAGGCGTCAAATTAGTGCCAATGGCACTGAAAAAATTAGGATTTACCAATATCTATCATATTCCGGAACAAGACATTACCGATGGAAACTTCCCGACGGTGAAATCGCCTAATCCCGAGGAATCTGCTGCACTCAATATGGCTATGCAAAAAGCCAGAGAAGTAGACGCTGATATTGTGATGGGGACTGATCCCGATGCCGATCGTGTTGGTATTGCTGTGAAAAACGGACAAGGTGAATGGGTAATCCTCAATGGCAATCAATCGGCAGCCATCTTGATTTATTATCTAATCAGGCGGTGGAAAGAAAAAGGAAAGTTGCATGGTAAGGAGTACATTGTGAAAACCATTGTGACCACCGAATTATTGGCTGACATTGCTGCCAAAGATAATGTGAAGTGCTATGACGTACTAACAGGTTTTAAATGGATTGCCGATGTAATCAGACGCAATGAAGGAAAGACCTTGTTCATTGGAGGTGGGGAAGAGAGTTACGGATATTTGTGCGGTGAATTTGTCCGTGACAAAGATGCGATTATGTCTTGCTCTTTCTTTGCCGAAATAGCGGCTTGGGCAAAAGATCAAGGGAAGACCTTGTTTGATATCCTGTTGGATATATATGTCCAATTCGGATTTTACAAAGAAAAAGGTATTTCAATCGTCAAAACCGGAAAAACAGGCGCCGAGGAAATTGTAACCATGATCAACAATTATCGGAAAAATCCGCCGGAAACCATTAATGGATCGCGGGTAGTAAAAATTCTTGATTATGAGAAATTGATTTCTATCGACAAAACAACAGGCAAGACTGAAAAAATTGATATGCCTGTATCAGATGTGTTGCAATTCTTGACAACCGATGGTACAAAAATTTCTGTGCGGCCTTCAGGAACAGAGCCTAAAATCAAATACTACATCAGTGTCCGGGAGCCGTTGCCTGCAACAAGCGATTATGATAAAGTAAACCAAAAGCTCGACCAAAAGATAGAAGCGATTATTCAGGATATGAAATTGAAATGATGCCCTATAACGGATCGTTGATGGGTGTCAGAAACATATTGTATGGCATATACTTATCAATATAACTGTGATGGAATCCGGTTTTCAGATGTAGTAAACATCTTGAAATTGGTTGGTATGGGCTATCATCCTGTCGAGATTCAGGAAAAGGCATTTCGTAATAGTATGTGTGTTGTCTTTGTGTTCGATGGCGAAATGCTTATCGGGTTTGCACGGGCAATCAGTGACGGCATATTGCAAGCGGCAGCTTATGATGTGGCAGTTCATCCTTTATATCAAGGGGAAGGCTTGGGCAAAATTTTGATCGAAAAAATCAAAGAAAAACTACCGGGATGCAATATCATTCTTTACGCATCACCCGGTAAGGAGGATTTCTATCGTAAACTTGGATTTAACAAAATGCTGACCGGAATGGCTTTGTTTGGAGATGCAGCAAGTAAACGAGAGAAAGGATTTATAGAGTAACTTGTCAATGATAGATCTAAAGGTTTTGCAGCCATCTACCAAACCATGACCACAAGTCGTATAACAAATTTAAAAAATCCCTCCAAATTTCGGAGGGATTTTTTCGATGATCAAAATTATACGGTCTGGATTAAAATTTCCAGAATCTTTTTGCCTGCTGCAGCTACTGACGTTCCTGGTCCGAAAATAGCAACGACGCCTGCGTCGTAAAGATATTGATAATCTTGGGCAGGAATTACTCCACCAGCAATGACCATAATGTCTTCGCGGCCAAGTTTCTTCAACTCAGCAATCACTTGCGGTACCAATGTTTTGTGACCAGCTGCCAGCGACGAAACGCCCAATACATGCACGTCATTTTCAACGGCTTGTTTGGCGGCTTCAGCTGGGGTTTGGAACAGCGGGCCCATATCGACATCGAACCCAAGGTCTGCATAGCCGGTGGCTACTACTTTGGCGCCACGGTCGTGTCCATCTTGACCCATTTTGGCAACCATAATGCGCGGTTTGCGGCCAGCCTTCTTAGCAAATTGTTCGGCCAATGCTTTGGCTTCTTTGAAGTCGGGATCTTCCTGGCTCTCGGCGGAATAAATCCCTGAAATAGTACGTATCACAGCTTTATATCTTCCTGAAACTTTTTCAATGGCATCTGAAATCTCTCCTAACGAAGCGCGCTTAGCGGCAGCGTTTACGCTCAATTCGAGCAAGTTCCCTTTTCCGGTACGTGCGGCTTCGGTTATAGCTTCCAATGCAGCTTTCACTTCATCATTATTGCGACTAGTGCGTAACTTTTGCAAACGTTCGATTTGTTGACGGCGTACCGATGTATTATCCACTTCAAGGATTTCAAGCGGATCTTCTTTTTCCAAACGATATTTGTTTACACCTACAATGGTATCTTTGCCCGAGTCAATGCGAGCTTGCTTGCGTGCAGCAGCTTCTTCAATACGCATTTTCGGAATACCGCTTTCAATGGCTTTAGCCATACCGCCGAGGCGTTCTACTTCCTCAATCAACGCCCAGCCTTTCTGTGCCAATTCATTGGTAAGTGATTCTACATAGTATGAACCAGCCCAAGGATCAACTTCACGACAAATATCGGTTTCTTCTTGTATAAAGATTTGGGTATTGCGGGCAATACGTGCTGAAAAATCAGTTGGCAAAGCGATGGCTTCATCCAATGCATTGGTGTGCAATGATTGAGTGTGTCCCAATGCAGCTGCCATAGCCTCAACACAAGTACGAGCCACATTATTGAATGGGTCTTGTTCGGTAAGACTCCAGCCAGATGTTTGCGAGTGCGTACGCAAGGCCAGCGATTTGGAATTTTTTGGATTGAATTGTTTTACAATCTTTGCCCAAAGCATACGTGCAGCGCGCATTTTAGCAATTTCCATGAAATGATTCATGCCGATTGCCCAGAAAAATGACAAACGTGGCGCAAAATCATCGATACTCATGCCGGCATTTACACCTGTGCGGAGATATTCCAATCCGTCGGCTAATGTGTAGGCCATTTCAATATCGCAAGTAGCACCTGCTTCCTGCATATGATAACCTGAAATAGATATAGAATTAAATTTCGGCATATTCTTCGACGTATATGCGAAGATATCACCGATGATGCGCATACTCATTTCAGGCGGATAGATATAAGTGTTGCGCACCATGAACTCCTTGAGGATATCATTCTGGATGGTTCCTTGTAATTCTTCGAGCTTAGCGCCTTGTTCGAGCGCTGCCACAATGTAGAAAGCCAACACAGGCAACACGGCACCGTTCATGGTCATTGAAACAGACATCTGTTTGAGCGGAATCTGGTCAAACAGAATTTTCATGTCTTCTACACTGCATATCGACACTCCTGCTTTACCAACGTCGCCAACAACACGTTCGTGGTCGGCATCGTAGCCGCGGTGCGTAGCAAGGTCGAAAGCTACCGAAAGCCCCTTCTGTCCTGCTGCAAGATTACGACGGTAGAAAGCGTTCGATTCTTCAGCTGTAGAGAATCCTGCATATTGGCGAATTGTCCAAGGACGCATCACATACATGGTAGAATAAGGGCCGCGAAGATTTGGTGCGATACCTGCAGCATAGTTCAAGTGCTCCATGCCTTCAAGGTCAGCAGCTGTATAAATGGGTTTCACAGGAATTTGTTCCGGTGTTTGCCATATAGCCCCAGCTTCAGGCTTGCCCAATGTTTGGGCTGTTTTATAATTGATATTTTTAAAATTAGGCTTACTCATTTCGATTTTCAATTTTTGATTTTCGATTGATGGAACGCAGATGACACAGATCGGACGGATTATTCTTACTTGTCATCCATTCCTATCTAAATTCCCAACATTTTTTGGTATCCTGTTAATGCTTCGATCACATTCTGACCGGCATAGATAAAGTTTTCAATCCCTGCGGCTTTCAATTCTTCCAGAGTGGCTTTCGGATAACCGGCCAATACAAGAATTCCTTTGCCTTTAGCGGCAGCCACAGCTTGAGGAGCCAATGCTGTATATTCGTCATCGCTGCTGCAAAGAACAATGATATCGGCTTTGGCTTTAACGGCAGCTTCTACCCCTTCTTCCACAGAATTAAAACCATTATTGTCGGTTACTTCGAATCCGGCTACAGAGAAGAAGTTACAAGCAAATCCCGAGCGTGCTTTACGCATAGCCAAGTTACCAATGGTAAGCATAAAAACTTTTGGACGGCGACCGCTACGTTCGGTTTTTAGGCGTAATTCTTCAAAGGCTTCGCCAAGGCGGAATGTCTTCACCGGTTCGGCTATTTTTTCACCACTGCATGAAACACTGCAACGAGCATCATTAATCTGATCTTTCATAAACTCAGTGGTGTTGGCATATTGGTTGGTTCCCAAAAGCACTTCTTTACGCGAAGCAATGGCTGAACGGCGTTTTGCAGCGCTTTCTTCCACTTGTTTTTGTATAAAACTTTCTTTCATGGCGGCAACGTATCCGCCTTTATCCTCAATGTCTAAAAACAATTTCCAAGCGTTATCTGCAATCGATGCAGTGAGATTCTCGATGTAATACGATCCGGCGGAAGGATCAACGGTTTTATTCATGTAGGCCTCTTCTTTGAGGATAATTTGCTGGTTACGTGCGATGCGTTCGGAAAAAACATCGGGATGATGATAAGCCGAATCGAAAGGACGTACCCACAACGAGTCAACGCCTGCAATAGCGCCTGACATGGTTTCCGTAGTAGTGCGGAGCATATTTACGTAAGGATCATATACAGTCATATTCCAATTGGCTGTTTCGCCATGGATATACATATAAGCCGATTCACCACAATTGGAGTCATATGCTTTCACAATATTTGCCCACAATAAACGTGCTGCACGAAGTTTAGCAATTTCCATAAAATAATTGGAACCGATAGCAAAGCGGAAATGCATCCGTTTAGCAACTTCTCCGGCTTTATAGCCGGCTGCAGTCATTAATGAAAGGTATTCACTACCCATGGAAAGGGCATATGCTAATTCTTGAACTAGTGTTGCACCGGAATTTTGGAAATGTGCAGCATCTACGCCAATCACGCGGTATTCTTTCAAACCTTTGGCTAATTCGAGAAGCTTTTTAACAGTGTCTACCGGAAAATCTTTGTCGCCATAAAAGCAACCGCAAACAGCCAAACGGCCAAGCGGGTCGTAAAACACCGAGCCACTCACACCGGTA
>JAVBPN010000003.1:0-7705 GCA_031549585.1 Bacteroidales bacterium
AAATTTTATACATATGAAAACAAAAAAGATAATATAATACAGAAATAAACTGTTTGTCGGAGTTTTTTATAGGATACAAATTATCTAAAAAGTTAATTATGGTATAAATTCTTAAAAAGAAAGAGTATGAAAAATATTTTCAGTTTGTTTTTTTTCAGCTTAATATCATTGACTGCAATGGGGCAACATTGGGGCGTTAAGACCAATTTACTTTATGATGCCACTACCACCATTAATTTGGGAGTAGAAGTCGCATTAGGCAAAAGCCTATCGCTTGATGTTTCAGGAAATAATAATGGTTGGACATTTTCGGACGATAAGCAATGGCAAAATTGGATGGTACAACCGGAATTCCGGGTCTGGCTGTGTGAAAAATTCAATGGACATTTTTTTGGAATACATGCTTTGGGTGGCCAATATGATTTTTACAAGGTGAATTTGCCTTTCGATATTTATCCTGATTTGAAGGATTATAATTATAAAGGCGATTTCTATGGTGGTGGTCTGTCATATGGATACCAATGGATGTTAGGAAATCGTTGGGGATTCGAATTGACAGTCGGAGGAGGTTACCTTTATGCCAAATACGATAAATATGACAATCCTGGAGGTGCAAAACTCGAAAGTGGTAATAAGAATTATTGGGGGTTCACCAAAGCAGGAATCACTATCATTTATTTCATTCTTTAATGCCGAATTTTATGAAAACAATATCTATTAGTAGTACCGTACTTTTATTGTTTGCTTGTTTTGTCATCAATGCACAACAGCTCTATAACAATCAGGTGATTTTGAAAGATGTAGTGTGCCAGCAGAAGGGGGATCAAATACAGCTTAACATGAACATTGATGCCAGTAAGGCAGATGTACCCTCACGACAATCATTGATAATAACGCCCATTATTCAATCAAAAGACGGAACATTTGAGTTTCCTCCGGTAGTTATCAATGGGAAAAACAGGCATAAAGCAAATAAACGAGCCGAAATTTTTCATGAGAAGGTAGCCTATTCAACACCGTATATTGTCGTAAGAAGCAGTAGCGAAGCTTCTTCAAGCATTGGTTATACTTATTCAACAACTTTCCAACCATGGATGAAAACAGCCAAACTTAATGTGAAGGAAGAGGTATATGGATGTGCAACCTGTGAAAAATCGGAAAATACAAGTCCATTGGCAGCCGTTAGGCTGGAATATACTGAACCGATAAAACCGGAAGTAAAACCTCTGGTTAGCTTTGTTCAACCAATGGCAGAACCTGTAAAAAACAGGAATATGCAAGGGAAGGCTTATTTAGAATTTCCTGTAGGTAAAGCAGATATTCTTACCGATTTTCGAAATAACTTCAAAGAGTTGAGTAAAATACAAGAAGCTATCAACCAGCTTAAAGCCAATAGTAATGCTGTGATTACTTCCATCAACTTAAAGGGTTTTGCTTCGCCGGAAGGCAGTTATTCAACTAATGAGAAACTGTCGGAACAGCGTGCTCAAGCGTTGAAAAAGTACTTGCAAAACGAATATAACTATCCTAATGGGATGTTTAACGTTACTTCGGTTGCAGAAGACTGGGACGGATTGAGGGCATTGGTAGAGGCTTCCGGTCTGGACGAAAAGCAGGCCATATTGAACGTTATTGACGACTCAAGTGATAAGGATGCCAAAGAACGCAAACTGAAAACCATAAAAGGCGGATCTGCTTACAGAATATTGTTGCAGGAGTATTTTCCACAGCTACGATATGTTGATTACAGGTTGAATTTCACCATCCGAGCATTCAGTGTGGAAGAAGGCAAAGAAATCGTTAAAACAAGTCCCGGACAAATGAGCCTCAACGAAATGTTTCTTGTGGCCAATACGTATCCGAAAGGAAGTGATGATTTCAATCAGGTATTTGACATCGCAGTAAGAATGTTCCCTACGGATGTGGTTGCTAATATCAATGCGGCCGCTATTGTACTGGGAAAAGGTGATATAGCTTCAGCTCATCGTTATCTGGATCCATATCAACAAGTTCCTCAATCATGGAACAATCAGGGGATTATGTATATGCTGGAAGGAAATTATACCAAGGCCCAAGATTTTCTAGCCAAAGCTCAGCAGCAAGGTGTTGCAGAAGCCGGGAAAAACCTTGAATTATTAAAATCATTGCAGGATTATCAAGCCAAGAAAAAGGCTTATGATGAAGACATGAGAAAAGAGGCAGAAAAAAAATAAAATGACAGCAGTGAAAAACGATTACAAATAATTCGCTTCAATCAACCCTAACAGGAAAACAATACCTGTTAGGGTTTGATACTAACTACAATCTTTACTTTTACTTAAACCTATTAAAACCCAACCGTCAGCTTGGCCATATAATTGCGAAATGGCTGCGGGAAAAAGTACTGGTCAACCCATTCTCCTCCACTTATGGTATAACCGCGATATACGGCTGCATTGGAAACATAATCTGCATCCCACAAATTATTAACGACAAACTGTATGCTTGCGTTGAATTTCTTAATTCCAAACCGGTATTCGGCAACGGCATTATTGACAAAATAAGCATCCAACTGACGATCGGAATTAGATGTATTGTCATAATATTGTTTTCCAACAAATTTGCCCATCAAACCAACGGTCAATCCTTTGATAATTTCATAATTGATACTTGCCGCCCCAACAAACTCAGGAGAAAACGCAAGGTCCGTGGTTCCTAGGTGCTCTTCGTTTTGGAAGAGAATAGTTCCCCCATCATCAGTTGTTACATTCACATAATCCGTATAATCTTTAATTTTATTGCTACTGAAAGTTAAATTACCATCGATTCTGAGTTTTCTGACGGGTTTTATTCCAAAACTTAGCTCTATTCCTGTGCGATAGCTTTTCGGCACATTGTCCATCAATGGATAACCCACATCATTCATCTTACCATTATTGACCAATTGGTCGATATAATACATGTAGAATAAGTTAACCCCTAACGACAACGAAGGATAATTCAATACATATCCTGCCTCCACATCATACAATGTTTCGGAACGAGGCATATCTTTCCCTCCATTTTTAAGCGCATCTTTCAAATCAGCTCGTGTCGGTTCGCGATGGCCGATTGAAAAAGACGTATACAACCGTTGTTGCGGATTAATCAAATAGGTCACACCGGCCTTGGGATTAAGGAAATGATATTTGTTGTTTTGCTCCAAGTTGATCAAATCATCATCCATACCGGACATTTCGTACGAAATATAACGCCATTGCAAATCGCCGAAAACAAACCAGCGATATCCCAATTGTTGCGTCACTTTCAAATAACTACTGATATCCGGCTTGTTAGCAGTATTCCGGTACCATTCGTAATCGGCAGGAACGGCAAATTGATCTTGCGCCCAAATAATATTCCCATAATGATTGTTATCAAAATAATTGCCCGAAAATCCCAAGTGTGCCTGTGTCCGGTCTGTCGAATATGTGGCCGCAATATTAGCGCCCCATAAGTTATTATCCAACCACTTTCTGCGAATCAAATCTGTTGCAGACACCGTAATTCCACCTTCATCGTATGTTGGAAGACCGTACTTTGAGAATTTCGCATTTTGTTTATACTCTTCATAATAACCTTTTCCCCGAACATAATAAAGCGTGGTACTGAGTTTAAAATGGTCGCTCAACCGCTCGCTATAATGCAAATGAACATGTGCCTGGCGATAATTGTCGGTTTCGTTATCATAGCGAACTAAGTTTCCTTCGCTATCTGTGTGCAATCCTGCTGAATTATACCGCCTGTTGGTTTTCATCTGAGCTTCAGGAACACCTCCCCAAGATATATCGGTATGCTGGTCGCCCAAGAACACATTTACCTTAAACACACGCCGGCTGCTCAGATATCCTCCGGTAAAAAACAATGATTGTTGCTTTGAACCACTGTGGTCAATATATCCGTCTGTGAATGCATTAGAATAGCGAAGGTCGGCATTCCATCCTTTTTTAGTGCGGCCTGTACCCGTTGCAAAGTTGAATTTCATGGTATTGAATGATCCATATGCCACGCTTGCATTGCCATAAGGAGTAATACCGGGTTGTTCTGACTGCATATTAATGGTAGCGCCAAACGCCGCAGGCCCATTGGTTGACGTCCCTACCCCACGCTGTATTTGTATGGATTGAAGCGACGACATCAAATCGGGCATATTGGCCCAAAATACGGCTTGGCTTTCGCTGTCATTTAATGGTACCCCATCAAAAGTAACATTGGTACGGGTGGCATCGCTTCCGCGTATTCTGAATGATTGATTTCCGATAGCTGCACCGTTTTCAGATGTCATCACCACAGATGGGCTCAATCCGATGGCATTGGGAATTTCGGGCATGACCATTAATGTATTGATTTCTGATACGTTTAGATCTGTAAATGTTGTTGGCGTACGATGATTGGCTTTTGTCGCCGTTACAACAATCTCCGACAATTCGACTTGCCGGGTGGAATCGGTTTGGGCATATACGCCCCATGTGAAAAATAAAGCTGTTACAAACAATAATACCTTTTTCATTAAAACAAAATTTAAGTTTCGAGGTTCGCACTTCGAGTTGCAGGTATCAAAACCTAAAACCAAAAATTCAAACGCGAAACAGGTTCAACAAAAAAGGGGATTGGTGAGATGAGGAACTCAATGAAGAAAGGCTGCCGCCAGCTGGCAATCTTTATCCCTACGCCGGTATAATCCGGTTCAGGTTCAACGGGTATGATCTCAGTCTGTTATACACAGACACCCCTAAAAGATTTCGGTACAAAAGTAATCATTTTTGCATTAATCACTCAAATAATCATTAAAAACATGCTGACTAACCCCGTCTTTTTGTTAAGCCTTAAGTTTTTTTGTAAAAAATAATGTAAGTTTGTGCTATTATTTTTGATGTCCGGTTATGTTTTTCGGAAAAACAAGATTACGTATAGCTAAAAGGCTTCTTCAAAAGAAAAATGCCAAAGTAAAAAGGCAAAAGAGATTATTCGATTTTGCCACAGCCGGATATATTGGTGTTATCTGTAGCACCGACAATGCAGATAGTGTAAAGTGCTTGAAAGAATTTTTATCACACCTTACCAATAAAGGGATCAAATATCTGGTGCTTGGATACTTTAACGGAAAACAAATTCCTGAAAATTACCTGTATTGGAAAGATATGGATTTTATCACACAAAAAAACCTTAGTTTTCTTTATGTCCCACAGGGGGAAACTGTGGAAAAATTCATCGCCGAACCGTTTGATATATTGATCAATTGCAGCATGGAGGAACGCTTTCCTATCGAATACATAGTCAGCATGTCCAAAGCTACATTTAAGGTAGGAATCATGCATCAAGACTATTCGTCCTATGATTTAATGGTTGATACAAGCAAAAAGAACACAGTGGAATATTTCCTCGAAAATCTGGAATTATATTTGTCGGATTTGAGACATCCCAGCAATTAAATACTTTTGAAAATATTTTAACTCAAATATATGTTATTTACCGGAACAGGCGTAGCTCTTGTTACCCCTTTTAAAAAAGAAAAGAAAGTCGTTGATTATGATGCATTAGGCCGTATTGTCAGCCATTGCATCAAAGGACAAGTAGATTATTTGGTGGTATTAGGTACCACAGGTGAATCTGTTACATTGTCACGCGACGAAAAAAAGCGGGTGGTAAGTTATGTGATTGAAGTTACTGCTGGAAGAGTTCCCATTATTATCGGTATTGGCGGCAATGAAACCGAAAAAGTAGTAAATACCATCAAACAAACTGATTTTTCGGGAATATCGGGCTTATTATCCGTTACTCCGTATTATAACCGTCCAAGCCAGGAGGGACTCATCAAACATTACAAATTAATCGCAGCCAAAAGCCCCGTACCGGTAATTTTGTATAATGTACCGGGGCGCACAGGCGTCAATATGACTGCCGAAACCACATTAACTTTGGCCAATGTGGACAATATTGCGGCAGTGAAAGAAGCATCGGGCAATATCCCGCAAATTATGGAAATCATCAAAGGCCGCCCAAGCGACTTCTCGGTGATTTCGGGCGACGATGCTATATCCCTTCCAATAATCTCGGTTGGTGGGCAAGGTGTAATATCTGTAGCTGCCAATGCTTTTCCAAAGCAGGTATCAACTATAGTCCATGAAGCCTTAGCCGGAAATTATACTGCCGCACGCACCGCTCATTATGAATTGCTAGATGTATTGGGCCCAATGTTTAGTGATGGCAATCCTCCGGGAATCAAAGCCGCACTTGAGATTGTTGGCTTGGCGCAAAATGTTCTTCGCTTGCCATTGGTGCCTGTCCCGTCCAAAACATATGAGAAATTGTCATTCTTGATTAAGAAACTAAAATGATCGATCGACTAAAGGCATAATTGCTTTTACTTCTTCATAAAATTAACATTCGATATATCAATCGTCTGTTTTCTTTCTAAGCCTTCTTTCACAGCAGGAATGGGTTAATCCGAAAGCAGGCCTGCAATTTAAAAAAGCAGGCGAGCTTTTAAAAAACACAGGCGGGCTTTCACTCAAAAGCAGGCGAGCATTTCCAGAAAAGCAGGCGGGCTTTTACCTAAAAGCTAGCGAGCTTTTGACCAAGAACAGGCCTGCGTTTATACAAAAGCTGGTGAGCAATTTACAATACGTTTGGCTATTATTAAATGTATTGTAAGTAATTGAATATTAACTTAAGTTTCATTAAATCAAGATAAAGTTTGGGCTAAAGCCCTCGATTATTTGCCTGTCTCTTGTCCGTTGACTAAAGTCAACGGCAATGATAATTGACATCATATCGAAAACAATTCTTATTAAAGTTGTTTTATATAAAGCCAATTTCATTTTTCACACAAAAGTTGTGTATCCAAAAAATCAAAATCATTGTTGATAATGTGTTCATGTATTTTTTAAATCCGAAGGATTTATATGTTTATAGCAAATAGCATAGAACAATGTACATTCGACCCCAAATGGGGTCGTACAACGTGTATGAATGCTCGTTCTATAAATATGAAATGCCTTCGGCATTAACAACAAATGATATTTATATAAAATCAGTTTTTAAGAATTTCACATAACTTCTACAGCAATGACGAAGTAAAACCCATACAATTATGTTGCAAAAAATATATTCCTACAATGTAAACGGACTAAGAGCCGCTATGAACAAAGGTTTTGACCAATGGCTGGGCGAAGCACAACCGGATATTCTTTGCTTGCAAGAAATCAAAATACAATCCGACCAAATGGATACGGCTATTTTTGACCGGTTGGGATACCGACATTATTGGTTTCCGGCCGAGAAGAAAGGTTATAGTGGTGTAGCCATTTTGTGTAAAAACAAGCCAGACAAAGTAGTCTATGGCATGGGAATCGAAAAATATGATTCGGAAGGACGCATGCTGCGTGTAGATTTCGGAGATATCAGTGTTCTTTCCGTTTACCTTCCGTCAGGTACAACCGGAGAAATTCGGCAAGCGTTTAAAATGGTCTTTTTAAAAGATTTTCAACAGTATATTGAAAATTTGAGAAAAGAACGTCCACTAATGATCATTGCAGGCGACTACAATATTGCCCATACCAATATCGACATCAACCATCCGGAACGCCATCAGAA
The DNA here is from genome assembly GCA_031549585.1 of Bacteroidales bacterium. Classification (GTDB taxonomy): domain Bacteria; phylum Bacteroidota; class Bacteroidia; order Bacteroidales; family UBA4181; genus JAIRLS01. The sequence goes on from JAVBPN010000003.1 coordinate 7,615, forward strand.
GATGTCCGGATTCTTACCGGAAGAAAGAGCGTGGGTAGACCAATTCCTGGCGCTTGGTTATTTGGATACTTTCAGAATGTTTCATTCCGAG
>JAVBPN010000173.1:0-18706 GCA_031549585.1 Bacteroidales bacterium
TTGATTGTCAATGGGCTGATTACTTTTGCCGGATTATGGCTTTGCAGCAAAAAGAAAACTTCAAATACCTAACTATTGGCGTTCGACAGGAGGACATTCGGAAACCAACACAGAATATATCTGGTCTGTATCGATGAAATATTTATGTAGCTTGATATGGTATGTGATGTTATCAATGACTATATCGAATCCATGCTCGTAAACATCTAATACATGTTCGTCGTCTCCATATTTTTGTTTGAAATAATCATCTGCTTCTTTCATGTTTTCGACCATCACATATCCTTTTTCCTTAAGCACTTTCTTAATCCTATTGGCAACTATATAAGAGTCAATGCTTGACAAATGGTTGAAATATCCTATCTCATTTTCAATGATATTGATTACTTGATTCATGGATGAAAATTTTAATTGTTTTCAAAAACAGATTGCCTGATAGACATGAAACACTTGTTCGTTGAGTTTGTTCGGGAATAGCGGGTTTTCTTGATAAAAATAGTAATGACATGCATTCTTAACTTTCGAATTTCTTTGGCATACTATATGACAATAAATAACTTTACGGTTATATTGACAGGAAGAAAATAAACCTGAATCAACGCAAAAAATAACATTCAAACATGAAAATCTATCTGGTCGTCATTTTGCTGTTCACAGCAAGCAGTGCATTCTCGCAGGAATTATTTACCAATGTGAAGTCGGGTGATATTTGCCTTTTCTTGGGAAACCTATCGATGGACGGGCAACGCGCTAAAGTCTTGGATCATGGTGAAATTCGTTGGGTAGAACGCAAGCATTTGGAACAAATCGGATTATTTTCGACTACTGATTTTATCAATGAAGTCTTCCGGAACAATCTGCAATTTGAAATGGGCGGCTACGAACCTTTCTGGGAAGCTCATCTGGCCAACAACCTGCTGATGTTTACCGATTCGGAAACGGGCAAAGAAACAGCCTATCCGGTACGGATGGTCACTACCGGCAATCCGGCGGAAAATCATATCTTCTTTATGTTTGGAGACAAGCAAGGCAATGTGTTTGGGTTGGTAGATTATGTGGGATTGGCCGACCCCGCCGAACAGCAATACTGCGAGTACAACCTTGTGGAAGACGAGGCTCTGATGTACAGTGTATTTATTACTGTCGGCAACCGGGCTTACAAGGGTTGCGCTACCATCAAAACTACAAAGAACTCAAAATAATAAAATAGGATAATCTTTTCATCTTCACTGTTCTACCTCTTTTCTGCCATCTTAGTATACAAATTCACTTTTTATACTCAGTTGTTAGCTTGCTTTTGCATCTAAAATATGAGCGAAAGCCTTCCTGAAATTTAGAACCTATACTTCATCCCCAGGCTCACGGTTTGTGTTTCGTAGTAATTTTCGTACACTGCATGGAAATCATCATTATAAATATCTTCCTTGAGGCCCATTGTGTTGAAAATATCGGATGCTATAATCGCCAATTCGACTCTTCCTTGTCCTAATGGCTGTTTGAATGCAAAATTTACTCCGCCAAGACCGTGGCGTCTTCCCTGCGGAATATTACGCGGGGCGAAATATACGCCTGTAAGTTGCAGCCGCGTGTTTTTGTCGATGGTAATGTGGTTGTCGAGTTTGGCATCCCATGTATTGTTGCTGCTGGCTACAATAGCAAAGTCATGCTCGTAGGGAAAATAGATTATTCCGCTATAGGCGGCGATCTTGTTCCTGTACCAGTTGAAATTCCCCGAAACCTTCCAATACCGGCTTATTTGTTGCCCTATGGTTGCCTTCACGCCTGTATCATTGGATTTTCCGGTGTTTGCAAATATTCGGAACAGGATGCCGCGCCGGCCGGTTTCTCCATCCAACGAAAAGATACGCGAGAATGGCGCTTTGATGGATTTGTAGTAACCAGAGATACTAACAGAACCGCTTTCCCAGTTATACTGATATGCCAATCCCGAATATCCGGTATATTGAGGACGCAAATACGGATTGCCTGTCCTGATGAGTCCAGGATCGTGATAGATTGGATAAAAACGCAGCAAAAGCTCACCCGGGCGGTCGATACTGCGGTTATAAAATGCCGATAACCGATTCCGTTTATCGATTTTCCATGTCAATTTAATGTCCGGGAGAATGTCAAAATAATCGTATGCGTCATTTGTTGGGTAATAGTAATTATCCTGCGAGATGTCGTTATAAACATTGGTGTATTCGGCTTGCAGGCTTGCCTCCACGCCAAATCTCTTGCTTTCGAGCAGCCATTTGGCATACAGCGCTGCCAGGTCTTCACTCCATTCCGAACGATTGCCCATCCCGGGATACATCATCGAAAGATCGCTTATTTGTACAGTATAGGTTGCCGGCAGGCGGCGGATATGTCCTTTGGCGCCGGCTTCGATGCGTCCGCTCTGCAAAGGCATAACATAACCGGTTGAAAATTGTATAATGTGGTCTTTTGCCACAAAATTTGCAGTATCGCTGCCTGTGTATACGTCAGATAGTTCGTGCAGCCTGAAAAGTTCATCGTCCCAGCCACGGGTATATTGCAACATCGCATTCAATTCGTGTCCTTCACCGGTAAACTTGTGCTTATAACTCACGGAAGTTCCTGCCAATCCAAGCCGTTCACGTTCGTACCACGACCAGTAGCGCAACACTTGTTTGTTATCCGCATCGAGATACGCGACTTGGGCTGTATCCGTGTGGCTTTCATAATCAAATATCCCCAAGAAAGTAAATACATTTTTCGCATCAAGTATCCAGCTTAACCCGCCACGTACGGCATAACGTGTCAGGACACGGTTATCAGGAACCTGCGATTCAAAAGATGCATCGCCAACATTAAGATTGGTGAATTCATTATCGGGAACAGTTTGTTGCCTTATCAACTCTGTTTGCAGGAAATACCTGATTTTTTTTGTGTTATAGTTCAGGTTGACAGACGGCATGAATTTAGGATTCAGGTGGTAGCTTCCCAATGGGGTCGGCAGATCGGCTCTACGCCGGGTAAGCGTACCCAATCCGAAATTAATCCCTACGCTACCATGAAATCCGGCTTGTTGTTCCAAATTGATTTTTCCCAGATCGTGAAATTGGCTTTGTGCATCCACCACCAACGGAATCAACCGTTCCTGATAGCCTGCGTACAAATACTTGATTATATATTCGCCCGGAGGTAATCCCGCAAAAGAGAACTGTCCGTTTTCGTCGCTCAACACTTCGGCTACTTGCTTTCCGTCGCTCGTTGTTACCACAGCCACTGTTGTATATGAAATATCCTCTTTGTCTGCACCATCAATTACCTGCCCGGAAACAACTGTTTGCGCTACAGAACGGAAAATGGTAAAAAGCAATAATATTGCTGTCGCAATACTATTTCGATGAATATTTGGAACCCACATGTTTTAGATAACAATATTACTTTACCTATAACAATTTACGTTCACAATGTTTAAGCAGTAGATAGTTTTATTGATTAATTACATCGATTCGTGTACTTTCCAACCAGCAGAGTGCTTCTCTAAATACAATAGATCAGATTGCAAGACTTTTCCGTCTTTCACCAGTTCGTATTTTACGGTTGCTTTTTTGTCCTTTATATCGACCTGATTGATTTTCACTTCAATATTTTCGAGGTTTTTCCGTGCTTCTTCCCGTTCTTCAGGCTTCCAACTATTGATAATTTGCTGCTGCCATTCTAAAAATTGTATGGCGGATGCATCTCCAAACTTTTTTGCATCATCCAAACGGTAATCTACCAAGGCTTTCAAGTAGCCTGCGGACACTTTGCGAATGTCTCGTTCCTGGGAACAGGCTGTTGCCATCAAGAGAAATAATATGCACACTGCGAATAATTTGCAATAGGTATAGATGCTTTTTTTTGAATGATGATTCATGATAGATTGTTTTTTGGTGAAGGCCGTTTTCCGGTCATTTTTATACTCATAAACGTCCTGTTATGCCCTTTTGTTATTATCAAACGAAACATTATGCGTTTTATGATATATTTCAATACTTATGTTGCAATTTAGTGAATGTTGTTGAGCCACAACCGCACTAAAGCAGAAAATAAACATCGGAAACAGTAAGATTGTTTTGCTTTCATCTTTTTAAGACCAGAAATACGAGGCATTGTCCCATTGTTTTGTAATTAAATACGCTGATAATCAACATTAAAATAGTGTAATACTTTTCAAACATTCTTTGTTTTATGATGATTGATTCTCAAAAAACGTAATTTCCCTAATTCCAAGAATTAACGTTAAATTTGCGAGCAATGTCTTAAAAGGGATGAACGTTGTCAAACATGCAAAATACGAATCTATTCATTCGCCGACTGAAAATGTACGGTTACCTTTCCGGTGAAGCGGAAAAGGAATTGGAAGCGAAAATTCAGACTATTTCCAAAAAGAAGGGAAGCTGTATCATCAAAGAGGGGCAACTGGTTCCGAGTTTCTTTATCATTGAAAAAGGCATCATTCGTTCTTATTACCAAAAAGAGGGACAGGAAATTACGATATGGTTCGGATACGAAGGACATAATTTCGCTTCCATCGAATCTTATTTCAACAACAAGCCTTCCCGCGAGACGATTCAATGCCTCGAAAATTGCGAATTTCAATATATCACGGGCAAAGACCTGGACGAGTTGTATCAAAAACACAACGATATAAATACCATCGGACGGAAAATCATCGAAGAATATTGCGTGATGTTGAACGAACGGAATTATTCTTTTCAATCCCAATCCGCCGAAGACCGCTACAAAAACTTAATCAAAAATGAGGCGGAAGTGATCAAGCGGGTTCCTTTAGGCTATATCGCCTCATATTTAGGCATTTCTCCAGAAACATTAAGCAGGGTTCGCAGGAAGTGATTTTTTGACTTTTGTCAATTTTGCCTGTATCATATCGTGCTACCTTTTTATTAAGTTGCTGAAATTGAGAATCAACAGTGGAAAATTATCAATGCGTTGCCACCGTACTATTCACTTTGAAATACTGATAAACCAATAAACTTTATTGCAAGCTCAATTATCGTAGGTTACAAAACGATTTGATGAAATTCAGACATAATTAATCTGTATGATATTGGATAAAAAACAGTAAGATTGGTTAATGTTATAAAAATGGCAATATTTTGATTTGTCGCATAAAGTTGATATATTTGCGTGAAATGCAGATTGATATGAATAGAAAAGCAATTAACAGAATAAAAGCAGTTTTAGCGGAACAAAGGAAGACAAATAAATGGCTCGCAGAACATTTGAATAAGAATGAAACGACTATTTCTCGCTGGTGTACTAATGAAGTTCAACCGTCGCTTGAAACATTAGTTGAGATTGCCAATCTATTGAATATAGATATAAAGGATTTGCTTGTGTCTAAAAAATAATATTAAGGTATATATGCAAACAGAAAAAAATGTAACAAGATTAAGAGAGATTAGTATTAGTGGCTATAAATCTGTATCACCCAATCATCCTCTCACGATTGAACTTGATAATATTAATATATTTTTAGGTGCTAATGGTTCAGGAAAAAGTAATATTATTAGTTTTTTCAAAATGCTCAATTTTATGATGTCGGGTAGTTTCCAGCTTTTCGTGGAAAAAGCTGGGACAAGTCAGGTTTTTCTGCATTATGGAGCAAAACACACAACCAATATTAAAGGAAAACTATGTTTTGAAAACAATACACATATTGATCACTATAGTTTTCATTTAGCGTATGCTACGCCAGATAGATTAATTATTACCTCAGAAGAAGTGGAATGGGGGCGTAAAGATCAGAAAAGTCAAATAATACAATTAAGTTCTGATTTTAAAGAATCCGCCATAACGAATAAGCATAATAATAAAACTGTTCGTATTATTCATCGAATACTTACAAATTGTAAGGTCTATCAATTTCATGACTCATCGCTTGAAAGTCCAATCAGACAGTCATCACCCGTTGATATAGCAAATTATCTGCAAGCGGAAGGTAATAATTTAGCTTCTTTTCTCTATTATCTGCAAAAAAATTATCGTTCTAATTACGACAAAATCGTAAGTTATATTAGTCTTATTATGCCCCAATTTAAGGATTTTTACTTAAAACCTAATGAAAGAGGGTATGTTTCTTTGAAATGGGTAGATGTTTTTCCTAACGATTATGTTTTATTGCCTGAGCAATTCTCTGATGGAACCATTCGTTTTATTGCCTTAGCGACTTTACTGTTTCAACCTAAAGAAACGATGCCTAATGTCATAATTGTTGATGAACCTGAATTGGGATTACATCCTTTTGCAATCGGACAATTGGCTGAAATGATAAAAGAAGCTTCTAAAAATGCCCAGATTATTGTGGCAACACAATCGCCTGGGTTAGTAGATGAATTTAAGACCAATCAAATTACCATAATAGAAGCAAATAAAGAAAGTGGATATTCTACCGCTCATAAATTAAATGAAGAAGAATTGAAAGATTGGTTGGAAAATTATTCTTTAAGTGAATTATGGGATAAAAATGTGTTAGGAGGTCGCCCATGAGTCAAATAGTATTGAATGTTCTTTGTGAAGGACAAACGGAAGATCGTTTCGCAGATAAGGTATTAAAAGAATATTTGAAAAGCTTTGATGTTGTTGTTAGAACTACTATTCTCGTAACAAATAGAAAGAAAAACATCAGAGGAGGAATACTCAGCTACCAACAGGCAAAAAATGATTTGGAATTATTGATAAAACAATATTCCAAGAAAACCTATGAAGTGCATTTTTACACTACAATGTTTGATTTGTATGCTTTACCTGATGATTTTCCAGGCTATGCAGATGCTAAGAAAATATCTGATTGTTATGGGAAAGTGAAAAAATTGGAGGATAAATTTGCAGAAGATATACCTTTCCGAAATTTCATTCCATATATACAATTACATGAATTTGAAGCATTAGTTTTTTGTGGATTAGAACACTTATTGATTGACTATCCAGACATGGAAAAACAAGTGACAACTTTACAAAAAGTCATTGAAGAATACGATAATAATACCGAAAAAATAAACAATAACCCTCAAACAGCACCTTCTAAACGAATAATTAAAGAATTTGAAAAGTTTCATAATTACGATAAACCAAAATCTGGAGTGTCTGTAACAAGCAAAATCGGAATAGAAGGATTGAAAAATAAATGTTTACACTTTAAAGAATGGATGAAAAAGTTGGAAAGCTTGTCAAAAAATAACCCCAACAATCTTAAAATTTATCCTTTTCAATAAACCCTCTTGATCCACAGGCGTCTTTTCCTCTATTTTGTTTAAAAGTGATTTTTTGACTTTTGTCAATTTTGCCTGTTTAATTGCACTTTACCTTTGCTTTAAATTCTAAAAGGTAAAGTTATGCATTATTTGTATTTAGGCTTAGCTATCTTGTTCGAAGTCGTAGGGTCAAGTTTCATGAAGGCTTCCAATGGTTTTACAAAATTGCTACCTACAATTGTAGTGGCAATTGCCTACCTCGTCTGTTTTTATTTCCTGTCCCTTTCTTTAAAAACCATTTCGCTCGGCACGGCTTACGCCATTTGGGGCGGGTTGGGTATCCTGCTGACCGCTCTGATTTCCATTTTTGTGTTCAAACAGGCGATTGATCTTCCTGCAATCATCGGAATTACATTAATTGTCGGGGGTGTATTCGTTATTAATTTCTTTTCAAAAACAGCAGCACATTAAAAACAAAAATAGTATGGCTAAGAAAGTATTGATCATATCATCAAGTCCGCGCAAAGGCGGCAATTCAGACCTGTTGTGCGACCAGTTCACATTGGGTGCATGGGAAGCGGGACACAGCGTCGAGAAGATTTTTCTCCGCAAGGAAAAGATCAATTATTGTGTAGGTTGCGGCAACTGCATCAACACGGGCAAATGCGTTCAGAAAGACAGCATGAACGAAATACTCACTAAAATGGTAGACGCCGATGTGCTGGTTTTCGCTACACCCGTTTATTTCTATGCAATGAGCGGGCAATTGAAGACGTTTATTGACCGCACCGTTCCCCGTTTCCGGGAATTTAAAGGCAAAGCCTATTTCATTGCCACCTGCGCCGATCCTGAGCGCCATGCGATGGAAGGTACTATTTCGGATTTCCGGGGATTTTTAAGTTGTGCCACCGGACTGGAAGAAGCTGAAATGATTCTTGGCTTTAGTGCGTGGGATATTGGCGACATAGTGGACAATCCGGCTATGATACAGGCGTACAAGGCAGGAAAGAGCATATAGTATGAATAACTTAATAGATAAAAAGAAATGAAAACAGTGAAATTAAACAACGGCGTTCAGATGCCGATTCTGGGATTCGGTGTTTACCAGGTTCCCGATGCAAACCAATGCGAACAATGTGTGTACGACGCCATTCAAACGGGATATCGTTTGATTGACACTGCTGCCGCCTACAACAACGAAGAAGCGGTTGGACGGGCGATTAAGAAAAGCGGCGTGGCAAGGAACGAAATATTCGTCACCACCAAACTTTGGATACAAGACGCAGGCTACGAAAAAGCAAAGAAGGCTTTTGAAAAATCGTTGACAAAACTACAATTGGATTATCTGGATTTGTACCTGATTCATCAGCCGTTTGGCGATGTATATGGTTCGTGGCGTGCCATGGAGGAATTGTACAAAGAAGGCAGAATCAAAGCAATTGGTGTGAGCAATTTCCAACCGGACAGGTTGGTTGATTTAATTGTCCACAACGAAGTAGTTCCTGCCGTCAATCAGGTGGAAACACACCCTTTCTGCCAGCAGATCGAAAGCAACCGGACGATGATCGAATACGGCGTTCAAATCGAATCGTGGGGGCCTTTTGCCGAAGGGAAAAACAACATCTTCGAAAATGAAGTCTTGGTAACCATCGGTAAAAAGTACAACAAAACGGCGGCTCAGGTCATTCTTCGCTGGCTCATGCAAAGGAATGTGGTAGTCATACCAAAATCCGTCCATAAGGAAAGGATTGTTGAAAATTTCAATGTCTTCGATTTTGAATTGAGTGCGGAAGATATGGAAGCGATTGGCAAGCTGGACACGGGTAAAAGCCTTTTCCTTGACCATAGTGATCCGTATACTGTGAAAATGCTCGGATCGTTCAAATTGACGGATTAATAATCGTAAATTCCACTGATATCATCAGTCGGACATTTTATAAACCTGTTAGGCCTGCTCACGCTTCCTAACAGGTTTTGTTTTTGGTGTTTCCATTTTTTCTCTATTCAGGATTTAAAACAGCCTCAAAAACTATGGAAGCGGGCTTCGTCATTCGAAGCGCCGCTTCCATACCTAATGGCTGCATAACGATGATTTTATACTTGCTTCAAATCACAATCCACCAGCCAACTGATACCAAACTTGTCGGTCAACATACCATACAACGGACTCCAAAACGTTTTTTCCAATGGCATGATAACTTTCCCGCCTGCCGAAAGTCCATTGAAGATACGGTGGCTTTCTTCTTCGGAATATGTGGTGATACAGATCGAAAAATTGTTTCCTGCTACTAACTTTTGTCCCATCATGGCTTCCGACATATCGCAACCCATCAACATGGTTTCCTTGCTGATAGGTAAACCTACGTGCATGATTTTGTCTTTTTCCGAATCGGGAATCGGCTGGCCTGACGAAGGCATGTCCTTGAAACGACCTATATAATTGAATTCGCCGCCGAATACTGATTTGTAAAAATTGAAAGCGGCCTCGCACGTGCCATCGAATGATAAATAAACATTTACTGTTGCCATACAATTTAATTTTTGATGATTGTTATATCGAATGTAACAATTTGATACAGGAATTGGTTTGTTTATTTCATTCCCGATGCCTGACACAGATATTGAGCGGCAAAACATTTGCCGCTCAACTGTGAAAATCCGGGCTGACTACTTCAACGCCTTCAAAAGATCAGGCAGCAGGGATGAAATCGCATTTTCGGTTTGGGCGGTATACAGGTTGCCGTCGACAACCGCTTTTTCGTCCGTCCCGACGCAACCTTTCATCATTGACTTGATATACGGGTGCAATGCCACCTTTTTACCCTTGCCGATGCCAAGGCTGTCGTACAATAATGCGGCAGCACAATGTCCAACCAACATTTTGCCGTCATCGCTGAATTTTTTCATAACGGCCAGCATGTCCTGATTGAACTGTTTGCTTGCATTCTCGGTAAACACGGGCATCGCGTCGCCGCAAGCAAATACAAGCACGTCGTATTCGTTTTCGTGGCCTTTCAAATGAGCCACCACATCGTCGGTTTGCATGCTGATTCCCGAATTGGTTTTCACCTGCGTAGTTTCAGCCACCGCGAAGGTTTTGTACGGAATGCCATTTTCAAAAAATGCTTCCAGATATTGGAACAAACCTGCTCCATTGACCGGATTTACTACTAATACTGCAACTTTCTTTGCCATAACTTTATTTTTTAGATGATTAATACATTTGTTATCTTTAGTAACTTTATTACTTTTATGCTGCAAAATTACAAACAGTAATTAAATAAAACAAGAACGAACGTCTTGGTAATCAGGTTACAAAAAGGTAAGTAATGTTGATTCATAGCGTAATAAATTTCAAAAAAAGATGAAAAATTTTTCATTGGATGCGGTTTGTCCCATCCGGGATATTCTCAGCCGGCTGGGCGACAAATGGTCTTTACTGGTGCTTACTACATTGAGCGCAAATGGCACGATGCGTTTCAGCGATATCCACAAATCGATCGAAGATATTTCGCAGCGGATGCTGACTGTAACGCTACGCTCGCTGGAAACAGACGGATTAGTTGACCGCAAGATTTACCCCGAAGTGCCGCCACGGGTCGAGTATTGCCTGACGAACTCAGGCAAAGGACTGATGCCTTACCTGAACAATCTGGTGGATTGGGCTGTAGAGAATACGCAGGACATTGTGAAATCAAGGCAATTGTACGAAGAGGAAAAGTGACGGAAATGCCGCTCAATATTCCGGGATAAGATTGGATGATGGCAACCATCAAGTTGGATGTCAGCATGCGAAGTGAAAAATGGAAACAAAATATAATGAGAAATGGAAACAGTGACAAAGTTGACAGTAATTCCTGAAAATTCCGTGATTGCAAACGGATTTGACAGAATTGACTATTGCGATACATTTCGCGTGATTAAGCCAACAAACGACAGTGTAGAAAAGATCGCAGCCGAGATATTCAAATTTCCGGGATGGGTAAATTGGCTAATAAACATAAGAAATTCAATTGTCGGAATTTTCGGCTTGAAATCAACTAAAGAAGTGAGAGAAGGACAAACGACGTATTTTGCAGTAATCGAGCAGAACGAAAATGAAATTGTCATGGGCGAGAACGACAAACATCTTGGCTTTAGAGTATCAGTTTTAGTTGACAGAGCAGACTCTTTCATTTATGTGACAACACTTGTACATTTCAACAACTTTTGGGGTAAAGTATATTTTCTTCCCGTGAAACCGTTCCACAAGATAATTCTCAAATCGCTTTTAAGACGACAAATAAATAAAATATAAAAGTTTAAGTAACCACTCCATTAGGAAAAAGTAAAAGAAAATATGACAAAATTTTTATTCACAGTAATTTTTGCCACCACCATAATTTCGGCGGCTATGGCGCAAAAAACCTCAAAAGAAGAGAAAGCAGCCATTCAAGACGCCGTTTCTTATGCAGGAAGCGTCGCTTTTGTGTATGCCAATACAAACGCAGGAGTGCTAAAAAACATGCTCAACCCCAAATTTATGGAACGTCCTGTTTTTATTTCTTATACAAGTGATGGAACCGGCTTGGATGCAAGTATAGAACTTCCGGCGCCGTTTGGGAAAAAATCATGGTTTATTCTTCGTAACTGTGATAGGATGCGTAGCACCAATTTGTATGACGGGCAGGCATATGTTACGTTTGCAGGAACTTATGTTTTATTGGTTCCCCGGAATGGCAGCATTGTAGAGGTGACTAAAACCGGATCGAAGAAATTCGATGTTGACTCATTGACCTTCACCTTTGAGGAAAGAAAATACTATTCAATAGACAGCAGGGTCGATAAAGAAAACAAAATTGAGTTCTCCATCAAAGAAACGGATGCAACGGCTTATTCTGCCTATCAGGATGCAAATCCCAACCGTTTTGACGGAACGTGGAGCGGTGAAAAGAAAGCTCTGAGGAACATCTATCTCAATCAATATTCTTTTGACGGGAATAAAATGAAATTTGAAGGGAGTACCAAACTTCCTAAGCATACATATATTGCGGAAGGCAGCATCATGTATAATGAGAATACCATTATTTTTATCCCTGAAAAAGCCAGCCGTGACGGAAAAGAAGTGAAAGATTTCAACGATGCGCCATATGTCTGGTATTATACTTTAACAGGTAACGAATTGAACCTTGAAGAAGGCAGGCAGTTCAACTCCGGTTGGGAAAACACCGGAATATTCCAAAAAATGGATTGATGATATGTAAATCAATGAAAAAAAGAAGATTATTTCAAAACTACGTGGAATTTTTGTTGCTCTGTGCGGTGACGTTTTTACTTATGAAATGCTATTCGCGAAACATAGAGGGTTTTGCTTTTATGGTTGTTGTTTTCTTATCGGCAGCGTATGTTATGGCTTTCCTTGCAAACCTTGTATTGCAAAATATTTTTCTTGCAAAATCAACCAAAACAGGAAAACGTTATTTTCTTGCAAAAATCAAGTTGTTCGCTGTGGTTTTATTGCTTGTGTCGGTAATCCCTTTTATTATTTTTTTCCAAAGCGACCCTATTGTATTACTTTTATTCTTTTATGTCTCCATCTTGATTTCGTATATCATTATTATTGCACTATTTTATCATTTTGACAAGAAAAAATCGCATTCCTTAAATCATAATGAGAATTTCATATAGTTTCATCATCATGCTTCTGCTCATAGGTTGTGATCGGAATAATCCCATATCCTATAATCCTTTTGAGCCAAATACAAACTTGAAAACCAAAACAATTTTGTCAAATGGATTTGAATTAAAGTGGGGTTGTGATGGTGGAGTAAATTCCTTTTCATTGGAAACGGATACTTTTGAATTAGTTTTTTACGAAGATTGTTTGCATACAGGAAAAATAATAGGAGAAAACTATCTGTTTTATTTAGATCATTGTGCAAATTATCGTGAATCAGACGACAGTTTACGCATAGACTTTAATCAATACAGGAAAAAAATTGCTACAATTGTCCATCAATACGGAGGAGAAATTATCGAGCCGGCAAAACTTGAAAACTTCGGATATTTTAGGTTTCAGGTTATCAATATGGATGGAAACATTCTTGATTGTGACATCTTGTGTTATCCGAATGGACAATTGAAATTGGTCATTGAAAATTGGTATTGGGAAATAAGTGCCGAAAGCCTAACCGACGATCTGCCCGACAATGAGGTGGACATCGACACAATAGATTGAAAATTAATAACAAAATATAATCCGCCCCGAAAGAGGCAAAAACAAGTAAAAAAGCATGAAGAAGAAAAATTTGACGCACATGAAAAGAATCGTATGGCATGTATGCACATTAAGTCTGACATTGACGCTATTTGCGTGTTCATCCTCATACATCAATGTGGCTTTCAACAAAAAAGCTTATGCGCAGGGGAACAAGGCTTATGTCGTAGTAGGTGCAACCAACAATCACCCGCCTGTGAATGACCGGCGAACAGTGTATAGCTACATGACTTTCAGGAATACCCAAAACGAGCAGATCATCTTAAAGGTGGATGGTGTTCAATCGTTCATGATACCGCCGGGAGACTACACATTGACATATTTCAAACTTGGCGATTACGTGGATGGCTCTTCATTGGCGACTTGGGTAGACATTAAAGACAGAATAGAAGGGCATTTCTCAGTGTCGGCGGGCGATGCAATATATTTGGGCGATGTAAACACTCTGGTAACCAAAAGTGTTAAAAATGCTGTTGTCGGGAAAAGTTACCCGGATTCGGAAGTCGAGTTTACTACTTCCATCACCAACAATTTTGACAATCTGGACAAAAAATTTGAAGCGGAATGTGGAAAAACCATCACTCCCAAAATCATGACATGGAATAAATTAAGATGATACTCACCACCCGTAAAGGCATAAAATAAAAAACATGCAAACTCTTTTATCCGTCTTGGCGATGCTTGCTCTGTTGAGCACGCTGATTTTTCTTGTTATCTTCATCATTCGCGCTGTAAAAAAACAAAACAAAAAACTGCCCGGAATCATTGCGTTGGTCAGTTTTGTCACTCTCATTGCGGTGTCGATAACCGGTTCACAGTTATATCCGGCTGAAAAGGAAATGATGCAGTCAAACCAAACTGCGCCGGAAGATTCCCGCTCTGCTCAGGAATCAGTGGTCACAGAAGACGAATCGTCCAAAGATGCAGGAATTAAAATTTCACCCGAGAAAGGAAGGAGTATGAAAATAATGGAAACACGCTTACTTTCCGGATTGGTGCAATTAGCCGGGATTCAATTGGCAACATAGTCGTTTCATTGATTGCTGATGCCGCGATTCCTTTAGACAACATGAATATCCCTGTCCGAATGCAGGTATCAACAGGAAAACAGGTTGTCGATTGCAGCCATACCGAAATTTCCGGAATCATAAGTAACGGAAACGCCCATATATCCACAACAACGGAAAGAATGCCAGAAAGCTATATCAAAGGGTCACGGGGCTTGCTGGGCAGCGAAGTTAGTTTGTCGGGCACTGTTTATTTTACATTCCCAACAACAAAAACACCCGATGCAATCATGGTATACAACAAGGACAATAAAAGTATCAAATTTGATGTCAAATCCGTCAAAACCAAATAAAACTCCATCCACCGTTGAGCGGCAAATGTTTTGCCGCTTTGGATCTTTGGTGAATTTCAAATTCACCGGTGCTAAGCATCGGCATTACAACTACCTTACCGAAGGTAAATGCCGATGAACGTAAGACAAAATACAAAAAATAATAGTTATGACAATAGCAGCCATATTGACCATTGCATCGTTGGCTTTCAATCATGCAAATCATCCCCAAATAGATAGTAAAAACATGGATAAACCAGAGGATCCAGAAAAGGTTTATCTTGAAACAGTGGTGGATAGGGAAAATGCAAAAGTCGTCTTGCGTCGGGATAGTCTTGGTTCTTGGTCTATTATTTATACCATTGACAAAAATGAACAAATACTTGATTTGGATAGTGAAGATATCCCTCAAAAAGAGCTTGAATTGGTTTGGGCTAATGAAGATTATGCATGCATAATGACATGGTGGTCTCAGGCCCAGTCAAGGCATGTCTTCATACCTCTTAAAAAAGAATATCAGTTTATATACTTGGACAAGGACATTAAAGCAACCGACAGCATTAACAACAACATTGTCTATGTGGATACACTTTATGAAAGCGGAGATAAAATTGTTTTTGCTGCCGAAAATCTATTTTCCCGCAAAATTGCAAAGGCTCGGCCAGTGACCATCAGCAGGGCAAATTCCGTATATCCATTTTATTATAATATTGCAATGACAAGGAAAAAAGTGGTAATTCGGACAGGTAGTGGCAAGCGAACGATAGATATCAGTGGACTATATTAACGTTCCACCGTTGAGCGGCAGATGTTTTGCCGCTTTGTACCTTTGGTCAACCTTTACTGCAAATGCTATTGAGCGTAGACTCGTTATATACAACAACCATAAATCAACCAAAATGAAAGAAAACATCACTTCTATATTAGAAAATTGCGAAGCATTTAAGTCACTTCAGCTTGAAAGTCAAATAAAAATCGAACTAAATAACAGGGATTGGGAATGTTTGCGTTCTCCTTATTTTCAGGATAGAGAATCAAAAAAATATAGGGAAATAGACATTCTTGCAAGAAGATATTATATTACAAGGATCAATAATATAGATTGGAGTTTTATCCTGAAATTGATTGTAGAATCGAAGTCATTATCAGGTTATCATATTATTTTTGACGGGCTTGAGACTAAATGGAATAATGAAAATAATTACAATATATGGATGGGAAGTGATAATTATCATCAAAACATAAGGTTATCATCCATGTTACAAAAAATCAACCTCAGTGACAGGGAAAAGAAAGGGATTATTGATTTTTTTGATCATAGATGCTTTTATGAAGACATGCAAACATGTCATAAATATATTCCACAACCATTTCAAGAGATCAATAGATACACTACATTTAGAGAAACAAAAATTAATACAACAAAGGAATTAGACAACTCTGTTCTATGGAAAACTTTTCAGTCTTTACAATCATCTTGTAAAGGTTGTGAAGATGCTCGTTGGGATTTTATTGAAGATGAATTATTCCTGAGGTTAAAAGAGATCGTTGATAACAATAAAGATTTATTATCTTCTTTGGATGATTCAGTGGGATCATTAGCTACCATCCATATTAGCCTACATAAAATAGCGGTAGTTGATGCAAATTTATGGGAGTCACAAAATGGAAAAATAAAAGAACTAAAATACGGCAGGCTTGTCCAAAGTGAACTATCAGGTGGGTCAATGAATTGGATAGATGTAGTGAATTGCAACCACCTTAAAGAATATGTGGATAAGATATCAGACCATTATCAATCATTTTATGATCATCTTCCGGTGGCTAACATGACAAAATGCTTCATGCGATAAAGACAGGTTTATCAAGTCGATCGTTTAACAACTTCACCGTCGAGCGGCAATTCCACCACCGTTGAGCGGCAAATGTTTTGCCGCTCTGCGCCTTTGTTGAACCTTTAGCTCGCTGTAAGCAATTTTAAATTGTCTGTGGCGAGCTAAAAGTTTACCTGTATTACGGTTGTAATGCCTATGAACATGGGCATTTATTCCTTTCAATCACGGCTGAATTGCAAATTCAGCCGAACAACAGGATCAGTCTCGATCAAAATCGCGACGGGCGTTAGCCCGTTTATTCATGCGAAGCATACCTTTTTGACAAAATTCCGTTTAAGCGAAGCCGATAGGCGGAGCGCGTTTATTTTGTCAGGCCGTTTTTGGTTCCTTTTTGCGGCGTCAAAAAGGGACGAAAGAAACATCAATAAACAATTTAATAACACAAATATGAACTTGAATTGGCTGAAGTTGCAAACTCGGTTCAGCCAAACGATGAACGCAAGAAAATCAACCATCATAACCCATAATCCTGCTGAATGCTGCGCAGTGTTTTAATAATATTCTCGGTATTCCCTTCGTTGTACCTCCTTACCCAAAAAGAATATGTCCAGACAAGGGCAGAAGTATTGATTTTCTTTTTCTTGTCCATAAATGGTTTCATAGACGATTGGGGCAAAATCTCTTCAAAATAAGAAAAAAAATCGTCATGCCACGTTGACGAATTCCAACCCGGATCTAACTGCTGCACATCCCTTACATGCGACAGCCATTCCTCATTCATGACGCTCTCTATCCGCTCATACCAATCCTCGTGGTTCTCAAAATCCTGATATGCGACAATCAGATTTTTTACCCAATAGCTGTATCTTTCCTCATATTGCTTTTGGGTAATCACCCGGCGGATCAACGGTTTGTACATCGTATACAACGCATAATAATCGATCGTTTGGCGTCCTTTGGAAAGGAATTCGATCAAGGTTTTATATTGGGATGCATTTACAGCAGACTCTTCGGGAGTATATTCCCGGATACTGACTGGAATAATCTGCACATCCGACTTTATTGCATCGTCTTCATTAACAAATGTTCCATGATAAATAAAATCGGGCCACGCATATCCGTTAAAATCTTTGAAATCGTTAACCAGATCATTTTCGTCGGCATAATTTATCGCAGCCACGATGCTGTCTGATGTTTGATCCGGAGTAGAGTTCCACAAAAAATCGAGTGTACCGGTAGACTTGTATTGCTCTATCACCGCCAGATAATTATGATAGGCTTCTGTACTCTCTACATCTTCAAAATAATTGCCTTCAAATATGGGATACTCATACTCATCATCATAATCTTCGTCATCATCGTATTCATCTTCCGTTTCCACCTCATCATTGATCCTATAGGAAAGCGGCGATGAGCCTGCTAAAGATTTAGAATTCGCCGCCACCTGTTTCTTGGGCACGTTCTTAGGTTTGCCTTTGATCAGGTAAAAATAGCCAAGGAATCCGCCGGCTGAAAGCAAGAAAACAGCTAAAATGATGTACACGACTTTCTTCATACCCACTGGTTTTTATCACTTCTATTAAACATCAAAACTAACTTATTCTACGGAAAAAAGAAATCAAAATTTTGGCAATGGCATCATGAAAGCCTTGGAAACTTGATATGTGGTTCTCCCTGAAACAGCATCAAACGGTTATATCGCAAACCTAAAAGGTTTTAAAAATCTGCTAGGAATAGGTGGATATGCCTAACAGGTATTGTTTTCCTGTTAGGTTTGAATACCATAACGGACAACTCCTCACAGTTGAGCGGCATTTATAATGCCGCTCTTCCTCCTCTCTCTTATCTAAACCGAATTTTAGTTCAGCCGCAATTGGTTGCTTTTTGGTTAACTGCCGGATCTGACAGAAAATCTCCCATATCCGGAATATCCTGTTAAATAAATATAAAAAAAATAGAACAATATAACATCAGCAATCATATATTTTGTTAAGTTTGCAGGTACAACAAATTAACGTTTCATTCACAAAAACTTTAACATCATGAA
>JAVBPN010000387.1:0-3146 GCA_031549585.1 Bacteroidales bacterium
AGACCGGAGCTTGTAGAAGCACTTTATTAAGAAGCAAACACATGGTTGGAAAGCTAATTTAACAACAGATTAATTAGATTGGAGAACAAGAAAATGAAAAATATGAGTAAAGTTTTAGCATTGATTATGGTTTTAGTTTTAGCGGTGGCAAATCTTTCGGCTTATGCTGCCGAAGCAAAAGTTATTCAGCTGCAAATTGGTAATCAAATGATGACGGTGGACGGTGCTCAGCAGCCAATTGATGAAGAAGGTACAGTTCCAGTTATTCAAAATAACCGCACCTTAATGCCCATCAGAGCCATCGTTGAGGCTATGGATGGATCAGTTTTGTGGGACGAAGCAACAAATACAGCAACACTGACTCACACCGGTCAAACGATACAATTAACCATTGGTAGTGAAACGGCTACCTTAAACGGAAATCCACAAACCCTTGATGTCGCACCTATTATCATAAACGGACGTACCATGCTGCCGATTCGGTTTATTGTGGAAAGCTTTGGATATTCCGTTGATTGGGATGCAGCTGACGAGCGTATTACAATTACGGAAAATGAAAATAATAAAGCAAATCTGCAAAGCAATGTACTTATCGTGTACTATTCTGTTACAGGCAACACCCAAAAGGTTGCAAAAATGATTGAGCAAAAAACAGGTGCAGATATATATTTAATCGAACCTGAAATATCATATTCAACTGATCATGACGAAACTATGGTCGAAATGGCAGAGGAAAGAGAAAGCGGAAATATCCGCGAATTAAAAGGCGTTTTACCTGATTTATCAGTGTATGATACAATTCTAATCGGCAGCCCTGTTTGGGGCAGACAACCATCTAATCCGGTGCAAAAATATTTGAGCCTTACTGATTTTGGAGGCAAGAAGGTAGCCGGATTCTGGACAGCACACGTAAATCCGGGTACTTATGCCGAAACATTTAAGTCTATGGTAAAGAATGGTCAGGTGCTGGATGGACTGAGTCTGCTTGAAGCAGATGCACCAGACTTTGGTATGAATGAATGGCTTAAAGCACTGGGAATTTCAGTATCTGGCAAAGATGAACCAGCTGAGCAGCCTGAAAACAAAGCCGTTAGCGCACTTGATTTGTATAATGAATTTAAGCAGGATGTGCAAAGGGTATCGAATAAATACAGCGGAGCAAGTACTGAAGTTACAGGGGTTGTCGCCTATACCGGCCCCGATCCCCACGGCACACCGTCAATCGCATTATCCAATACCAAGGACGGAAAACAATATGTGTTGTTTGTGGTCAATTCATTTGATCAACTAAACGAAGTTTCCGTAGGCGATACAGTAGCAATGAAAGGAAACTTCCACATATTCGGCTCGGACGACTGGGTAGTGTTAAAGCAAGGAGTAATTATCTCAAAATGAAGTCGCTAAAAACGGTATTTGAGCACAATAGAAAATTCTTGTGACATACATAAACTAAAGATGGCTTACTTTCTTTGGCAAATATTAATTTATACAAAAGGTGTCCAAAAGCAAAAATTCCATAAAATTTTAAAAGCCCTTCGTAAAGCATTGAGCGATGCATTATGAAGGGCTTTTAAATGTGGTTTGTTACGATACAAAAATCATTATCCGGGGTAGTGATACAACTATACCTCTACCCCCAGATAAACTCCCCCAACCCCAGTAATATCAAGGCTTACCAAAAAGCAAATCGTAATATTATTTAGTCTTTAGGCGGAGCTTTTTCATACGCTCACGGCTTGTCCGGCGGTTGCCTTCTTCAATGCAAGAAACTGAACAATATTTTTGCCTTCCGGACGGTAAAAAGGGTTTTCCGCAAATGTCACACTTTTTATCGGAAATAACAAATCTGCTCATTATAGCATTTTCCAAAGCCGGATTTAGTGGCAATACTGAACTTTTGAAATACCTGCAATATGCCCCAGTATATCGTTTTCCCAGCATGTAACAAGCACAATCTAACGGTAAGCAGCCATATTCATAGTCATAATTAGCACACATACCTACAACCAAATTGCGGATTTCAGCTCGTTCAATTCGTGTCAATTCACGATTTGGGATGTTATTATCCATTGAAAGACCCTCCCGCTTCGAAAATCCCACGGTAAAGAACCGATATTAGATAATTGATAGGTGACTTTGGTGGATATTCTACTGCTTTCATAGCATCAAAGGCATACGCAATAACCTCATAATTCAGCCTTTGCATATTCTTTCGTACAACCGATTGAGGATATGTATTGCCGCAAACCGTGATTTCCTTTGATTGATACATGTTTGTAATTGCCTGTTTAAATAATGCACGGTCATTTTCTTCATACAATCCATCAATCTCGCAGTTTTCCAAAACTTCTTCAAGCTCATCATGCTCGCTGATTGATAGATGGTTATTATTAAAAGAATTATAAATATTGTTATTTATATATTGTTTGGATGCAGGAGATGCACTAGGTGGTGAAGCTTGTGCACTATCCGTTGGTGCATGTTGTTCACCGGGTAGTGCATCACATTCACCAGTGACGATTTCATATTCGTTAGATGAGGTTTTGCCGTCAGTGTGTTTAATAATCAGCTTGAGATTTACAAGCTCCTTAATTATATCAATCACCTTACGCCGTGAACAGCCAACCACGTCGGCAATGGTCTGATAGGACGGGAAGCAAGTATTGTTTTCGTTTGCATAACTGCACAAAGTTATAAATACCATTTTTTGATAAATGGTTAAATCTTTATTCCTGATAATTTTATTTTCAATCATCGTAAATGGTGTGTTGTATTTTATTTTCAAAAGAATGCCCTCCAGTATAATTTTTACCGGAGCACATACTTGGCGATGTCCCAAATCGTACCCATTATCACACCCATTATGAGTGCAACATTATATAATATACAAAAATACCCAATAACACGATTGTCCCTATTTCATGGGATTTACGGTCATTGGGAGGCCGTACATAACACTGAATAACAGGGTACAAGTGGAATTGGTAAGGAGGAAGTCGGCGGTCCGAGTCCGCTCGAGAGCTCCACATTTTTCCCGCTAAAACCGCCTGAAATTATCTGAGTTGCTGTCAAAAAATCGCTGTCGTTTGACAGCAATTCAGACTGTAGACTAACCCCGATTTGAAAAAGCAGTAATTTTCAAATTG
>JAVBPN010000103.1:0-3376 GCA_031549585.1 Bacteroidales bacterium
TACACGACGGCATGATGTTGTTTTTCAGGCGGTCTTTGATTTTGAGCATGTCGCCATCCATATCGGAAACACCCACAACCGTTCCTGTTTTGTCGATGCCTATATAGATGACGCCTCCTTCGTGATAATTCAGAAAGGCAATTGCTTCCTTTTCTAAATTATCCGTGAGTTCTCGTTTGTACTCTATACGGTTGGTTTCGGGATTCATAATTCTTCCTTTTGGTTTATTTTATTAAAAAAATAGGTGACATCACGCCTGTAGTCCAACCACTGTGAACGATATTCGTTTTGGTATTTGTCGGATTGATAGGATCATGTATTTGGTGAATTTCACAAGGTTATTTATCATTAAGCATAAATAACTACCTTGTTTTAATTAGCATACTGCCAATTTGTTGATAATAATTTTGTAATAACTCATCTATTTCCTTGTTATCAAAACCTAATAATGTCAATACACAACCAATAAGCAAAGGTTTTAATCGTTCTGCTAAGCCATATAATTCAAATCCAATGCACACATTTTTCTTTTTCCCTACAGGCAAAAGATGTGAATAATAATGACGAGAATCGACAACTTGATCTAAGTTAGGCTTATTATTTGTAATAATTTGAATGCCAATATATTTGTCATACAGATCAGTTAGTAACTTTTTAAAATCACGTTCATCTTTTTCAAACCTGGTGTAATAACCATCTATTGCTTGAATAACAATGAGAAAGTCGGAACTTTTAATAAACCTGTGATATGTTACACTTGATATTAGTTGTTGTATTATTGGCTCGCTATTCTCTTTCTTTTCATACCATTTTTGCATGATTGTTCCAAAATTGCTTTCAATTTTTTGAAAGTCGAACAAAAAATGACAATAAGAAAATTTGTCTTTATCAATTTTTTCCTCTGTAACAAAAAATAACATCACCGGATTAGGATAAGAGGTACCATCTATAACCTTGCTATCATCATTATCGTAAAGATAAATTTCCGAAAATGGCATTGATGTCATTGCGGCAAAAGAATAGAAATCCTTAAACCAGCCAATATTAACCAACAGATCAAATAGTTTCGATTTTTCTGTATTTTCTAATTCAATGTAAGATCTTTCATACAGGCATCTTTCATGAGGATTAATGTGGTAATAACCTGAATATCCATTTATAATTAATGTTTCTTTTTCGTTTAATTGGATTTTCTTTGGACTCTTATGACCATTAGTCGTTTTGAAAATCGCTGTAAAATTATCTTCACAATCAAACTGAATGTTATTATCCCTATACCAATCGTTAAAATTAGGGAACGAAACTCTAATTTTATCGAAAACCTTATCCTCTTTGTCTGCTAAATGTTTTCCTAACAGCAAATAACTACAAGAGTAATTTGTTAAACAAATCTCGCAATTCTGTAAATTATTAGAATTCTTTCCTCCGGAACCATAGCAATTCAAAAGTGTAATATTTGCAACACCACTTTCGGTTCTAACAACACCAAAAATTGCTTTCAAATCCTTTTGTATACAAGTAAAACCAATACCTTTTCCAGACAAACAACCTCCAATTAGTTCAAGCCGTATTTTTTCGTTTGGATAAAAATACAGAATACCTGAAATTTTTTTATCAGGTGTTTCAGGCGTGTAAAAATATCCCTGATATTCTTTTTTTTCCAACATTACCATTTAATTTTTTTTTACCAACGGATTTACATATTTATATGACTCTTGCAAAGTCGTATATATCAACTGACTTTCGCTATCAATATACATTCGAACCCTTCTGATTCCTATCCCGTTTGGGCAATAATAACCGGCGTATCGTTGCCAAACTCGAGAGTTTGTTGAATCATTATCTTTCAATCCACAAATTTAACCCGAATAATTCATTTTGACACAAAATTCATTTTACATCTCCCCTCTAAACGCCTTATCCAACACCGATGCCTTCAGCGCTTTTAGCTGCTGCAATTTGTTTCCCTGCTCTGCAATAATACGGTCTATACGAGAAAAGAGGTGGTCTAATTGGGCGACGACTCGTTGTTGTTCGGTAATTGATTTCGGAAAACGAATTTGCCAATTTGATACAAACACAGGTGGCACACGTTTTAGTCCGGACGAACCTGTCATTTCTTTTGTGCCAATGATTCTAAATTTTGGCATCATTATGTTATAATAAATCCATTCGGGTAATATACCACCCTTGCTACGCAAAATATGATATTCAGACGAACCGAAGCCGATGCCATTTGTCAGATTATTTGCTACGCCAGCTTTTCCATTTTCGAAACAAGGGGTTACTTTGGCTAATAAAACATCATTGTCTCTGAAATAGGTATATCCTGCATATACTTCATCAATAGTTTTTGAATCTTTTGCTTGAAAATACATAGCATGTTCCTGTAAATCGGACATAGGGAGAAACGAAACAAGGGTATTAGTAGGCAGATCCTTTACTTCAGATTTTTTGGGATTCACAATGCATACATTCTTAATGAAATCCTCCTTCCACTCTTCCGGCAATTCCTCTCCTTCATGAAAATTTTTACTCAATATCGAAGCCTTCAATGCTTTGGCGCGGCCGATGTTTTCTTCCACCAAGTCAATGCTTTTATCCAACCGCTCAAAAATACGGTCAATTTTGGCTACAATGCGATGCTGTTCGGTAAGGGATTCGGGAATTGGAATTTTGATTTCATCAATATATTTTTTGCTAATATTTGGTTGTGCTCCACCAAAAGAATCTCTTATAATTTCTTCTCTTTTGGTCAATAAAAAGTAAAATAAGAATTTCTCATCAAAGTGTTTTTCTTTACCTTTTTGTTGAATAGAACATACAGCTTGATTCGTACTTGCATTAATGTTAAGTATTCCAAGTTTTCCAGCTGTTGCTCCATATAAAGCTATTAGCAGAGTTCCTTTGGGAAATAGCTTAGCAGAAGAGTTTTCCAGCCCCAAATCTGTAATACATTCTTCATATAAACTAATACACATATTATCATTCAACTCACCAGACTTTAACCAAGGAATCGTACCATTTTCCCAAAATTCTTTTTTTGCTCTATTTGGTGTTCCTCCTGATGTCGTTTTCGCTATCGAAGATATTACTTTTCTTTTCCACCCCTTTGGTAACTTATTTTCCATCTTATCCCTCCTTTAAAATCTCTTCCACTTCTGCCAGCAACCGGTTCACTGCTTCGTTGCTTTGGCGGATGTGTTGCAGGATGGTTTCGGGTGTTTCGTGTTGTTCGGCTTTGATATTGGCCGGGTTCTTCGCCGATAGGTCAGCATCTGTGATATCGGCGGCGGCCACTGTCCAGGAGCGTTTGGTGGTGGGGCGTTGGGCAAACAGTTCCACGAATTCGGCCAGGTGTTCTTCGGCAACAGGT
>JAVBPN010000323.1:0-8888 GCA_031549585.1 Bacteroidales bacterium
AACACGATTTGGATTATGATGCTTTGGGAGTCAGTGGATTCTGGGGTGTAGCCAGTCCAAGAACAAAAGAAGCTGATGTGAAATTAATATATGCTTGTAAAAAAGTTCTCAAAGACCCTAACAGTAGTTCTACAGAAAAAAGTAGAGCAAGAAAAATTATCATTGCTTTTACTTATGTTGTTAATAATAAATAATATTAGCAAACGATATGAAGATCATATTTAAAACACTAAAATATTCAGGTATTTATATAGGTATTAGTATTGCTATTCTCTGCATAATATTGACCATATGGGCACTTTGGTTTGTGGTAAGTTTTCATGGTGAAAGTTACAAATATTCGGAAAAATATATTATTAATCTTTCAGTGGACTCAACAATAAGTAAAATTAGGGAATACAAAATCAAGAATCCTCAATATAGAAAGAACGAAATTTGCACTGTTGATAAAGAGCCTTACGAATTTGGGTATTTTACAGAAATTGGAATTGGGACCAGTAATATTATAACGTCTACAAGAACGTCTAACTCAACTTGGTATCATTGTAGATTTTATATTGAGCAAAGTGATGCCATAGTTAGTTGCGGGATAAAACTTAATCACTTTCCTACAGAAATACAGTTGATTAGTGTCATTTTGTCAGATGGATATTACAAAACAATTAATAATTATGAAGAAATATCCCGCAAAGAGAATAAGGACTTAAAGAGAAACTTTGAAACAGAAATTTTAGATAAAATATGTAATGGAAAATGGAAACAAAAACGATGGTATAATTGGTAACATGTGTTTATCCTCGAGTTAAGCGGCAAAATATTTGTCGCTTATTTTTTAATAAATTTTGCTAACTCATCGTAAAACAACAAAAAGGGAGTTACTGGCCAGAATAAGTTGGACAAATTACCCCCCAAGTTGAATTAGCTATTTTGTAATGCCGCTCAAAACATAACTAAATTTGTAATTTGTCTTTGCTCTCCCCTCCTTCGGAGGGGTAGGGGGGAGGC
Source organism: Bacteroidales bacterium (assembly GCA_031549585.1). Classification (GTDB taxonomy): domain Bacteria; phylum Bacteroidota; class Bacteroidia; order Bacteroidales; family UBA4181; genus JAIRLS01. The sequence goes on from JAVBPN010000323.1 coordinate 1,006, forward strand.
CTATTTGCTTAAGTGTAATATTTCAATAAATTTGCATCTCGAAAAACGGGAATATGCGCGAAGTTGTTTTCGTACAGAAGAATCAGGGCAAATGGGAACAGTTTGAACACATGACGGGCAACACCGATGAGTTGGCCGCTATTTTTATTGAACTGACTGATGATTTGTCGTATGCCCGTACGTTTTATCCCAACTCCAACACCGAAAAGTACCTCAACCAATTAGCCGGAAAATATTACCTCACTTTATACAAAAACAAAAAACAAAGCAGCGGCCGTTTCCTTACCTTTTGGAAAAAGGAATTACCGCTTTTATTCTACAGTGCGCAACGGCAATTGCTCTATTCGTCCCTTATCTTTGCATTAGCCATGCTGATTGGAGCTTTTTCGGCAGCCAAAGATGAAAACTTTGTACGGCTTATTCTGGGCGATGGTTATGTCAACATGACCCTTGAAAACATCGAAAAAGGCGATCCCATGGCGGTTTACAAAGGAGGAGAAGAAAGTACCATGTTCTTGGCCATCACGTTCAATAACATCCGGGTATCATTCATGGCTTTTGTGGCAGGTATACTTTTATCTCTTGGTACGGTTGTCCTTTTGTTTTCCAATGGGGTCATGCTGGGCTCGTTCCAATACTTTTTCTATCAACACGGCGTATTAACGCAATCGTTGTTGTCGGTATGGATACACGGTACGCTCGAAATATCCGCCATTGTTATTGCAGGATGTGCCGGATTGGTGATGGGCAATAGCATTCTTTTCCCCGGAACGTATTCACGCATGGAATCGTTTCAACAGGGTGTACGGAAAGGAGTAAAAATTGTAGCCGGGCTTGTTCCCATTTTTATTGTAGCCGGATTTTTGGAAAGTTTTGTAACACGGCATACGGAAATGCCGGTATGGCTAAGTTTGCTGATTATCGGAAGTTCCGCTTTCTTTATTATTTTTTATTTTATCATTTATCCAATCAAACTCCATGGAAAACAAAAAAGAAATCAACCTACGTGAACAACGTGATTTTGGGCAAAAATTTAATGCCGTTTTCACTTTTGTACAACAAAACCTCAAACCGCTTTTTAAATGCGTCCTCTTTATGGTAGGCCCGTTGGTCCTTGTAGGAGGGATATTTTACGGAATATTCTATACCAAAGTCATGACTGCTTCGGTCATGGGCTCGTCCCTCGATGAATTCAGCAACCTTTCCAACACGCTTCTTTCTTACCTATTTCTCGGAGCGGCTTCATTGTGGCTACAAATTGTAGTTTTAACTTACATGGCCGAATACTTGTCGGGCAACCGCACCATTACTCCGGCAACCGTTTGGAACAGGGCAAAAGGGAAAATAGGCAGTGTGATCGGTGCGGCGTTTGTCATGGGGATCATGATCATGATTGGGTTCATATTGCTCCTTGTGCCGGGGGTATACCTTGCTATAGTGCTTTCGCTTGCCATTCCAGTGCTAATATTTGAAGACAAAGTGGTATTCGACGCTATTGGGCGTTGTTTTTCATTAATACAAGGCAAATGGTGGTCTACTTTTGGAATCCTCTCTGTTATCGGAATCATTAGTGGTGTAGCAAGCAGTATTTTTACCATTCCTTTTATTGTCATGTTCGTTATTTCCCTTTTGATGCAAACAGGCGAATTGGGTGTATTTTTCATGATTTTGTTTTCTTGTGTCATGTACCTAGGTTCGTATCTCATATCTACACTTCCCGTATTGGCCATAGGATTCCAATATTTCAATTTGGTGGAACGTAAAGAAAGCACAGGGTTGCTGGAAAAAATCGATCAAATAGGAAAACCCGCAGAAAAGGCCAACGAAGGAGAGTTTTAAACAATGAACAATTAAGAATGAATAATTAAAATTGGCTTCGCAAACATGCATAAAAATAAGGCTCGAATTTATATTTGTGTTGTTAATTTTATATTTATTTAAGAGTGTATTTATCGGGAAACTTCGGACGTAGTCCGATTTATCCATGCGAAGCATACCTTTTCGACAAAATTCCGTTCAAGCGAAGCCGTCAGGCGGAGCGCGTTTATTTTGTCAAGCCGTTTTGGGTTACTTTTTGCGGCATCAAAAAGTAACAAAGGAAACATCGAAAAATGACTTATAACGTAAATATAAACTTGAGCCAAATCCAATTTATTCACATAAAAATTGGTTTCGCAAATATTTTCAAGATCGACCTTTGATGCCTTCTATTCAATCATATAGGATTTATTTATTAAACCGGATTTTTCGGCAGAAAATATGGTTTGCCGTGCTATTATTCATGTTCGCTGTTCAGCCTCTTTGCGGAAATACGGTCGATCCGGATACAACGCATATTAAAGTCCGGTTGCCGGCGGAAGCATCTTTGGAACAATTTCGGAACGATTCCGACTTCAAGTATACAAATGATGTTGACTATGGCAAAACCATTATGGGATACATCAAGTACTGGATTGCCAAGCTGTATTACAAGCTAATGAGCTCGTCCACGTCGTACCGAATTCTGAAAATTGTATTTTATATCCTTTTGGCGGCATTTGTTGTTTTTGTCATCATTAAAATGTTGGGAATCGACACTTCCGGCATATTTTTCAAAAAACCGGCTTCATTAAACTTATCTCATTCCATTTTCTTAGACGAAAATACAGAAGCATCAAAACTCAAAGAAATGCTTCAAAAAGCATTAGATTCCCGGCAATATAGGTATGCCGCGAGGATTGTTTATTTGCTTACACTCAAACAATTGGCTGATACCGGACTGATTCGTTGGCAAATCGACAAAACGAATCATTCATATATGGATGAAATAAATGATGTTACTTTGCGTGACACCTTTTCGAAGCTCACATTATTTTATGAGTATGCTTGGTATGGCGAGTTTGACATCACCGTCGAACATTACCGGGATATCGAAGAAAAATATCATTTATTAATGCGACAAATAGGATAAATAAGGAATTAAAAATGGAAAATGGAAAGTTGAAAACTAGGATATTCGCAAATTCAATCATGCATTCTCAAACTTTGAACCTTGAACTTTAAACTTTAAATCTCCATTTTTGATGATTAAAAACATTTTATTGGTAGGATTGGGCGGCTCATTGGGCAGCATGTTGCGTTATGCGTCGTCGTTGCTCATAATACGGTTCTTTGGCAGAGCCTTGCCAATTGCTACTTTTATTGTAAATATTTTAGGGTGCTTCCTTGCTGGGTTGTTTTATAATTGGCTTGGAGCAAAAGAAAGCGACCATATGTTACGGATGTTATTGATCATTGGATTTTGCGGAGGATTTACCACATTTTCGGCTTTTGCCGTCGAAAACATCGGGTTATTGCAAAACAACCAATTCCCAACAGCCATTTTATACGTCCTATTAAGCGTAGTTACAGGTTTTGCTGCTGTCTATGCTGGAATGTGCCTTAAATAAAGCTGAATCATCACACGAAAAGGAATGCAAAAACAAGATATCAAATACATCATCATACTTGTGCTGACGTTGACAGCTGCTATTCTTTTCGAAGCATACAAACCAAAACCCATCAATTGGGAGAAGACATTTTCCAATAAAGACAAAATACCTTATGGGACTTATGTGTTATACACAACGCTTAACGAGCTGTTCCCGGATCAGGAAATAACTGTATCGCGCATTCCGGCATATAATTTTCTGCAACAAGATACGCTGTTGCAAGCAAATTACATTTTTATATCATCATCTTTCTACTTTGATGATTATTAAGTGGATGAATTACTTAATTTCGTATCAAGAGGGAATTCGGTTTTCCTAACAGCGCAAACATTTTGGGGAACGTTGCTCGACACACTCCACCTATCCATCAACGACACCATGATGTGGCAAAAGAAAGACAGTTTGATTGTGTTCACCAATCCACAATTAAATGGCCATCCTTATAGTTTTGGATCCGAGTACATTCAATTTTTCGAACCGGATTCCGTATCACAAGCAACGATTTTGGGAAAAAATGGATTCGATAAACCCAATTTTGTCAAAATAGGACATGGCGACGGCAATATTTATTTGAACCTATTGCCAATGGCATTTACTAATTATTATGTTTTAAATGACAGTACGTCTGATTATGCATTCAAAGCCTTGTCTTATCTGCCTCCCAACCAACCGGTGATATGGGACGAATACGCCAATCAAGGGCGAGATGAAGAAGAAAGTGCACTTCGCGTCGTCATGTCTTACCCTCCTTTGCGTTGGGCTTATTACATTGCTATTTTCGGCGTCCTATTATATGTGATCTTCGAAGGAAAAAGGCGGCAACGGATCATTCCGGTCATTCAACCATTAAAAAATACCACACTTGAATTTTTAGGTGTGGTCAGCCGGTTATACTTTCAGAAACAAGACCATATCGGCATAGCTCAAAAGAAAAGTATATTTTTTCTGGAACAAATTCGTACAAAATATCATTTAAAAACCAATCAACTGGATGAGGATTTTGTGGCTACTTTAAGCCAAAAATCAGGTTATCCGATGGAAAAAACAAAATACCTGATCTGGAAAATCAATCAAATCACCCATCAACCCAGCATGACTGATTTAGAGTTGGTCCAATTTGATAAAGAAATAGAAGATTTTAATCGATATCAAGTATAATGGTGTCAAACACCTGCTCTATCAACGGTCAAAAACCTGGCAGCGACAGAATGAATATGTCGCTTTAAAAATAATTCAACGAAAAAACCAAAAAATTCATCATCATCAAAAACATTTTTACTAATTTTCCGGTAATATTATTACACCCTAATCATTATTTAACAATAGTCAATAAGTTTCCATAAAATAGAAAGGTATCCGTAAATCGAATCGTGTGCCGTGCACCATTTACCGTGTATCTTTAATGTTAAACTTTAAATTTTTTCGCCATGAATGTAGATAAAGTTTTGATCGATCTGGAAAAACGCAATCCCGGAGAACACGAATTTCTGCAAGCTGTTCGCGAGGTATTGGAATCTATTGAAGATATATACAACGAAAATCCGCAATTTGAATCGGCGGGAATCATTGAACGCCTCACTGAACCCGACCGTGTATTATCATTCAAAGTACCTTGGATTGATGACGAGGGAAAAGTACATATCAACAGGGGCTATCGCGTTCAATTCAACAATGCCATTGGCCCATACAAAGGTGGTTTGCGATTCCACCCAAGCGTTAATTTAAGTATTCTGAAATTTCTTGGATTTGAACAGATATTCAAAAACAGCCTTACATCTCTTCCCATGGGAGGAGCTAAAGGCGGCTCGGATTTCGACCCCAAAGGAAAATCATCGATGGAAATCATGCGTTTCTGCCAAAGTTATATGTTGGAACTTTGGAAAATTATTGGCCCGGAAATAGATGTCCCAGCTGGTGATATTGGCGTTGCCGGACAAGAAATAGGATATTTATATGGCATGTATAAAAAATTGTCGGGGCAACACAACGGCGTGTTGACCGGAAAGGGGCTTAATTGGGGCGGCAGTTTGATTCGCCCTGAAGCGTCCGGATATGGTATTGTATACTTTGTAAATGAAATGTTATCTACCATAGGAGAAACCTTAGAAGGCAAAACAATTGCCATTTCGGGATTTGGCAACGTAGCATGGGGCGTTGTAAAAAAAGCCACAGAAATGGGTGCAAAAATAATTACCATTTCGGGCCCCGACGGATATATTTTTGATAAAAACGGAATAGAAGGCGAAAAAATAGATTACATGCGTGAGCTGCGTGCCAGCAACGAAGATATTGTCAAACCATATTCATACGAATTTGAAGACGCCGAATATCGTCCCGACCGCCGGCCTTGGGAAGTAAAATGTGACATCGCTATCCCATGCGCCACGCAAAACGAACTGAATGCCGAAGATGCACAAAACCTCATTGACAACGGGTGTATGTGTATTTGTGAAGGTGCCAACATGCCATGTTCGTACGATGCTATAGCACTCATCCAAAAGAAAAAACTTTTATTTGCCCCGGGCAAAGCCGCTAACGCGGGAGGAGTTGCCACATCAGGCCTTGAAATGAGCCAAAATGCCATGAAAATGAATTGGTCGCTTGAAGAGGTAGATAGCCGGTTACATCAAATCATGCGAAATATACATTCGTCTTGTTTAAAATATGGAGCCAATGAAACCGGATATACTGACTATGTGAAAGGCGCCAACATAGCTGGATTTTTGAAAGTTGCCAACGCTATGCTTGATCAAGGAATTGTATAACAGGAATTTTCTATTATTTGAAAAATAAACACAGAATCAATCATTTTTTAAAAATTTGACGCAACGTTTTTGAAACTTTCTCATCTATTAGTATAAGTAATATCTATCAAAATGAGAAAGGAGATTTTCTTTTTTATTGCGGGATTAGCGTTGACTTCCTGTTCTATGAACAAAGCTCCGGAAATCAATGAGCAAGATAGGCTTGGATCGTACTTATATTCAAAAGACACATTGGTTTCTTGCTTGTTTGCTGATTTTCATGTAGCTGAGGTACAACCTGCTTTAACCGCATCTGAATTAAATCTACTGGATAACTTGGTGGATCAAATAGACCCGAATGTCAAGCATGAATTTGACAATTATTACAAAGCTTGGATGAATACATGGATACATCCAAACGAGCATCAAAAGGATACTGAGTTATATTTCAAATTAAATTGTTACCGGCCGGAAGATCAAAATTTAATAAATTTTTGCTTAAAACAAAATGATTATATAATTTTGTTATTTTTCCAGCTTGCTGCTCGGGCAGAATGTCCATACGATGAATATCTGTTGTTCCCGACACACGATTTATACAAGCAGTTCTCTGAATTTAACGCATGCTGGGAAGAAGTGAATGCTTTGTTGGAAAGTCAAAAACCGAACAGAATGTGCAATGAGCCGGTTATTTGGTGTACCCGTAAAATACTTGAAGTCAAGTATGATTATTCATACACAAGTAAATTGGCGACACTTTTCAGTACTCATAAATTGTTACTAATGACCCAATAATAGACCTCAATTTTTGCTGATAAAGCATTTATTGTAAATAAAGACAGCCCGCAAAACGGGCTGTTTTTGTTTTTATCCACTTACTAACAAAAATTGCAAGGTTTCAAAAATCCAATGCTCCATCTTTGTAAACTTAGTGATTATATAAATTACATTGGCTGTAGTTAATATAAGCGTTGTATACTTCAAATAGTCGTCCAAGCCATAACTGAAACGCGACGGGCGTTAGCCCGTTTATTCATGCGAAGCATACCTTTTTGACAAAATTCCGTCCAAGCGAAGCCGATAGGCGGAGCGCGTTTATTTTGTCGAGCCGTTTTGGGTTACTTTTTGTGGCGTCAAAAAGTAACGAAAGAAACATCAAATTTATACATTTGATACTTATATCTATTAATTAACAGGCATTTGCGAATATTCAATTATAAATTATAAAAAATTATTTTTAATGTAACGATATGTTAGGACCAGACATTTATAAAACAAAAAAGGTTGCCCCAAACGGAACAACCTTTTGAAAAATTTTCAGAAAAATTACATGCCCAGACGTTTTTTCAATCCGTCAAGCTCGGTAGCCAATTCTTTAGGTAAATGGCTGCCAAAACGGGCAAAATGTTCTTCAATCAGGCTTACTTCTTTCTTCCAATCGTCATTGTTCACCTCAAGCGCTTTCGCCATTTTGGTTTCATCCATGCCAGCCAATCCTTGAATGTTGATCGACTTTACTGCAGGAACTTTACCAATAGCGGAATCAACAGTTTCACCATTGCCATTGCAACGATCGAAAATATATGCCAATACACGGCTATTTTCACCATAACCCGGCCACAGGAATTTGCCATTTTCATCTTTACGGAACCAGTTCACGTAGAATATT
>JAVBPN010000199.1:0-12020 GCA_031549585.1 Bacteroidales bacterium
TGCTAATTAAATATATTGCGCTTTAAAAGGCTATTCGAAAACATTATATTACTTATTCTCTATTATGTGTGGATTTCTATTTTTCGATTATAAGATGTTTTATTTGCTGTAAACAGTGTAAAAAATATTAAATATATATTATTTCAAATAAAAATATTTATTTTTATTGGTCTTATAATCAATCGAATATTATTTGAATTGTCAAGTAAAAAAGACCGAAAATAAAATTTTCTTATCTTTTTTTGATCAACCTTGCATAATTTGTTGCAAATCATATTAGATTTGTTTGACGCTTTAAAATGAAATATTTTATTGTTTGCCAAGCAGGGAGCAGGTTTTGAATGAAAACTTTGTATTATAAATTAATTTTATTTTTCCTGGTAGCAATAACGTTTAGGTGTTATGCACAGGTAGAAACAAAACGTTGGTGGAATCTGGGTGCAACAACAGACACTGATCGGGCTGTTTTTTGTGCCGACAGTGAGATTTTGCCAGCTAATGAACTATTGCTAACTTTACATAATACACAAGAAGAGGCTGCTAAATTACAGATATTCATTCGTATCATTCGTGCTTATCAGGAAGAAACGCTGATCTATAGGGCAATTCAATATGCTGATAGTGCAATGTCCATTGCGGTTAAGCTCAAAGACTCATTATCCATTTGCCGTATTCATGTCGCTTCTGTATTTAACATGGATATGTGTGGCAATCCGGGCGGAATGCTGGAACAGACAGAGCTTGCAAAGATTTGGATGCCTCATTTTGCGAGAGGAACTGTAGAAGAATTTAAGGTATATGCCGTGACGGGTGATGCTTACTTTAGATTAATCCGTTATGAAGAGGCAGAGCAGGCATATCAGAAGGCGCGAAGCATTATAGAATTATTTGGTAATGAAAAATGTAAGGGTTATGTATGCATGAGCTTGGGAAAAGTAATGCAAAACAGTGGCAAGATAGATAAAGCAATCGATTCATATTTGGAAGGGGTAAGCATTTTTGAATCTTTTGGCGATACATTATCTTGTTGTATCTTATACAGTCAAATTGCCGGAGCATATTCAAGTTTGGGATTGCGAGACAAACAACTGGAATATTTATATAAAACATTGGCCTTAAGTGAAAAATTAGGGGATCCTTTACAACAAGCAGCTATTTATCGTGATTTAGGTCTTTTTTACAGAGAGCACAACGATAGTATACTTACAACTGACTTTTATCAAAAGGCAATAGCGTCATATCGGAAAGTCCCTCAAGCATTTTCTCCTACTTTAGGAGATAGTTATAACGATATGGCTGATTTCTATTATTATATGGGCGATCAAGAAAAATCCTTGGAAAATCAAAGGCTTTCTATCAAAAGTTATTGGGCTTATCCACGGCCGGTCACATTGATGACTTATAAAATGGGTAATTTATACTTTAAATATGGTCAGCTCGATTCGGCTTTTTATTATTTCAGTGATGCATATAATCGGTCGCTTGCATTGAGCGACCCTCGTTTATCCGCTACATGTTGTAAAGGGTTTGCCAATTATTATACAGAGATTGGGAATATTTCCAAAGCAATTTTCTATGCAGAAAAAGCGTATAAAAATGCTCAGGATATTTGTTGGCTTGAGTTGGTCTGCGATATATCGGGAATGCTCAGTAAATTATATGCTCAGGCTCATAACTTCCAGCAGGCATATTTTTTTCAAATGCGTTATGATGAACTATCCGATTCCATGCAAATGGCCGAAAACCTCAGAGAAGTAGCCCGGTTGTCAGCACAAATGGAATTTGCTGAGCGGGAAGCTCAAATGCACAAGCAAATAGAAGATCAGAAAAAATGGATGCGTATTCAATGGGGTATTACTACCTTGTTGGGATGTGTGCTCATATTGGGATGTGTGTTGGTAATCGTAATATTGAGAAATAGTAAGCAACGGCGGGCAGTGAATTTACAGTTAAGTGATCAAAAAGAAGAATTAATCATGGTTAATGAAGAATTGACTGCCACTAATGAAGAGTTGATGACAGTTAATGAAGAATTACAAAGGACATATGATGAGCTGGATCATTACAAAAATGACTTGGAACAAATGGTGAATGAGAAAACGGCCGAATTACAACTTGCCTTCACGCAAGTACAAGAGTCGGATAGATTCAAGGCTGCTTTTTTTGCCAACATGTCCCATGAAATTCGTACACCACTTAATGCGATATTGGGATTTTTACAATTCATTTTCACATCAGATATAGATGCCTCTAGACAGAATCAAATGATTTCAATGATCAACGCAAATGCCGCACAACTTCTATGGTTGGTCGATGATATTGTTGATTTGTCGAAAATAGATTCCGGATTGCTCTCTATCCGTCCTAAGAAAACTAGTATCGAACAATTATTAGATGAAACTTATACAGACGCGGAACAAATAATCCAATATACCAACAAAACTAAGTTGGCTTTGACGTTAGAGAATCATTTACCTCTTTCTCATGACATGCTCTTAGTCGACGCTGATCGCATCAAGCAAGTATTACTTCATTTATTGCATAACGCGATTAAGTTTACTCCTGTTGGTTTTATCACTTTTGGATGCGAAATATTTACAGATAAGCAATACTTACAATTCTTTGTGGAAGATACGGGGATTGGGATACCGCAGGAATGTAAGTCAGAAATATTCAAAAGATTTTGGAAACATGGTGACATATATACGCAACAATATCGTGGTGTTGGAATTGGCCTGTCGCTTTGTCAAGCATTAGTCGAACTAATGGATGGAGATTTTTATGTTGAATCAACAGTAGGAAAAGGTACTGTATTACGGTTTACTGTTAAAATTCAAAATGCAGATATTCAATAATTACTATTTTACGCTCTGATAACATTGAAGGACGATAGAAAATACTAAAAATCACAAATTGATCTATTATTATTGTTCGCTTACCGTAATTTTCCCTTTATCTTTCCAAGCAATAATACCTCCGTCTAAGTTGTAGACAGTCTTAAACTTATTCTTTTCTAAAATGTTCGCTGCTTGAAGGCTCCGTTTTCCTGATCGGCAATAAACAAAAACAGGTCTATCACGATCCAAATTCTGAATTAATTGCTCAAAAGTTTCTGCTTTAATATCTATCATTATCGCATTAGGAATATGTTCTTGTTTAAATTCTTCAGGAGTGCGAACGTCTACTAATTGCGCATTCGGAGTTTGATTCAATGTTTGTTCAAATAGGTCGGCATCCATAGAAGTGGTCACATATGAATGGCATGATATCAAGCAAAAGAAGGATATCAGATATGCCAATAGTTTGGTGTTTATCATAATTATTTGTTTTTATTCGTTGCATTGGGATTTCAGCAATTTACCTTGACCCCCTTTTCAGAAAAAGCCCGCAAAATACTGTTGTGGGTAAATCCCCGTGCTGTGTCATTACCCAATACTAACCCTAAGGATGGGGTTTTGTTCGGTCGTTCAAAGAATTAATTTATTTTATTTTGAATCCATTCTGCAGCGTTAACAAATGCTTCCACCCATGGGGTAACTTGATCATATTGGCGCGATGATGGGTAATATGGCCAGTTCCATGGATAAGTGGAACGTTCCAAATGGGGCATCATGGCAATATGTCTTCCATCTGCACTGGCAATACCGGCAATGCTACCGGGCGAGCCATTGGGATTTCCCGGATATGCATCGTAGCTAAACCGCATAATCACATTATATTGATCTTCCGGTTCTGTCAAATCAAACCGGCCTTCGCCGTGGGCAACCCAAATCCCTAACCGCGAACCGGACAAGGATTGAAACATTACCGTGTTATTTTGCGGTATGTTAACATTGACAAAAGCGCTTTCGAACTTATTCGATGCATTATGCCGCAGATAAACATTCAGTTTTTTCTCAGGAGTGAGTAATCCTAATTCAGCCATTAATTGACAACCATTGCATACTCCAAGACTCAATACGTCCGGACGGGAATAGAATCGGTCAAGAGCAGCTTTGGCTTTTTCATTAAACAAGAAGGCGCCTGCCCAACCTTTGGCAGAACCCAATACGTCCGAATTGGAGAAGCCCCCCACAAAAACAATCATATTGACATCATCCAAAGTCTCGCGTCCGGTCATTAGGTCGGATGTGTGTACGTCTTTTACATCCATTCCGGCAAGGTGCATGATCCAAGCCATTTCGCGATCGCCGTTTGATCCTTTTTCCCGGATAATGGCAGCTTTCACTCCTGTTGATTTGGTGCGATGTACATCTATGTTATAATTGTCAAATGTTCCTTTAAAGTGTGCAGGGAACGTGTATTCCAAATTTTGGAACTTATAATTGCTGAAACGTTCTGTTGCTTGTTTTTTTCCGCTTTGGCGGCAATCGAGAAGGTATGAAGTCTTATACCATTTGTCGCGTAAAAGATCAATATCGAACTTATATTTTTCTCCTTCATAGAAAATACGCATCATCCGTTTTTCCATTGGTTTCCCAATAGTATGTACCTCTATGCCTGCTTGTCCAAATGTTTCGAGCACTTTAACGCTATCAACCTCACTGATTTGTAAAATTAAAGCCGGATTTTCGGCGAACAATAACCGGCAAATATCAATTGGCGATTCGGCCGGATTTAATGGCGTCAGGTCTAATTCGACACCGCCGTCTTTGTTGGCAAAACACATTTCCAACAAAGCGGTGATCAATCCGCCCGAGGAGACATCATGCCCTGCCATAACCATATCCTTACCGATAAGGCGTTGTACAGCATCAAATGCCTTTGCAAAATACGTTGTATCCGCTACATCAGGAACAATATCTCCCCTTTTGCCTATTATTTGAGCAAAACTACTTCCTCCTAATCCATAAGGCGAGTGGGAAAGATTGATATAAAGAATGCGTGTGTCCGAATCATTTATTAATACAGGCCGTACCACTTTGCGAATGTTGGTCACTTGCGCTACTGTGGATATAAGCACTGTGCCCGGTGCATAAACCGTGCTTCCATCAGGATATTTCTGGGTCATCGACAAGGAATCCTTTCCTGTGGGAATATTGATACCTAGATTAATGGCAAATTGAGCGGCAGCTTCCACTGCACTATATAAACGGGCATCTTCTCCGGGATTTTTACATGGCCACATCCAATTGGCGCTTAATGAAACACTTTTCAATCCGCCATCGATGTGTGTCCATATCAGATTAGTCAATGCTTCAGCAATGGACATGCGTGATCCGGCTTCCGCATCGATTAATGCAACACCCGGCGCATGGCCTATAGACGTTGCGATGCCTTTTTCTCCTTGGTAATCGAGGGCTACAATACCCAAGTTGTTGAGTGGAAGTTGCAGTTCTCCTGCAGTTTGTTGCAAAGCGACCAAACCCGTTACCGAACGGTCTACCTTGTTGGTCAACCAATCTTTGCAAGCAACAGCCTCCAATTGCAAAAGGCTCTCAATATATTCTTGTATTTTGTGCTTTTCGTATGTTAGCGGTTCAAATGTATTTTGAGATGTTTGGTCGGAAATCACCGTTTGCGGTGTATTTCCAAACATATCGACCAAATCCAAATCGATAGGATTTTCTTTTTCGTCATGGAAAACAAACCGGTGATCTCCGGTTACTTCACCAATGGTATACATGGGAGTCCGTTCTCTATCAGCAATTTTTTGCAATTGGTCTATATCTTTTTCTTTCAGCACCAATCCCATGCGTTCTTGCGACTCATTGCCTACAATTTCTTTGGCAGACAATGTAGGATCTCCAATGGGCAGTTTATCCATATAAATTACTCCTCCGGTAGCTTCTACCAATTCCGATAGGCAATTTAGATGTCCTCCAGCGCCGTGGTCATGGATTGATACAATAGGATTTATTTCACTTTCCTCTAAAGCCCTGATAGCATTCAAGACTCTTTTTTGCATTTCAGGATTGGAGCGTTGTACGGCATTCAATTCGATGGCATTGGCATATTCCCCTGTTGCTACCGATGAAACAGCTCCACCACCCATGCCAATGCGGTAATTATCACCTCCTAATAATACGATCTTATCACCTTTTTCAGGAATATCCTTTACAGAATCTTTTTTGCGTCCGTATCCAACCCCGCCCGCAAGCATGATTACCTTATCGAATCCGAATTTCTTCATGTTCTCGATGTGCTCGTAGGTCAAAAGACTACCACAAATTAAGGGTTGCCCAAATTTATTCCCAAAATCGCTGGCTCCATTGGATGCTTTGATTAGGATATCTATCGGCGATTGATAAAGCCATTGACGCGATTCTACACTCTCCCAAGTACGGCCTGTTTCCTGAAAACGTGGATATGAGGTCATATAAACAGCTGTTCCGACAGAAGGAATAGCTCCTTTCCCTCCGGCAATACGGTCGCGTATTTCGCCGCCACTTCCTGTAGCCGCTCCATTGAAAGGTTCAACAGTTGTTGGAAAATTATGTGTTTCGGCTTTCAACGATATAACGGTTTCTTCCTCTTTGATGGTGAAAAAATCGGGATGATCGCCGTTTTTTGGTACAAAACGTTCAATAGTTGGGCCTTCTACAAAAGCGCAATTATCTTTATATGCCGAAACAATCCGGTTGGGATTTACCTTTGATGTACGTTTGATTTTCTGAAATAATGTTTCCGGCTGTTCTTGGCCATCGATAATAAAGCGGCCGTTAAATATCTTATGCCGGCAATGCTCTGAATTGACTTGCGAAAATCCGAAAATCTCACTATCGGTCAATTTCCTGCCTAACTTTTGCGCTAAGCCTTCCAGGTATGCAATTTCGTCGGCATTTAAAGCCAAACCTTCCTGTTCGTTGTATGCAGCAATATCGTCCACATGTAATATAGGATCAGGCTGTTTGTCAATGAAAAAGATATCGGTAGTCAGATTTTCATAAAGCGTTTGCAACATAGGATCGTAGTTGTGTACGCTGGTTTCTTTAGGAGGGATAGTTGGAATAAACCGTTCGATTCGCTGTATCCCCGTAATATTCATGTTTAACGTAATTTCCACAGCGTTGGTACTCCACGGAGTAATCATTTCGCGACGCGGGCCAATGAAATATCCTTGTACTGGCGATTCCTCTACTAGTTTCGCCTCTCCAAAGAGCCATTGCAATTTAGATATGTCCTGAGGAGATAATGTTTCATGGGATTGTACTGCAATAATTTCACCCGCACTATTGGAAAAAAAGTGAATCATGGTTTGATTTTTACGTAAATTGGACAACAAAGGTCGTCATTTTTTATGAAAGAATAAAAATATACAGCCCAGATAAGAAACAAAAAACGCTATCATTTTCTGACAGCGTTTTGAAGTTTTATTGCGACTTTTGTCAAGGGTGATTATTCGATTTATCATTAAAAAAAGACTGCGGCTGAAATGGTAAAAGTTTTATTCCTGATATGGTCAGAATTATCAACCAATTTTGCAAATCCCCAGCTGTATTTGAAAGCCAATTGAACCATCCAGGCATCAAAACCAGCGCCCACACCAACTCCGTAATCCCATTTATTAATTATATTTTTATTGCTATTGGCTACTAAATCAGCTTCTTCGCTGATTTTTAAGGCGTAAGCTCCATAAGGGGCTACTAATACAAAGGGTTTTATTTGCGCCATATTGAGGCGATACATAAAATTAACAGGCACTTCAAGATAGTTAATATGATATTTCATGTTTGTACCTTGAATGATACACCCTTTTTGGGAATACAGTACTTCGGGCTGTAGTGCGAATCCCTTAGGCCAAGCAACTTGTACAGCCACACCACCCATCCATCCTGTGATAATGTCTTGACTCGTGCCTTTGTTGCTTTTTATGGTGGCAATATTTTCTCCGCCTTTTATACCATAACGGATATCAATTAAATCGGCAGCGGTATATTTCCCCCTGAATACAGTACAGGAATTCTTTTCTTTCGGCTTGGGTTTGGCATGGGTTACATGCTCTGTACACAGCAGAAAACAGAATAAAGAAAAAAGAAATATGGCTATTCTCATCTAATGATGTTTATTTAATCCTTTATACGAACTATTCCCTGAAAATGTTTCATTCTCGAGAAAGATATAGGTATTATTGAAGAAACTTTTCGCGAAGAACCAGCAAAACGTTTTCATCAAGGCCTATTTCTTGATACAAAAATGTTTCAATGCTACCATAGCGGCGAATGATCACATTAAATGTTGTTTGGATATATATCGGATCGGCTGCCATGATTTCGGTTGCCATTTGTTTGCTGATATGATAGTTTTCAACCAATTCATCGATCATCTTTTTATTTTCCTCAGCCCGGTATATATTGGTAGATACATAATCTGAGATAATAGTCTCCATTGGCACATTCATGGCATACAGGAATAGCGCAGCCGCTATTCCTGTACGGTCTTTGCCGGCAGAACAATGGAATACCATGGCGGAAGTATCAGGTAAAGTGATCAGTTTATAAAAAAATGGGCGGTATTTTTCTTTGAACGACGATATGTCGGAATAAAATGCGATCATTAAATCCCTACCAGATGCATTATCTCCTGCAAACGCTGCAAAATCATTTGTGTTTCCACTTCCTGCCGGGCAAAGCGTATAATCAGCTCCGGGCAACAACCGGTCGGGAGCTTGCCGGGCTTCTTCTTCTCCACGAAAATCAATAACGGTGTATATATGCCGGCGCTTTAGCTCTTCCATATCTGCATCTGTGAGCTTGCTGATATCGGCAGCGCGGTAAACCCGCCCCATTTTGAGCCGGCGCATTTCTGTGGTTGTATAGCCGCCTAAATCCCTAAAATTTACAGCTCCTTCAAGTTTTATTTCACGATTTATTATAGGCATACGCTGTCCTCGCACAACTATGGGTAATAAAATTATGGCTGCAATCATCAAAGTTTTCATTCAGGTCATTTTTTGTAGATGAACTACTGATTTTTTGCCGTTGACAACGGTTTCTTACATTGTCAATATTCACTATCATCAGTAAACCCCAAAAGGGGCAGGATTGACAAGCATTACAAAGTGCCTTTGGTGGAAGGCAATTCGTATTGGTAGATGTCCCGTTTTATAGCCATTTTCAAAGCCCGTGCCAAAGCTTTGAAAGTGCCTTCAATTTTATGATGTTCGTTTTGTCCTTCGGCTTTAATATATAAGTTCATGCGGGCGGCATCACTCAATGATTTAAAGAAATGGAAAAACATTTCGGTTGGCATGTCACCAACTTTTTCCCTGTGATATTCAGCGTCCCATACCAACCATGAGCGTCCGCCAAAATCGAGTACAGCGCTACACAAACATTCATCCATTGGCAGGCAGTAACCATAACGTTCTATTCCGCGTTTACTACCCAGCGCTGCCCATAATGCTTCGCCCAATGCAATGGCTGTGTCTTCAATCGTATGGTGTTCGTCTACACGTAGATCGCCTTTGGTTTGGATAGTTAAGTCCATTCCGGAGTGTTTTCCAATTTGTTCGAGCATGTGGTCAAAGAATCCCAATCCGGTACTGATGTTGCATCGCCCATTTCCATCTAAGTTGATATCAACATGTATATCGGTTTCTTTGGTTTTTCGGTCTACAACAGCACGACGTTCTCCGGCGTATAGCAATTCTGCAATTTTATCCCAATCAGTTGTCGCTAACACACAAGTAGATTGCAAATCGGGAAATTGATCTAACAAAGACGCATCATTAAGCAATATGGCTTTGCATCCTAAATTTTTTGCCAGTTCCACATCGGTGATTCTGTCGCCGATCACAAAAGAACCTTCCAAATTATAGTTGCCCGATAAATATTTGCCAAACATGCCGGTATGTGGCTTGCGTGTGGGTAAATTGTCTTCTGGAAACGAACGGTCGATCAGGATATCATCAAATTGCACTCCTTCATTGGCAAACGCCTGTATGATTTTATTTTGCACAGGCCAAAATGTGTCTTCCGGAAATGATGCTGTGCCCATTCCGTCTTGATTGGTTGCTATGACCAATTCAAAATCCAAATTTTTTCTAATAAAAAAAAGATTACGAAACACTTTAGGAAAAAATTCTAGTTTTTCCAAACTATCTACTTGGCAATCCTCAGAAGGTTCAATTACCAGCGTTCCGTCCCTGTCAATGAATAAAGCTTTTTGCATGCTTGTTTTTAATTATTTCGATATCAATAAATTATATTTTTCAAAAAGATGTAAACAAATTAGGCATGGCATACAATATGCCGGCTTGTATTTGCGTTACTTTTGTAATAATTCATTTTTATAGATATCGCCTATGACACAAAATTATACTTTTTTGATTATTAATCAATACCCTTCGGGATCAATAGGGGTACAAGCCTTGTTTAATGAAGATTTTACCGTTGATCCGGAGATTGACTCTTATATGAAGAATATAGAGCAAACTGTTGACGACCGGGTGTTGGAACGTGTTTGTTCTTATGCTTGTAAGTCACGCAAGTAAAACTGATGATAATAGGATAATAAAAAACCTTTCCATACTTTATTCCGGAAAGGTTTTTTATTTTTTATTAATAAAGCTTTTAAGCTTTTCCGGCACTGCCTAACACTGCGGTTACTTTGTGCATATATAATTTCTTCAAAGCATCGCGAGCAGGACCTAAGTATTTACGTGGGTCAAATTCTTCGGGCTTGGTTGCAAAGACTTCGCGCACGGCAGCTGTCATTGCCAAACGACCGTCACTGTCAATATTGATCTTGCAAACAGCTGATGCTGCTGCTTGACGCAATTGCTCTTCCGGTATTCCGATGGCATCTTTTAATGCTCCACCATACTTGTTAATGGTAGCGACCAAGTCTTGAGGAACAGATGATGCTCCGTGTAGAACGATCGGGAATCCCGGGATACGTTTTTCAATTTCTTGAAGAATGTCGAAACGCAATGGCGGAGGAACCAAAATACCTTGAGCATTGCGGGTGCATTGTTCCGGTTTGAATTTATTAGCGCCATGTGATGTCCCAATAGAAATAGCCAATGAGTCGACTCCTGTCTTTTTTACAAAGTCTTCTACTTGATCGGGTTCTGTGTAGGTATGATGTTCGGCTTTCACATCGTCTTCGATACCTGCCAATACACCCAATTCGCCTTCAACAGTTACGTCATATTTATGTGCATATTCCACAACTTGACGAGTTACTTCTATATTTTGATCGTACGAATGATGTGAACCATCAATCATAACGGATGAAAATCCATATTCGATACATGATTTGCAAAGTTCGAATGTATCTCCGTGGTCTAAGTGAAGAACGATGGGAATATTACCGCCTAATTCTTTAGCGTATTCTACAGCGCCTTGTGCCATGTAGCGAAGTAATGTCTGGTTGGCATACTTACGGGCGCCGCTTGAAACCTGCAAAATTACAGGGGATTTTGATTCAACACATGCAGAAATAATGGCTTGCAATTGCTCCATATTGTTGAAGTTGAAAGCGGGAATTGCATATTTCCCTTTGAATGCTTTGTCAAATATTTCTCTCGAATTGACTAAGCCTAAGTCTTTGTATGAAACCATATTGATGTTTTATTAAAGATGACAATTATATAACGACTATTTTTGTACAAAACTAATATAAAATTTCGATTTGGCATGTGGCAAAAAATGTGTGTCACATGAAATCATTTAAAACATGCCAATGCGTAACCTTAACCCGAAAGAGAAGCCGTTTAAAAAACGATCGTCCAAAATCGGTTCATTGTTCTCATACATTAGGTCTACTTTGGTCGTGAGCCGGTAATACCCTCCAATGGCTACGCGGACATATTTCAAAACATTTATTTCGACTTCCACTCCCGGTTCAAAAACCCAAAACCGGTCGGAATCTTCAATTTTTGTTGTTATTTGATCGATATCCAGTAGTTCATAGCTCACTGTTCCGTAGCCAATAAAGATTGGAAAATTGGCATGAACTACGGAGTTCGGATATATGATGGGCGCAACGAATAATCCTCCATATATTCCCAATAAATTTGCATCTCTTTGATTCAAAGGGTCTTTTATCGGATTAAACATGAAAAACGCATTGAA
>JAVBPN010000272.1:0-15010 GCA_031549585.1 Bacteroidales bacterium
TGTTCTCGACTGTATGGGTTGCGGTAACTGTCCAGATGTTTGTCCGGGTAACAAAAACGGTAAGGCATTGCAAATGATGCCTATCGAAACACAATATCCAAATCAGGCTAACTGGGATTTCTGCAGCAAAGAAGTGAAGTCAAAACAAAATTTGGTGGACACTTCATTGAATGTGAAGAATTCTCAATTTGCTACTCCATTGTTTGAGTTCTCCGGAGCTTGTGCAGGTTGTGGCGAAACTCCATATGTGAAACTGGTTTCTCAATTATTTGGAGATCATCAAATGATTGCTAATGCAACAGGTTGTACTTCAATTTATTCAGGATCAGCTCCTTCTACTCCATATACGACTAATGAATTCGGTCGTGGTCCGGCTTGGGCTAACTCATTGTTCGAAGACAATGCCGAATATGGTTTGGGAATGAACATCGGTACTGAAAAAATGCGTGACCGCGTGGAACGCCTGATGAAAGAAGGTTTGGCTTGTGATTGCTGTTCTGCAGAAATGAAAGTGTTGTTCCAGGAATGGATCGATAATCGTGGAAGTTCTGTAAAAACCCGTGAAATCACAGATCAACTGGTTCCGATGGTAGAAGCTTGTACTTGTGATATTTGCAAACAATTGGCTTCATTGAAATCTTACTTTGTGAAACGTTCACAGTGGATTATTGGTGGTGACGGTTGGGCTTATGATATTGGATATGGCGGTCTCGACCATGTGCTGGCATCAGGACAAAACGTTAATGTATTGGTTCTTGATACCGAAGTATATTCCAACACAGGTGGACAAGCATCCAAATCAACACCTGTAGGCGCTATTGCAAAATTTGCTGCAGCAGGTAAGCGCGTTCGCAAGAAAGACCTTGGTATGATGGCTATGAGCTATGGTTATGTGTACGTTGCACAAGTGGCAATGGGAGCAAACCAATCTCAATACCTCAAAGCATTGCGTGAAGACGAAGCATACGAAGGACCATCTTTGATTATTGCTTATTCGCCATGTATCAACCATGGGTTGCGTGCCGGAATGGGCAAGACTCAAGAACAAGAAAAATTGGCCGTAGCATGCGGATATTGGCAAATGTACCGCTACAATCCGTTGTTGGAAGCACAAGGACAGAATCCTTTCCAACTCGATTCCAAAGAGCCGGATTGGAGCAAATTCCAAGACTTTATCCTCAGCGAAGTGCGTTATTCGTCACTCAAAAAACAGTTCCCTGCAGAAGCCGATGAACTGTTCCGTGCTGCCGAAGAAAACGCTAAATGGAGATATAATAGTTACAAAAGATTGGCAGGTACGGGCGCAGCAGCTCCTGCAACTGCAGAATAATCAATTGTATCATATAGTTAAGAAAAGCCGGGCCCCAAAGCCCGGTTTTTTGTTGTTATATCTTTTTGGTCGTTTTTTCCTTTTGTTTGATGTTTTGCATGTGATTATTTCGGATATTTGTATTTTATAATATTATATGACAGAGCAAACATCTTTTTCGGACTTCAAACATGTTGTTGATATTCAGGTTCGTTTCAGCGACATCGATTTACAAGGGCATGTATCCAATACCGTCTATCAAACCTATTATGATTACGGGAAGTTGGATTATTTCGACCGGGTGTTTGGTGAGATTGATTGGGAAAAGCAAGCCATTGTTGGGGCGTCCATAAAGATCGATTATATAAAACCCATTTATCTAAAAACACTTATTTCTGTAAAAACCAGAGTGACACACATTGGAAATAAAAGTATTACTTTTGAACATTGCATTGTTAATCGCGATAATGGGGAAATTATGTCAACTTGCACGGCCATATTGGTTTGCTATGATCCTCAGAAAAAACAGAGTGTACCGGTTCCTTTGCAATGGCGTAATAATATTATTGCTCACGAAGGTAAAGAATTGTAAAACTTTGTATTCATTTACGCCTGTGAATTGAATGCTCCCGAAAAGGTTTTAATAATTGGTATAGTGTGAAAATGAAACCTTTACCGGTAATTAACGTATAAAATTAGAAAAGATTGTAACATTGGCTCTTAATTAATTTTAGCCAACTAGTAATAGAAATTTAGAAATTGAACGATGGATAGTAAATGTTGTAAAAGAATGGAGAAATGTCCGCTATATGCCGGAGTCTTGGAATCGAACGAGGTATTGGTGAAGACATATAAACACCTATATTGCGAGAACGGAGAAGATGGACATAATAAGTGCAGGAGATATCAGGTAGCTAACATTGCGGGTTCTTGCCCTCCTGATATTTTGCCTAATAGCCATTTATCGGTAAACGATATTATTAAGAGGATGGAAAAAGCCGCTAAATAGCTTTTTCCCAAATATAACATTTAGCCACAACTATTGAAGATTGTTCTTCAAAGATTCACTTGAGCTTTTATTGTAAGAATTTGGTCTACGTCCTTTTGGGCGTTAGGAATGTTGGCGCTTTTTTGCAACAAATTCTTTAATTCATTACAGCACTGTTGCTCTGTGTCTTCGCCATCTTGCGCCATGGCTAATTTGAGTTTCAGCCGTGTAAGGATAATCTTTAACGCCAGAAAATTCCAGGCAAAATCATTCGAATGTTGGATGATATGCATCCATACAGAATTCGGAATATCGTTAAGGGTGGTGTTGGTGAACTGTGTCATTTTACTTCGGAATTAGGGTTAGACACATCGCCAACAGTAACATATACTGTGGTTTGATTAACCAGTTGGTAGGCAATTTCTCCATAAACCACCGGTCCGTTCATTTTTTTCAGATATTGTGCACAGATGTCCGGTTGTATGAAATTGCCGATACATGTAACTGAAAAAACAATCTGCTCATCAATCAACGTTGGTTCAGTGATAGCGCTGTCGATCTCTGCAATCCGGTAATCGATTGTTTTGAAAACCGGCGCAGACATGAAAACCTCTGTTTCGCCTATGCCACAACAAACAACATTTATCATTGCGCCTGAATAATTGGCCACAAAAGGTAATTGCATATCGAAGCCAATTTCCCGCAGATATTCGGCAAAATTCCTTTTCACACCGTTGATCACGGCTTCTTTCAACACCATACTACTATATTCAAAACTGATATCATCACCTTTTCCTTGCTTGTATGGATTGAATATATGTATTTCGGCATATTTGTTCTCAGGAAGAGAGATGTGCATGGCAACGGCTTTGTCGGTGCTTGGCTGGGCATCACTGCCCGACACGATATACGATTTCTCCGTCATAAGGGTTTCCAGAGGACGTCCTGAAATCCATCCGCAAACAGGGCGTGTGGCAAAGTTTTCATAACTGGTCGAATTTAAAGCAAATTCGGTCGAAACCTGCGACCCGAAGGGTATAATTAAAACCGTAAACCCATTTTGCGGCGCATCATTGTATATCTGGTGGATATTTGTTTCGTCGTATTCCTGTATTGCCACATGTGTGGCATAATCGGGAAGCGGGCAAACAAAAATCTTATCAAAAGCAGTTGTCCTATACTCGGGATAAAGGATGAAAAAGGGCGTAGTGCCTCCAATCCAATTACCCTGAGGCAGCTGGGATAACACCTCTATGTCACCTGCCAGTAATAACCGATCCCCTTTACGTATCATTGCCGATACTTCATCAGGAGAATATAGCCTCTGAATCATTTTTTGTGTTTGATGTTTATGAATTAATATCTTTTTATTGATTAAAAAACATGCAAAATTGAAAATTGTATCTTCTTCATAATCATACGATCTTTTTGTAAAAAGGTTTTGTTATTTCAAGGACAATTCTATGCTAATCCCGGAGGGATTGCATATCTATAGGGAATTGTCATATAACCGGTGTGCGACTCCAAAGGAGTCGTATACGATTAACCGTTCGGATATCTATAAGTATATGAATCCTTCGGATTCTTATCCCGAATCGATGTTATTTAAATTAAATTCAAAAATTGGGAAAAGTTGTTTTTCTCTTTAGCCAGTTGGTCGAGTTGCTTTAAATTACTTTTAGCCCTTCTGGCAGAAATTAGTTTTTAATCAGTTTTTCTGGCAGTTTGATAATTGTCACACCATGCTGTCAAACCGCATTGGGTACATTTGGGTAATCGTGCCGTGCAAATATAACGGCCGTGCAAAATCAGCCAATGGTGTGCAATCGACCATAAATTTTCCGGAATATATTGAGTCAGTTGTTTTTCTGTTTCTAAAGGAGTATTTGCATTCTTTGTCAATCCGATTCGTTTTGCTACACGAAACACATGTGTATCGACAGCCAAAGCCGGCTTATTAAAAGCGACGGACATGATTACATTGGCTGTTTTCCGGCCTACTCCCGGTAATTTAAGCAATTCTTCCGGTGTGTTGGGCACTTCGCCGCCGTATTGATCAATCAATGTGCGTGCCATTCCCAACAAATGTTTGGTTTTATTGTTGGGGTACGAGCAACTTTTAATTAACTCGAATACATCTTTATCTGATGCTTTGGCAAGCAATTCTACAGTTGGGTAACGGCGGAAGAGTGCAGGAGTAATCATATTGACCCGTTTGTCGGTACATTGGGCAGATAAGATTACAGCAACCAACAATTCATATGGTGTGAGGTATTGCAGCTCGGTTTCGGCAACAGGCATATTTTTGCTGAACCAATCAATTACATACTGATAGCGCGCTCTTTGTGTCAACTGTTTTGCCATAAAATATTTTTTGTGCAAGTAAAATTAATTTTTTTTTAAAAGCAAAGATTTTTGACTATTAATGTATTATGTGTGACTAAATTTATTTTACACAAATAGATTCTGAATTTTCATATTGATTTGATCGGTTTTTTGCATACATTTTTGTTTTTTGATCATTAAGAAACAAGATTTTGATGATGATCAACAAAAATTTAATGATATGCTTTTGACATAACGCCTGTGCTTTGCAAAAGTTATCCATAAAGTAGGTTTGTTTTGATTATTTTTGTATGAAAATTTGGTCGAAATAAAGAATGCTGTATCTTTGCATCCGCAATTTGACACCACGCCCAGGTGGCGGAATTGGTAGACGCGCTGGTCTCAAACACCAGTGGGGTAACACTCGTGCCGGTTCGATCCCGGCCCTGGGTACAAAAAAGCCTGTTGATCATCTGATTGACAGGCTTTTTGTCTTTAACGGGGGCAAAATAGGGACAATAAATAAAGGGCAAGTGGAAAAGTGATGGATACATTAAAAGGATTTAATATCAGGATTTACGCGATTTGTGTAAATCAGGATAAAATTTTGGTGTTGTATGAAGATAATTATGCAGGAAAAAAAATTTGCAAACTTCCTGGTGGCGGGCTTGAATTGGGAGAAAGCGCCATCGAATGCCTGAAAAGGGAATTTAAGGAAGAATTGAATGTAGATATTGAGGTTGTCGCCCATCTTTATACCCAAGAAGAATTTATCGAACCCTTAGTAAAAGAAGACAAGCAATTATTTATCATTTATTACATAGTCAAGATACTTGATATGCCCAATCTACGTATTAACGCTCCTGATATTAAGCGAATAGAGTGGATAGATTATGATAAAGAAAATCCTTTAACGCTTCCTTTGGATAAAAAAGCGATGAATCTATTTGTACAAAGAAATAAAAGCAATATATGAAGGCACTTTAATGTTATAACCTCCTGTGGT
The DNA here is from genome assembly GCA_031549585.1 of Bacteroidales bacterium. Classification (GTDB taxonomy): domain Bacteria; phylum Bacteroidota; class Bacteroidia; order Bacteroidales; family UBA4181; genus JAIRLS01. The sequence goes on from JAVBPN010000272.1 coordinate 5,629, forward strand.
AATATTCATCCGATTTTATCTCTACAACCTTTTTTGTTAGATTATATATGCTCACTTGGAGTAACATCGACCTGTTTTTGTTTTTCTAAAAGCCCAAACAAATCATCTTCAACATCAAGAGCTTCAAATTTTTCACCAAATATTTCTTCAAATACTGTGAGAAATTCGTTGTGTTTTCGTAATTCTTGAAATATAGGCCAATCTCGATAACATTCTTTTGTTATCTCATCGTGATTTTTACCAATTCTTTTCATAATTACATACGCATCTGTATAATTATCTGTTAACACAGCACTCACAAGCTTGAATTTATCACTACAAGCACTCCAATCTATAGATGCGATTATTTCACAACATTTTTGTTTATCACCTTTCCACTTATATGCTTGAGCTTTATTGACAAGGCAAATCAACTTATTATCATTATTGTAATGCTTAAATGCTCTCTCAGATGTCAATTCTGAAATATCTATTGCTAACTTATAATCTCCTCGATTTATTAAATCGTAAATAATAGTTATGATGCAACTATCTGCATTATCTATATCTGTTGGTAATAATTTTCTCCATATGACTTGCGATAATTTTACACCAATTTCAAAAATACATCTATATGCATTATTGAAATATTCTTCGTTAACGTCCAAAGCTTCTCCAACTTTATGACTGTCATCTAATGGAACCATATTTTGTTTACATATTGATATATATTGTGAGGATATCACTCCATTACAATGCACAAATAAATTTCTTCGTTCGGTTACTTCAATGAAAGTGTTCCACGAGGGCAAATTTGTTAACGTCACATCAAGTTTATCTTCTAACCATTTAAACTGCTTTGTATGGTTTTCTCTCAAAACACATTCAACTTCTTTTTCAATCAAATATTCTTTTGCATCTTCTATTGTGCCTAATTCAGATAACTTTGAAAAACTCAAATTTTTCTCTGAACCATTCAATCTTTCAGGTTGAATCATATAAATAGCCCGAATCAAATTTCCTATATATGCATCAAACAGGCTAACCAATGATACTATAAAGTTTTGTGGGATTATTTGAAAAGCAAGTTCAGAATTTTCCGCTTTCCTTAAAAGCCTGTTAAATTTTGAAATATTTGTATGGCTTATTGTAAAAACATCTTCACCGGATTCGTTTTTCTTCTTATTTGCCATAGTCTTTAGAAATTCTTGAAGTTTTATCCTTGTTGTTATGGTCGTAGCTCGCAAGACAATATTCACTAAAGGATAGGTGTCAAATAAGCTTTCTAGATGCTTAACAAAATTGTCTACTGCTAATTTTATAGTTTTCGAATTTTCAGACATTTCAATATGTTGGTTTTCTATTTATTAATCAAAAGCAAACACAGTGTGGTAATATTTTGGTAACTTTAAATCAGGATTATACTGCACTTGAATATCCGAGAAGCTGTATTGAGCGGCATTTGCAATGCCGCCAAACAATAAAGCTTCTCAAACCTATTCTTTCTTTTTCTTATTCTCCCGCCTTGTTACCCGTTGGGCGATGATGGTTTTGTAATGCCTTACATCGGTATCCGCCAGTTTGATAAATTCTTCGAGTTCGGCGGGCCCGGTGTTTCCGGAAGCGGTGGTATTGATCAAACCGATGATGGTGCGGTATACCGGGTCGATCTTGATACGTACGGCTTTTACATCGCCGGGTACTTTGGCGCTTTTCTCTTCGGTGCGCGAGGTGCTCAGGCGGACAAACTCATCGTTGCTAGCTGCTACGGTTTCGAGCAGCCCGGTAGCATTCAGCCGGACAAGGTACTCGGTGTAGGGTTCTTTGCGCAATTGCGACACGATGTTGTTGAGCAGCGTGGTTTCCTTATCCATCCCTGCACGCAAAGGATTATCGTCGTCCTTAAGAATGCGCATCAATTGGGTAGCAGCCTCGTTGAGTTCGGGTTTGGATGAGAAGGTAAAAGCCCTGATAACGTAGTACAACACGCGGTAATCATTATCGCGCAAGAGGTCGGCGGCAACGACGGCGGGCGAATATGCACTGCTTTTTTCCGATTCCAATGCAGCAAGCGCATTGTCGAGCAACGGCGAAAAGATGTTAAAAAGCGGCTCAATACCCAATGTCCCGGCGCCGAAACGTTGGACAACCTTCCTGAAATCGCTCATCATTTGTAGGTACTCGTCATTGTACAGTTTAACCAATTCGATGTTTGAAATTTTTGTATTCATAGTGTGTTAAATTAATGGATTATTAGATCTGTTGTTTTTATAATTGATAATTGAATATTGTACATTGAATATTGTACATTGAATATTTGCAAACGCCTGTTAATTCAATATATATAGGTGCCAAATATGTAAATACATAATGTAATTTATATAATAGCTATTAAGAGATTGGCTAAATATTGTCCAGAAAACCTCTTGGTTGATTCCCGACTTTGACCAAAACACTTGTAATGGTGTTAGTCAGCTGCCCCACTTTTACCAAAACACTTGTAATGGTGTTAGTCAGCTGCCCCACTTTGACTAAAACATTTGCAATGGTGTTAGCTGGTTCCCCGACTTTTACTAAAACATTTGCAATGGTGTTGGTCGGCTTCCCGACTTTGACCAAAACACTTGTAATGGTGTTAGTCAGCTGCTCCACTTTGACTAAAACACTTGTAATGGCGTTAGTTGGCTCCCCTACTTTGACTAAAATATTTGTAATGGTGTTAGTCGGCTCCCGACTTTGACTAAAAGATTTCAGATAGTATCAGAAAGGCACTGACTTTCACCAAAAGACTTCCGATGGTATCAGAAAGGCGCTGACTTTTGCTAAAGGAAACCAGATACTACCGGAAAGGGAAAAAACAGGAAAACGAGTCAAAGAACTGCCCGTAAATGTAAGTTTTTTGTTTTGTTTTTCAAAACAGTTTATGTTTTTTTGATATTTTTGAATATATAATAATATGTCATTGTAAATAAATAGATTGTAGTTGTAAAATGGAGTATATTTTTTGAAGTATCAATATTTATTGTACAATACAATAAGTAATTGTGGGTACATTATTAATCTATCCCCATAGTTGAGCGGCAAATGTTTTGCGTTCCATATTTTCGATGAATTTAAAGTTGCCTGAGGCGGGTTAAAAGTTCATTTACATTAACCGATAGTGCATTTAGAAAATGAGTTTCATCTGTTATATTTATTTTTTAAGGTCAGATGGAATACGCCATGAATATAATCATTACCGGTTGGTGTGACTTTTAATTCGCATGGCTATTTCATTTATTATTTTGGCTAAAGCCCTCATATTAAATTAAATTTGTAGCCGTCAGCTAAAGCTGGACGGCAATGAAAATCATCAAATTCATTGCCGTTGGATTACTCGCCTTCGGCTCATGAAATCGCTTTGCTAAGTTTATCCAACGGATAATAATTGCAATATTGTTAAGGCTTTAGCCAAATTTCAATTTGAAAGTTTTTCTCCAAATGCGCTACAGGTTTACATTAAGGAAGTCATATCTTCTACAATGAATTTATCAATCTGACAAGGATGTTTCAGCAGTTGATATATTCGTTTTTCGGTTAATTCCCATACTGATCTTGATATTCAAGATAAAGACAGATAGCAAAGCGATTATTTGGAAGTAATGTTTCCATTTAATGATTATCTGTTTTGATATCTAATGGTAATTTTTAGTTCGTCATTGCGAGCGATAGCGAAGCAATCCATTTATTTAGAGAGATTACCTTCGGTGAGATCCTTTGCTCAGTTGCTTCGTCGTTCCTCCTCACAATGACGCTCTTATTTAATTTTTGGAGTCTTTTAGGCATAATATCCGACAATCATTTTCCATTTTTATAAAATGCCGGTACCAGAAACAGAATCGATCCCAACAGGAAAAATAATACCCCGATAATTGTAGGCATCGCACCAAGTTCCCAAAATACAAATTGCTGAATTGCCCTGATGAACCAGAACCCGGCAGTTCCCAAAAGAAGCCATTTTCCGATCTTTGTGGTCAGAAGCTCTTTTTTGAATACGAAGCAGATCACTGCTGTAACAATGAAATAGTAAATAATCTGAACGTTCAGAATCTGCATCACCCATTTGTTGGTGAAGTCTATTTTTTCCAGTTCCGTATCCCAGTTAAATATTTTCCAGAATCCACAGTGGAAAAGTACAAAGAATACGTTATATATTCCGCCAGCTAAAATTAGCTTTTTCATTTTCTTATTTTTTAAAGTTCAATAAATCGTATTACATATCATTCGTTCATCTTTGCTTGCCCTGTTCCTTTTGTTTTCCATTTCTTTAATCCGCCAATCAGGAATAAAAGCCCAATGAACACAGCAATTAATGAATAACATATCTCTAAGATCAAATTATCCGGCCGGTCAATGATATTAGGAATGAGTCCGGCAATTCCCCGGAACAGATAAAGTCCTGCAATAATAAAAATCGCAGGTTTCAAAAATGGTAGCTTTCTGAATTTGTTGTCTGCCGAAAGTCCGTATAATCCGAAAAGACCAAAGACTATCACTACAAAGAGTGTTGCCAAATAAGGTAGCGAAGGATGGATTTGGGCAAGTGCACTCATTTTTTCACCAACACCTGTTACCTCAAACGTTTTTTCAGGACAAAACAGCACCGCGACAATATGTCCGATTGCTATTAAAATGTTTATATATCCGCCAAGTTTTAGCATATCTGTTTCCCGTTTTTTATTTTTGCACAAAAATAGTATTACCTGTTAAGTCAGGTAATTACTAATTTTAGCTATTTTTATATGTAATCGGATGGATACAGCAGAGAAACAAAAAATATGGGAATCACATAGAAAGCATATAGAGTTGCTTGCTAATGTGAATAACAGTTATGTCTATGTGCTAGATAACCAGAAGAAAAAATATATCTATATGTCCGGTAATCTCCAGCATTTTTTCGATGTAAATCTGGACGGACTTTTTCAGTCACATTCCGAAGGAGATGATTTTTTAGCAGCCCGCATGCATCCCGAAGATTATCAGGAACTGATGGGGGCTCATGTGAAGCCAAGGGAATTTATTCTCAGCCAACCCATAGAAGAGCGGAGAAACTTTAAAATAATATTTGAATTCCGGGGAAAGAAAATGGAAGGAGAATATATCAGAGTCATTCTCCAGCAGCAAGTATTGGAACTGGACGAAAACGGAGCTCCATGGCTTATAATGGGTATTGCAGATTTATCTCATCATACCGCACCATTTGAAAGTATGAAGATTCAGGTAGTGAATTATATCACAGGAGAAACTTTTCCTTTAAATAAGTTTGAGGAAAAAGAACTTGTTGAATTTACACCCAGAGAGAAAGAGATATTACATTTAATAAAATCGGGCATGCTCAGTAAAGAGATTTCAGATAAATTATCAGTAAGCATCCACACAGTGAATAAGCATCGTCAGAACATTATGCAAAAAATGAATGCTAACAATATCATCGAAGCAATGGAATATGCGCGTAAATTGGGTTTGTTAGATTAGTCAAATATTTGTACTAATGTTGTAACGAGTTATTTGAAACAATGGAAAAACAAAGCGGCTCTATACTTTCGATGAATTTTAAATTGCCTGCGGCGAGCTAAAGGTTCATCTATATCAAACATCGGCATTGTAACCGGGTTTACGAGCTCGGCGAAGCCAAATGCCGATGAACAAGGGATTGCTTCCCGCTTCGTGCCTCGCGGTCGCAATGACGCTTGTGGCATTCTTTCATTGACACGACGCTACTCCTCCTATTGCTTTATTTAGTATGAATTGATTCGATGGGGTTCTTTCTTGCCAAAGAATAAGTGATGAATGAAATAGCTATAAAACTGATGGCTAATGCTGCAATTCCCGGCAATAAAAGTATCACAAGGCCCGGCTTTATTTGATAAGCAAAAGACTTCAGCCATTGGTCGAGTGAGATCCAGATGATAGGTATTGCGATCAGGAAAGACAGTGCGATCCATTTAATAATTGAAACATTCAATAAAACGACAACATCACTGATGGTTGCTCCAAAAACTTTTCGAATACCAATTTCTTTTGTACGGCAACTTGTAGAAAACCAGGTTACCGACAATAAATTGATGAAAGCAATGATACAAGCCAGCATTACAAAATGTTTCAGAATCGAATTCAGATGAATTTCTTCATTGAACTGTCGATTGAAATAATCGTCAACATAGTGATATTGAAAAGGAAGATTCTCAAAAGTTGCACTATATTTTTCTTTAACAAATGAAATCAGATCGGCTTTGTTATAATTATCATTTACTTTGATGATATAATATCCCCAAAGCATATTGGTCCAATTAACCAATATGAGCGAATGTGGCGATTCGAACATGGAGACGAAATCAAAATCGGAGCAAACTCCAACCACTTCGGCAGTATATGAAGACATTCCACTTTCTTCCTTTAATGACAATTGTCGCCCTATTGCCTCTTCGGGTTTTTCATATCCAAGGTTTTTCAGGGTTTTTAGATTGATCATACAAGAATAATCATCGATTCTGTTACTGTTGGTGAAGTTTCTACCGGCTAAAAGTTTGATGTTATAATTGCTTAATAAATTTGAATCAGCAATGATAATACCCGCTTTGCCGCCTAATGATTTACCTACTTCCGTAAAACTGTAGTTGTATGGGGGGAAATCCCCGGGAATGATGTTGGTACTTGTCACCGTTTCAATTCCGGGATGGCTCATCAAATCATTATCAAAGGCGTCCAGGTTTTTAACAAGCCGCGATTGCCTGCTAATATTTTTTGGCACTGCAAACGCGATAACGTTATTCATGTCATAACCTTTATCCTTGTTGATCAGATAATTAATCTGGCTATCAATGCCGATGATAATACCAATGATTGCAATGATTGCAATAAATTGAATGACAGTTAAAACAACCCTTAAAGAACTCTTTGAATTGTTATTTCCTGTTTTGGTAATTAATTGCAGGCAATTGTTACGGGTTATGGTATGGAAAGGCACAAATCCATTCAAGAAAATACTAATGAGAAAGATGGAAGTAAAGCCGATCCAAAAACCATGATTGGTGAAACTCAGTGAAAAGCCAAGTTTATTGAACAGGTATTCTTTCGTCAAAATCACCAGGATAATGGAGCAGGCCAGGGCAATTATATGAATCAAGAAAGGTTCGAAAATAGAGGAAACAAGAAAGTTCCGGTTATTGGCGCCTAATACCTTTTGGATTCCAAGTTTCAATGAATTATTCGCCATACGTGTATTGGCGAAATAAATATAATTAAAGCCGGCAAGAGTTACAATTAATATACTAATGGCCAAAAGGATATTCAAATAACTGTTTTGGATATTTACGGATAATTCTTCGCTTAAATGTGATTTTGTATGAATATCAGTAAGGGGCTGAAGGTGATATTGATGAACTGTGCCTGTGTTATCAAAGTATTGCTTCTTTTCGCTGATTGTTAATTGATTTATGTTGCTCTCAACAGTTTCAATATTTGCGTCATCACTCAGTTCCAGGTATGTATAGAAATCAGGAGCGCCCCATTTATCCAAGACAGGTGGAGGCAAATGCATATTCTCATGAAAAGAGAAAAGCATTTGCGGCCTGAAATGCGATTGTTTAGGAAAATCTTTGTAAACACCCTGAATTTCAACATTAAATGCCGGATACATAAAAATCATCTTTCCACGGGGATCATCATCACCATAAAATTTATGTGCAATACTCTCTGAAAGCAAGACTTTGTAAGGCTCATTTAACAATTCAGAATGATCGTTGCCATGCAGAACTGTGACATCAAATATGTCTAATATGGAGTTAGATGCATAAAAACTGTATTCCTCAGAAAATATATCGTCATCAATCCGAAAATTTGAACCGGCAAGTTTCCCGACGAAACCGGAATTTTTCACCTCAGGGTATTTTTCCTTTAAAACCTCCCCGATGCCTCTCTCACTCTTTGGCTTGGTTAAAACTTGTCCATTGGGGGAACAAAATTCGGTATAAATGCGATAAATGTTTTCATGATTATTGACATACTTGTCATAATTTCTTTCATAACCAATATAGCTCGATAGTACAATAAATGTAAAAATCCCGACTATTATTGAGAATATCATTATCAGTGTCGATAACTTATTCTTCTTAAAATTCCGAAAGACAAGTACTGTATCTAACTTATTCATTTTTTGTAATATTTAAATTATCAGTTTAGTATTGTCCACATTTTCATTTAAATTACATTCATTAGATGTCATTTCTAAGATAGTTAAACGATAACTACTATACTTTTAATCGCAAAACATGTAAAATGGTAATTTCATTATTTAGTCATTTTCGATTCTTCCAACTTCAAAACCATTTCTTTTGACTTTTTCAAAGTTTCCTCACTCATTTGCAGCATCATGTAAGTCATATTAGAATCTGTGTAGAAATCACGCAAAGGTGCATCTTTCACGTCTCCCTGTTTGGTCAACGCAAGTAATTTTTTCATCTCGTCATACTTCGTTTGAAAACCCAAATCAAGATATTCTTCCAGGTCATTTATGCTGGTATATACATCCCATATTGACAGTAATAAATCTTTATCGTCTACCAAACGCATGATACCGGAAGTCTTAAACATTTCAAATGCGTTTGTATTAAACGTAAACGATTTAGAAGAGGAAAACACATTAACATAGACGTTGAGCGTATCCCTATTCAGTGATTTTTTATCGTGCGACCTTACATAATCTGCGTACCTGATTGAAGGCTGCATGTATTCTATTACCTCGTCAAAAACTTTTATATTTTCTTCCAATTCCATCTTTATCGTGTTCAAATATAGTCTCAGGTCTCTTTTTTCGTCTTGGTTTGTTACTTTGTAATTTACGTACAAAGTAACGGCAATACCAGCCACTACAATCGAGAAGTCACGGATGTATCTTACAATTGCTTTCATTGAGATTTTTGATTTATTTATGATTCATATTTTATTACTGTTTACTCTTTTGTTGACACAAGTTTCGCCAACGTGCTGCCGGTGGGTTGCGGTGCGCTAAACTATCCCCCCTGTTAAGCGGCATTTGTAATGCCTCCGAATAAAATTTCCCTTCACCTATTTCTTCTTTTTTATTCTCTCTTGATATAAAAAATTATCACGGAATTTTGTTTTTATACACTTTTCAAATTTAAAGAACAAATAAACCGTCTGAAGTCATTTAATTCATTATCGGTAAACATTTTCTTACTTAGCAAAGTTGCAACTCCTTCGCCTTGATAAAACATAAAAAAGTTTTTTGTTTCTTTAATTTTATAAAAACCTGTCCATTTTTGTGTTGAGTCAACTGTTTCGCCTTTTACATAAATTGAATCATTTGTTAACCTATAGCTTAATTGTTCTTGAAATATTTTAT
>JAVBPN010000083.1:0-3511 GCA_031549585.1 Bacteroidales bacterium
AAATCATCTTGTCGCGGCTGATAGTAATGTCGCGCGTTCCTTTTATAGTTTTCATTTCTTCGGCTACAGTGTTGGCTATTGCATCTGCTGTTTCCAAGTCATAACCGAATACTTTCACATCCACTGTGCTGCCGCCGCCAAAACCGCCGCCTCTATTGCCCCCCGGAGTTACTTTATACTTGACTATTTCGGGATATTTTGCAAAAATAGAACGTATAATATCTCCTATTTCAAACATGTTTTTTGAACGATCTTTTAAATTTTTTAACTGAATGGTGTAGCTTGCCGTATGAGAACCCGAGCTTCCCCCAAATAATACGGCAATAGTTGCTTTGTCATCAGCTCCTACGTTCATGTTCAGCGTTTGTATTTCAGGACATTCTTTCATAATTTCCCGCTCGGCTTGTTCTGCTATAGATTTTGTGTATTCAAGACTACTTCCTGAGGGAAGTTCAAAAGAAGCAGCAACCATGCTATTGTCTGCAGAAGGAAACAGTTCGGTAGGAACTTTTAGCAATAATAATGTGCTTAATAAAAAGATAACAAGGGCACTCAAAATGGTCACCAAGCGATGCCGAACCACCCACGTAAGAAGTTTTTCATATCCGTTTTCTACTTTTTCCAGCATATTTTCGATAGGACGGAATATAACACCCAGTCCTTTATAAGTATGTGCAGCACGGAATTTTAAAAGTTTTGCGGAAAGCATTGGTGTGAGCGATATTGCCGCTAATGTTGAAATACAGATTACAATAGTTACAATCCATCCTAATTGTTTGAACATAATACCTGCCATACCGGTTACCATTGTCAACGGCCAAAATACAGCAACAACAGTCAACGTGGTGGCAATAACAGCTAACCAAACTTCATTGGTTGCATAAATAGCAGCATCTTTCGGTTTGGATCCGCGTTCAATATGTTTAGTAATATTTTCTAAAACAACAATAGCATCATCAACTACCATCCCAATGGCAATGGAAAGCGAACTCAATGAGATAATATTGATAGAACCTCCTGTCATCAGCAAATAAACGAAGCCTGCAATCAGCGACACCGGTATTGTTAGTACAATAATAAATGTTGCCCGCCAACGCCCAAGAAAAAACAATACAACCAGCACCACAAATATGAATGCATACATTACCGTTTCACTCAAACTATTGATACTATTCACAATGTTGCTGGTGGTATCCATCATCACATCTACATGAACGTCGGAAGGCAGGGTTTTTTGTAAATTGGGAAGCTCTTTTTTGATTTTATTTGCAATACCAACCGAATTGGCGCCCGATTGTTTTTGAATAACAAGCATAACACCCGGTTTCCCATTTACGGTGGAAAGCAAAGTCATCTTATGGATAGTGTCTTTTACATCTGCCACATCCGAAATATGGATTTCTTTCCCTCCATAATTGGCAACAACAATATTTTTTATTTCATCACTTTCCAAAAATTCGGATTCAATACGCAGCGAGGTTCTTTCGTTTCCAATGTCAATGGAACCTGCCGGCATGTTGATATTTTCTTGAGCAATGATGCTGCCAAGTTGTTCAACAGTGAGTTTATAGGCTTCCAATTTATTCGGGTCTACATTTATTTGAACTTCACGAATAGGAGCCCCGCTAATACTTACAGCTCCTACTCCATTAATGCGGTTCAATGGATTGGCAACTTTTTCTTCCAGCAATTTATTTAAGCCCTGATAACTTTCATCGGCAGTAGCATACAAATACATGATAGGAATCATACTCGTGCTGAACTTAAACAACATCGGTTGATCCACATCATCCGGCAGCAGCGATTGCACTCGCCCAATCACATCCCGCACATCGTTGGAGGCTTCGTCAAGATTGGTACCCCATTCAAATTCAAGTGTAACCAAAGAAATGTTGTCTTGTGATTTTGAGGTGATTTTTTTTAGATCTGATACCGTATTCAGGTTATCTTCTAATATTTTAGTAACATTTTGTTCAATATCTACCGCACTTGCACCGGGATAGCTGGTGAGCAAACTTAATGCAGGCATTTCCATCTCCGGCATCAGGTCGATTGATAGCTTTGAAAGGGAAAACAAGCCCAGCACTATTGCTCCGATAAAAATCAGGATAACCGATATCGGTTTTCGGACCGAGGTTTCGTATATTTTCATAGTTTATTTATATTTATTTAGGTTAAAGACGCACTGAGTGTGTCCTTCAATTTATTATTGTATTATTGTTACTTTTGTTCCTTCTATAAGTTTACTCATTCCGGCAATTACTACTTTATCATTTTGAGCAAGTCCTTCCATCACTTCATAAATATCGTTATGACGTTGTCCAAGTATCACCTTTTTATAAGAAACAGTTTGGTCGTCATTCACCACATATACATAGCGGTCATTTGTTCCCACTTGTTTAATAATCGCTTTATCAGAAACTACTAAACGATCTTTAGCACCAAAACTTAGTGTAACGCGGGCAAACATTCCCGGACGAATTTTCTTTGCCGCATTATCCAATTTAATTTCTGTTGTAACCGTATGTGTCATCGGATCCACAGTAGGGTAAATCAAACTGATTTTCCCGGTAAAATCTTCTCCCTGATATACATCAAGGTTGATTTTTGCTTTCATTCCATCTTTTAATTGAGGGAAAAACTCTTCAGACACATTGATTAAAATTTTCAACGGATTAATTTGTTGCACTTGCAAAATAGGTTGTCCACCGGTAATATCTCCATTGTCAAAAAATCTATTTGTAACCACGCCATCAATAGGAGAGAGCAGACGTGTGTTTTTTTCCAGGGTTTTAACACTTTCCGTAGAAACATCCAATTGCACTTGCATTTGATCTAATTGTTGTTTGGACGCTCCACCGGTTTGGTATAATGCTTTAACGCGTTCATACTCTACTTTCAAGTTTTCCAATTGGGCTTTTGCTTGCACATAATTGGTTTGTTCCATGGTTACTAATAATTGACCTTTGCGGATAACATCGCCCACTTCAACCATAATTTTTTCAATACGCATTGCACTTTGGCTGGAAATCATGTTTTTTACAAAACTTTCAATGGTGCCCGTATATTCAAATGTTTGGTCTACCGATTTTTTATGAATTTCTTCAACTTTAACCTGGATCGCATTAGTTATCGTTGTTTCGTTTTTTGCATTAGCTTTTTTATCCGATCCGCAACTTGTTCCCATCAGTGCCAATCCTACCAACGGGAGAAATTTCAACATTTTTTTCATTATTTTATATTGTTTAATTTTTTATACTATTATTAATTGGACCCTATGATTTTTTCATATTCTGCTTTTGCTTGCAGATAGTCGAATATTGCTTGACTATAAGATAATTTAGATTGTGTCAGCGCAAGCGATGCCGTACGTAGTTCGAGGTTGGTTCCCATGCCGGAATCATAACGGCCTTTAGAAATTTCATACCCTTTTTCTGCCAATTTGACGCCTTCTTTGTTTGATTCCATTTGTTCTGCAGCTTTTTTCATGTTGTTCACAACAGAGATAAGT
>JAVBPN010000356.1:0-21249 GCA_031549585.1 Bacteroidales bacterium
AAGAGAGGGAGAAAATAAACCATGGCAAGGAATGTGCCGTAAATCATGCTGGTTGCAGCAGATGATAAACCAAACTTTGCTTGCATATAAAGGGTTAGAATGGCCAACATGGTGTAGTAGCCAAAACGTTCCCCCATATTAGTAAGTGCTAATACTAATAATCCTTTAGGATGTCCTTTAAACATAGAGATATAGTGTTAAACAACATAATACAAATTGTAGAATCTGTACATGAAGCAGGTTAATGATTCAATGTCAAAAATATAAATCTTTTTTATAAAAATTGTATGATTTCAACAAAATTAGGTTTACTTCAATGGACTTTATGCTGTATTTCATTTGATTACCGTGTGTAGGACAGGAGTCAAAATGTATTGGAGGCCAATGGCTTTAGAAGTTGTCATTAAACCATAAAATGAAAATTTGGTCAATAAACATTATTTTTGTCCACCTTAATCAAGTATGATGACAGAACAAGATATTCGTATTCAAAAGATACGTCAGGCAATGGAAGTCGAAAAAGCCGATGCATGCGTTATTACATCTAATGTCAATTTATGGTATGCAACCGGCCGTGTGTTTATGGGATGTTTGTATATTCCTGCAGAAGGAAATCCTTTTCTTTTTGTCCGGCGTCCGGTCGGTTTGTCCGGCGATGGAATTTTCTACATCCGGAAACTAGAACAGATTTCAGAAATATTGGCTGAAAATGGGATTTCACTTCCCCAACGGGTGATGCTTGAGGGTGATACCTTAACATATTCCGAATGGTTGCGTTATGAAGCTATTTTCACTCCCGCAATGGCTGTAAATGGATCTTCTGCGATCAGGCAAGCGCGTAGTGAAAAAACCGATGCAGAATTAGCATTCATTCGTGCTTCCGGTAAAATTCACGCAAGTGTATATCGAAAAATACCCAATTTATATCGTTCTGGTATGACCGATTTGGAATTGTCTATTGAAATCGAGCGGCAGATGAGGCTTGCCGGAAGTTTGGGTATTTTCAGGATATTTGGACAAAGCATGGAGATATTTTTTGGTAGTGTTTTGGCTGGCGATAATGCTTCCGAGCCATCGCCATATGATTTTGCTTTGGGAGGCAAGGGATTGAATTCGTCAATTCCTGTGGGTGCAAATAATAGTATATTGCGACATGGGACAGCAGTTATGGTGGATATGGGTGGAAATTTTAACGGCTACATGACCGATATGACTCGTACATATTCAATCGGTAAATTACCCGAAAAAGCATATAAAGCTCATCAAACGGCGTTGGATATTCAGGATGAAATTGCCCAGATGGCTAAGCCCGGCGTGGTTTGCGAAGATATTTATAATCTGGCGTTAAAAATTGCAGAACGTAACGGATTTGCAGACTGTTTTATGGGAAGCAGGCAACAAGCGCGTTTTGTCGGGCATGGCGTAGGCATTGAAGTTAATGAGTTGCCTGTTTTAGGCGCTCGTTCACGGGATGAATTAAAGCCCGGGATGGTATTGGCCGTAGAACCTAAGTTCACGCTGGAAGGGATAGGAGCAGTAGGTATTGAAAATACATTTATTGTTACGGATAAAGGATTGGAAAAAGTAACGATTCTAAACGAGGATATTGTTGACTTGGAACAGGAATTACAAATTTCCGGCCGCATTCAAGGAAAAAACCGTTGATAGCCGGCAAATAACCTGTCTCTAGACATAAAAACACGATATTTTGTGGCAAAAAATAAATTAAAAAGATTTGTAGATATGTCCGGTTATCCCCATGTGGTCGAACCGGCATTTGATGAGGTTTTTCGTACCGACTTCCGGTTAAAAGGGAATTGGAACAAGGATTTTTTTCAAAATGACCGTCCGTTGGTGCTTGAATTGGGCTGTGGAAAGGGTGAATATACAACAGCATTGGCGCATAAATATCCGGAAAAGAATTTTATTGGTGTTGATATCAAAGGTTCTCGTATGTGGGTAGGGGCAACTCATGCGTTGCAACATAATTTAAAAAATGTCGGTTTCCTTCGCACTCGCATTGAATTTATTACTTCTTGCTTTGCACCTAACGAAATTTCGGAGATATGGATTACTTTCCCCGATCCGCAACCACAGCAGAGCCGTGCTAATAAAAGGCTGACCTCTGCACGTTTTCTCGATTCCTACAAGAAAATTATTCGCTCGGAAGGTATTATTCATTTAAAAACCGATAGCCAAAGCCTTTATGATTATACTTGTAAAATAATAGTAAAAAACCAATTGCCGGTTTTGGTACAAACCGATAATTTGTACGAGTCCGGTTATGAGGATGATATATTGTCGGTACAGACTTATTATGAAAAGATATTTATGGATAAAGGATTTACCATAAAATATCTAAAGTTTTGCCTTCCGGAGCATATTCATTTACAAGAATTATAAAAGAAGCATGGAATTTAGTTTTGAGCATATCTATCAGGTTGTCCGGTTAATTCCGTTTGGAAGGGTTTCTTCCTATGGGGCAATTGGCCGCTATTTGGGATCAGCCCAATCGGCACGTATGGTAGGATGGGCAATGAATAATGCGCATCTTCATGCAGATGTTCCGGCTCACCGGGTGGTCAATAGGAGTGGAGTACTCACCGGTAAGCATCATTTTGGAAATGATATGGAAATGCAACGTTTGCTCGAAGCCGAAGGTATTGAGGTTGTCGATGATCAAATCGTTCATTTTGACCAACTTTTTTGGGATCCAAATGTTGAATTGGGATAATACATTAAAAATCTCTTTATGGATCGTGGTATGAAAACTCTTAAGCCTCCTGTTCGGTGGGGAATCATTGGTTGTGGTGATGTATGCGAAGTAAAAAGCGGCCCTGCATTTTACAAGACAAAAGATTCGTTACTTGTTGCTGTGATGCGTCGTAATGGAGATAAAGCAGCAGATTATGCACGCCGTCATCATGTGCCGCGTTGGTATACTGATGCCGATCAACTGATTGCCGATCAAGAAGTAGATGCTATATATGTTGCCACTCCGCCTTCAACTCATGCGATGTATGCCATTAAAGCCATGCGTGCCGGGAAACCTGTATACGTTGAGAAGCCGATGGCCGCATCTTATCTTGATTGTAAACAAATAATTGCTGTGGCCAAGGAAACTCAAATCCCTTTGCTGGTAGCATATTACAGGCGTAGCCTACCATATTTTTTACAAGTCAAGGATCTCCTTGACCAAGAATATATTGGGCAATCGATTTCAGTAAATGTCCGTTTTCATTCATTGCCTCATCAGGAAGATCTTGATGCCTCGAATCTTCCATGGCGGGTTCAGACTGAGATTGCAGGCGGTGGATATTTTTATGATATGGCGTGCCATACATTGGATATTCTTGATTTTTTATTGGGGGAAATTGTATCTGCTGATGGCCAAACAACTAACCGGTCGGGATTATATGCAGCGGAAGATACAGTAACTGCCTCTTTTCGTTTTGAATCGGGTGTAATCGGATGTGGGGAATGGGCTTATGCTGCCTCCGATGATTACGATATAGTCGAAATTTCAGGAACCAAAGGATCTATCCGTTTTTCGACCTTTGCTTTTTCACCAATTGTAGTGCAATCAAAATACGAACAATCCGAATATAAATTTCCAAAACCGGAGCATATCCAACAACCCATGATAGAAACCGTTGTGAAGCAATTATGTGGACATGGAAAATCACCGTCTGACGGATTTTCGGCTGCAAGAACAAACATGGTTATGGATCAGATATTGAAAAAAATTTGGTAATTTTGACAACGAACATTATAGAATATATATGGCTAAAACATTGATCATCACAGGAGGTGCAGGATTTATCGGTTCTCACGTGGTGCGTCTTTTTGTCAATAAATATCCTGATTATCAAATTGTAAATCTAGATAAATTGACTTATGCAGGCAATTTGGAGAATCTCACCGATGTGGATCAATGCTCTAACTACACATTTGTAAAGGCCGATATTACTGATGTCGGGCAAATACAAGAAGTATTCTCAAAGTACAAGCCGGACGGGGTCATTCACTTGGCTGCCGAATCGCATGTGGATCGCTCGATCAGCAATCCTCTGGATTTTATCATGACCAATATTGTTGGTACTGTTAATTTATTGAATGCAGCACGTAATCTATGGGCTGATCAATTCGAGGACAAACGTTTTTACCATGTTTCTACCGATGAAGTATTTGGTTCATTGGGGAAAGAAGGATTTTTCACGGAAAAAACGTCTTATGACCCGCGCAGCCCATATTCAGCGTCAAAAGCAAGTTCCGATCACTTGGTACGTGCGTACTATCATACCTACAAATTGCCGGTGGTGCTATCAAATTGTTCCAACAATTATGGGCCAAACCATTTTCCCGAAAAGTTGATACCATTGGCAATCAATAATATAAAAAACAATAAACCCATACCCATCTACGGAAAAGGTGAAAATGTAAGGGATTGGTTGTATGTATTTGATCATGCACGAGCCATTGACATTATTTTTCATAATGGGAAAGATGGCGACACATATAACATTGGAGGCAACAACGAATGGACCAATATTGATGTGATTCGTTTGTTGTGCCGCATCATGGACAAAAAATTACAACGTCCGGAAGGAACATCGGAAAAGTTAATCACTTTCGTGAAAGATCGGGCGGGACACGATTTACGTTATGCTATTGATTCCTCGAAATTACAGCGCGAACTTAGCTGGGCTCCGTCCGTGAGGTTCGAGGAAGGTCTTGAAAAAACGGTTGATTGGTATCTGAATAATGAACCGTGGCTTCAACGTGTTGTGAGTGGAAACTACATGCAATATTACGAGAAACAATACGGAAAGCATTGATTTAAAGACCACCAAACACACACCAAATTGAAACAAATATTCATTAAGGCTTTTATTCTGGCGTTTTTATTTGTAAATCAAGTATCTGCACAAGAATCATTGCGGATACCACCGGAAACGCCTCGTTTAATTATTGGCATTGTTGTAGAACAAATGCGAAGCGACTATATTTCCCGGTTTTGGAATCATTTCGGCGAAGGAGGCTTCAAAAGGTTGATCAACGAGGGAACATATTGCCGCGATGCCTCATATAGCCACTTTTTCACACAAACATCTGTAGGCTATGCCACTATCTACACAGGGGCAACGCCATCGCGACACGGAATTGTTTCTGACGAATGGTACGACCGGATGAATAATAAGGTAGTACAAGCCGTTGTCGATGAATCGGTAAAAACAGTTGGTGGTCCATATGATGCAGGCCGGTTTTCTCCCCGTAATTTGTTGGGTACGACTATTGGCGACGAGATCAAGTTGTCTACTTTGCGGCAATCGCGTTCGTTTGGCATATCGCTTGATCCCATACCGGCAATTTTATCGGCCGGACATATGGCCAACGGAGCTTTTTGGTTTGATACGGAAAACGGATCATGGATCAGTAGCAGTTATTATGCTCCCGATCTTCCGAATTGGTTGCCGGCGCTCAATGACAAAAAATTGGCTGATTTATATTTGACCCAAACTTGGGATACGAGTTTTCCTAAAGAACAATATACCCGTTGTCTGACAGATGAGAATCCTTATGAAACCGGTATAGATGGACGCATCGTTTTTCCATACAATTTGGCGGAAATGGCTCGCAACAAAAGTATCAGCAGCCGATATAAATTACTCAAACAAACACCTTTCGGGAATACGTTGACCAAAGATTTGGCGATAGAAATGATCGTAAATGAAAATTTGGGAAAAACAGAATTTACCGATTTTTTGACGGTTTCGTTTACTGCAACTGAATGTATTGGTAACGCATTTGGTCCATTATCTATTGAATTAGAGGATGCTTATTTAAAATTAGATAAGGATTTGGAGCATTTTCTCAATTTCATTGATGAATTTGTTGGTAAGCAAAATGTGTTGGTCTTTCTCACATCCGATCATGGCGCAGCCCAAACGCCTGGTTATTTGGCAGATTCTAAGGTTCCGGTTGGTAGTTTCAATTATAACAGTGCCATATCATTACTTCGGAGTTATCTCAATGCCTTGTATGGGAGCGGAGAGTGGGTCAAAGGATATTACGGACAGCAAATTTACTTGAACACGGAATTGATCGAAAATTCAAAATTAGAATTAGAGAATTTTCAAAATGTCATTGCTCAATTTTTAGTTCAATTCACAGGTGTTTCCAATGCGATTACGGCTGGTACATTGCAGAATCAGCAATTTGCTGAGGGCGTCCCCAGTGCGGTACAAAAAGGATATTTCCCGCGTCGGTCAGGCGATATATTTGTCAATCTTCAGCCGGGTTGGGTAGAAAGGAGCAGCAATGTCACAGCACATAGTTCCTCGTATGTATACGATACACATGTTCCTTTAATTTGGTATGGTTGGAAAATCAAACGTGATACCATTATGCGTCCTGTCGACATTACCGATATTGCACCGACCATTTCGACGTTTTTGAATATTACCGCGCCCAATGCTTCTACCGGCAAAGTAATATTAGAGTTGGTTAAGTAGGCTAAACAAATTATTTTTATAACAATTGGCTTACTTGTTGACAATCATTTTGATAAATCTTTCCGATTTGTTCCATTTCATCACGTACTTTAGCTTGCGCTTTGGGATAATCATTCCAGATTTCACGTAGCCGGTCAGCAATTTGCTTTCCTTCGGTTTGTTCGATTTCAAAAATCCAATCGTTGAAATGCAAATCGTAATACATTTGCCCTTTAATGGTGTCTTCAGGTTGTCGTAAATAAAAGAATGGCGTTCCGTTGGCGGCAGCAATAATTGGTGAATGGCATTCAAAGCTCAAAACGGTATGGGCGCGGGCATAAACCGAGGCAGCTTCATCGGGCAGCCAATATCCGCGTTTAATTACCATAGGTTTTACATTTTCGGGCAAGGGATCAATTAATAATTCGTCCATAATTTCTGTTTGGTAAGTCATTTCGGGGCAAACCAACACTTTGTTTCCGGTTTCACGAACCCATGCAATCATTGCTTCACGCATTTTTGCATGATCGACTTCCTTACATCGGTTATTTAACTCTTCCACTTGCTGTATACGTTCTTCAGACCATCCGGAACTTTCGTTGGGACGTAATTTATAATAAGGTGTAACACGCAGACGAGGAATTACACAAATAAATTTACGAGGCTCTAATCCATTCTTTTCTAAGAAAGGAATAGCTGCGGTTTCATCATGTATATTAAAAAAGAATGTTGCATCAGGGGAAAATGAGATATGTGTACCTTGCAATCCTGCTTGTTTCAGGACTTCTATCGAAGCTGTTTCTCTTGTAAAAATAAAAGAAGCTTTTGCAAGCAATATTTTCAATTTTTCGTTGACGCTTCCAATGGTCGTTCCAAAAATCCCGAATGGCTTCTGGGTACGTTCCACCCAACATTCCAAGTTTTGTTGCCCAACAATAGATGGCCCCGATCCGTGAATCATGATATCAGCTTCATCAAAAGCTGCAATAACTTCAGGGCTATCGAATTCTTGTTTGGCTTCCGGGTTACCCCAGATAATTTGCACCTTCGGGAAATTGTTTTTCAGCAAAGCCTTCACTTTTTCATCGGAACTTCTCCATTTCCAAAGAATAATTTTCGTATCGGGAAGAAAAGTTTCCAGCACATGTAACAAACCCGGCGTATGGGTAATATCTCCGATATTAATGTCTTGCCATCCAGATACAAGCAATATGGTTTTAGGCTTTTTTGAACATGCTTGTAAAATCGGCGCAATGAAAACTATGCCTGATGATAGCATCAGCGTTTTAATGGATTCTCTGCGATTCATATGATCTGTTTTTGTTCATGTTATCCTATCAGGAAATATGGGCGAAATTTATATCAAATGCGCGTTAAAGTTACAACATCCTTGATTCATAGCAATCGACTGTAATTTGAATTTACTTCTTTTCCATTTGCTCAAGGATAATTGGAAAAGCTAAGATTGCTAGCATTATCCAGGCACAAATTTAAGATTATAACAAGAGGGTGCTCGAATCGACACCCTCTCGTTTCTTCAATCATTTTACTACTATCATTATTATCTCATGCTCTATTAGTGTTCCACTACAATTTGCTGCATGACTGGTTTTTCACTCGTTCCATCGTAAATGTGCAAGTGATAAACACCACTGGGCAAATCTGCTACACGGAATTCCGCTGTGCCACTTTTGACTTTCCGTTGCCTCAACAGATTGCCCTGACCATCGTAGAGACGGATGTCATAATCAGGTTCGATTTTGAGTCGTTTGTCACTTGTGACTGTTTGTTTGAGAGATTCCGCCTGGGTAACCATCTCATCTATATTGACGGTAAGTATGTTGGAAGCAGGATTGGGATAGGCATATCCAACAGAATATGATGAACAATAGTTTGTTTGAAAAGCATACGTATGGGTTGGTTGCGGTGACTCTCCACAGGCAGTGATGGCATACGCCTGCACTACCCAATACCCATTGGCATAAAAAGCACCCTGTGCCCATAAGCCATATAACCCAGAAGCACTTCTAAGATCATACCTACCTGGGCCGTAAACAAGTTCCCATCTGTAACTGTTAACTCCCGGAGCATTCACAGGGTCCATATAAACGGTACTTCCGCAATATACGGATTGCATTCCATGAGATGTTTCTTCCGGAAAGGGTGGCAGGGCTATATTTGTTTCCAGGGTTATATTGATGGTTCCAATCTGCGCCCTGATCCATCCATTGCCACCGCCTGTTATACTGACCCGCTTTGTCAGGCCAGTATTTCCTCCCTGTAGAGAGAGGTTGGAGCTACACGTCCAGATAACCTGACTTGCTGTAGTGCCGACTGGGAGATTCGTAATCGAATAGTCGGCTGTTAGACTACCGCATATCGAAATAGGGCCACTGATTCTCGGAGCGACAGAATATAAAGTCGCATAAGCATTCACCAAGCCGTACCCTACCTGACCATTCCATGTACCATTTGGATGATCGGGATGGGTCGAATAAATATAAGGTATTATTCCTGAGCTTTGTATTTTCCAGCAATTAGACTCAATGGCTTGCCGTACCTGCCATTGCCCAAAATCGGGACGAACGGAAAGAATAAGGGCGGCGATGCCGGCAACGTGGGGACAGGCTGCGGAAGTACCTGTAAAATTAGAAAAATAAACTCCGTTTGTTCCATCATTTACAATTCCATATCCGGTTGCTCCCAACATGCCGGTTGTAAAAATATCAACACCCGGAGCCACAACATCCAATTTTGATCCATAGTTGGAAAACAAAGGTCGTTGTCCGTTATGGTCAATAGCTCCGACAGCTATTACGTCGTCGAGGCTTGCAGGATAACTAACAGAAGAATCATAGTTATTTCCCGAAGCAAAAACGACGACACAACCTCTACCTCCTCTGCCATTGGTTACGGCATTGTTGATAGCATTAGTAACAGTTAACGACGGAATACCTCCACCCCATGAATTGCTGATCACATCAGTTTGAGCCGTTTCCCATGCATGGCGAATACCTTCAGCAATCCATTCATCGTTAGTTGTCCAGTGTGTGTCACCGATATCTTTATAAGCTATTCTAATAGGTATTATTCTTACATTTGGCGTTACTCCTACTATCCCGATGCCATTGTCTACAGCACCTATAATACCCGCACACGCCGTACCGTGTACATTATTATTAAAAGGACTACCGTCAGCGCCACCAGGATTGCGATTTGCAGGGACAGCATCAAAACCCGGCAGCAGGTTCTCTTGCAAGTCGGGATGCATCAAATCCACGCCTTCATCAATCACTGCAACTCTGATAGCATTACTGCCTCTTGTTATTCTCCATGCCGATTCGGCTTTAATGTCAACACCTCGTGTACCTCCACTTTGTGTGGTATTATTTAGCCCCCATTGCTGGGGATAATATGTGTTGTACGGTTTCATCTCCCGAATAAACGACGGTTCTGCAAATACACAACATCCAGATTCATATAAACTCCTGCAAATCTGCATAATTTGTTCTAATTTTACATCTAAAGTGATCTTATAAATTTCAGAATATGGATTAAATAATTCAATCGCTTTAATACTTTTAGTCAAACCAATGTTATCAAGTACTTTTGCCGACGATTGTCCCTTTTTAAATTTGACAAACATGCGATATGACGGATAATGTAAAACTCCATCTTTATATTCCAAAGCGTAGGCAACGTCAAAAACATCCAACTTTTTGTTCAAGCCGTCAAGTTTTGTTTGCAGGGTATCAATGGTAGCAATAACCATATTATCATATATATCATACGCCGAATAAAAAACGGTTTCTTTGACCAATGCTTTAGCGTCCTCAGGCGATTTGGTTTTTATGATCATTTTATCCTTCCTGATTTTGAGGTATTCTTTCTCTCCTTTTTCAGAATAAAGGAAATCAACCTGTGCAAATAATACAGTCGAAATACTTACGAATACAAGAAATAGAATAATATGTTTCATATGGCATTAATTTTAAAATTTATTAAATTCCTACTTTCATTTCTCGGAAAAAATTGGGTTCTGCCCATTCGCATAAATCCGTTTCAAACAATTCTCTGCAAATTTTCAAAATATCTCCTAATCCCACATTTAAAGTGATCTTGTAAATTTCAGAATACGGATTAAACAGTTCAATAGCCTCAACACTTTCAGTCAATCCGATTTCATCAAGAACCGCTTCCGGTGTTAGTCCTTCCTTAAACTTCACATAAATTCGATCTGTCGGGTACTGTAAAGTACCATCGCTGTATTCTAATCCGTAAGTGGCACTCACTACCTCCGGCTCTTTTAGCAACTCGTCGAGTTTAGTTTTTTTCGGCTCAATAGTACCAATTACCCAATGACCGACATCATATGCCGAAGTGAAAAAAGGCTCTTTGGTTAATGCTTTCGCATCTTCTGCTGATGTACATTTCAATATAAGTTTATCTTTCCTGATTTTTAAATATGACTTTTCTCCTTTGTCATTATAAAAGAAATCGGTAAAGTCTTCATCTCCGCTGTTTGACTTTCCGCAGCCCGCAGCCGTAAAAGACAGTGTATATACGATACACAGTGTGGCAACTGAAACCTTTTGCGTACTTGCAAAAAGATTTTTGATTATTTTATTCATCGTTTTTTTGTTTTAAGAACCTGACAATTTTTAGGTTAGGTTATTTTTTGATTTGGCATTTTTTATATTCGTATCAAATTTAAAAATTGGGTTAAATTCCTACTTTCATCTCCAGAATAAATACAGGTGATGCAGACTTACTCAATCCAGATTCAAATAAATTGCGACATATCTGTAGAATATCCCCTAATTTAACATTTAACGTAATTAGGTAAAGTTCAGAGTCTGGGTTGAACAATTCTATTGTTTCAACACTTTTGGTTAATCCGGTTTCATCAAGAACTGCTTCCGGTGTTAGTTCTTCCTTAAACTTCACACAAATTCGATCTGTCGGATACTGTAAAGTACCATCGCTGTATTCTAATCCGTAAGTAGCACTCACTACCTCCGGTCTTTTCAGCAAATTGTCGAGTTTAGTCTTTTTCGGATCTATGGTACCAATGACCCAATCATATAAATTATACGCCGAAGTGAAAAAAGGCTCTTTGGCTAATGCTTTCGCGTCTTCTGCTGATTTGCATTTCAATATCAGTTTATCTTTCCTGACGTTGAAATATTCCTTTTCACCTTTGTCGGTATAAAAGAAATCGGTAAAGCCTTCATCTCCGCTGTTTGACTTTCCGCAACCCGAAGCCATAAAAGACAGTGTACATACGATACACAGTGTGGCAACTGAGGCCTTTTGCGTACTTGCAAAAAGATTTTTGATTATTTTATTCATCGTTTTTTTTGTTTTAAGAACCTGACAATTTTTAGGTTAGTTTATTATGATTTGGTGTCTTGTCACATTCATACCAAATCTAAAAACTGAAATAATCATATATCTTATTTATCGTAGGATACTATGTTTCTTTGCCCCCCAATTTCATTCTGGGAGCCTCTACCTTATGCCATCCCTGACGAAATGTATAGTCTGTAGCATAATCTTATGTTTGTAGTAAGATTAGATGTTCAAATGTACAACAAAAAAGTCACATTTGCAAATAATTGTAAGAAAATTATTAAAATAAAAATAACAAACCAATCTATTAAGTGAAAAAATTCCTTTGATCATAAGAGTTTTCTATTCTCAGAAAACCTGTAACTTTGTCCTTCGAATAATTAAATCGATCACCGGATGAAACTTTGGGATAAGGGAGGAAATACGGATCAAGAGATTGAACGGTTTACTGTTGGAGCTGACAGGGAAATGGATTTATATCTGGGATGTTTTGATGTGCTGGGAACCATGGCGCATGTCCGTATGCTTGAAAGCATTGGATTGTTGACATCCGAAGAGATGAAAACGTTAATATCCGAGTTGAAAGTGATTTATCAGCAAGTACAATCCGGAGATTTCCGTATCGAAGAGGGTATAGAAGATATTCATTCCCAAGTGGAACTGATGCTTACGCGTAAATTGGGTGATACCGGGAAAAAAGTGCATAGTGGACGTTCGCGCAATGATCAGGTATTGGTAGACATCAAATTGTATATCCGCAATGAAATTGAAGAAATAACGAAAGTTATAAAACGTTTATTCGACGAATTGATTGCACAAAGCGAATTGTATAAAGATGTTTTGATGCCCGGATATACTCATTTACAAGTGGCTATGCCATCATCATTTGGATTGTGGTTTGGAGCTTATGCCGAGAGCCTTGCCGATGATATGGCTTTGATGCAAGCTGCATGGACAGTTGCCAACCAAAATCCGCTTGGATCGGCTGCCGGTTACGGGTCTTCGTTCCCGCTTAACCGGACAATAACTACGTCGTTGCTGGGTTTTGACGATTTGAATTATAATGTGGTGTATGCACAAATGGGGCGTGGAAAGACCGAAAAAACGGTAGCGTTTGCCATGTCGTCTATTGCTGCAACCTTAGCACGGTTTAGCATGGACGCCTGCCTTTATATGAGTCAAAATTTTGGATTTATTGCGCTTCCAGATGAGTTGACCACCGGGTCAAGCATTATGCCGCACAAGAAAAATCCGGATGTCTTCGAATTGATCCGGGCTAAATGCAACAAGATACAAGCGCTTCCTACGGATATTACTATGCTACTGGTTAACCTACCATCCGGATATTTCCGAGATATGCAAATTTTAAAGGAAATGCTTTTTCCTGCCTTTCGTGAATTGAAAGATTGCATTGAAATGTTGACATATATGGTGGGCAAAATCATTGTCAATCGCAATATTCTGGAAGATGACAGGTATCGTTACTTATTTAGCGTGGAAGTATTGGATCGTTTGGTCCTTTCTGGAGTGCCATTTCGTGATGCATACAAACAAGTCGGTATGGAAATCAAAGAAAACAAATTTCATCCAAAGAAAGAAGTAAAACATACGCACGAGGGCAGTATCGGGAATTTGTGCAACGACCGCATTGTTGATAAAATGAATCAGCGTTTGCAAGGATTTACTTTTGAAAAGGTGAACAAAGCTTTAACCCAGCTATTGGAGATTTAATATTTTGTTGTCAAATTCTTTGGGCAACAACAAGAAAAAATATATTTTTGCACATAACTCATAAAATTTATTATAGACGTGGATATTTTTGACAAAATACGAGAAAGTGAAGGCCCACTGGGGCAATACCGTAAAGATGCACATGGGTATTTCATGTTTCCAAAATTGGAAGGTGAAATCAAACCGCGCATGATGTTCAGAGGTAAAGAAGTATTGGTGTGGAGTTTAAACAACTATATAGGACTAGCTAATCATCCTGAAGTACGAAAAGCTGATGCTGAAGCGGCTGCACGTTGGGGATTAGGCTATCCGATGGGTGCTCGTATGATGTCTGGACAAACGAGTCTGCACGAAAAATTAGAACAACAATTGGCTGATTTCGAAAAGAAAGAAGATGCCTATTTATTGAATTTTGGCTATCAAGGAATGATTTCCGTGATTGATACATTGGTTAGTCGGCATGATGTAATCGTATACGATGCCGAATGCCACGCTTGTATCCTTGACGGATTGCGCTTGCATATGGGTAAAAGATTCGTATACCCACATAATGATATGGAAAACCTTGAAAAGCAATTGCAACGGGCAACCAAATTGACTCAGGAAACCGGAGGCGGTATTTTGGTGGTCACCGAAGGCGTTTTCGGTATGTCGGGAGATTTAGGCAAATTGGATCAAATAGCAGCTCTTAAAAAGAAATATCAATTCCGTATTTTGGTGGATGATGCCCATGGATTTGGAACGATGGGTAAAACAGGAGCCGGCACATCCGAACAGTTAGGTGTAATGGACGAAATAGACTTGTATTTCGGTACTTTTGCCAAAGCAATGGCTGGTATCGGAGGATTTATTTCAGGCCCGGAGATCGTGATCAACTATCTGCGTTACAACATGCGGTCACAAATTTTTGCAAAATCGTTGCCTATGCCTATGGTAGAAGGCTCTATCAAACGATTGGAACTGCTTCGTACCCGTCCGGAATTACGTGACCAACTGTGGAAAATTGTTAAAATGCTACAAGCCGGATTGCGTGAGCGCGGGTTTGATATTGGAAATACTGAGTCGCCGGTTACGCCTGTATTCATGAAAGGCGAAGTACCCGAAGCAACCAATGTATTACTCGATCTGCGTGAAAATTATGGTGTTTTCTGTTCCGTAGTTGTTTATCCTGTGGTGCCTAAGGATGTGATCATGTTCCGTTTGATTCCCACAGCAATGCATACGGAAGAAGATGTAACATATACTTTGAACGCTTTTTCAGAAGTGAAGCAAAAATTAGCTGCTGGAAAATATGTAGGCGACAAAGTGCGTATGGCATAATGGAAATAAAGGAGGCATGAAAAAGCCTCCTTCCAACATATTGTTTAATTTAATATAAGTGAATCATGGCAACTGATGTCAAATTATTGAGAATAAAGAGGATGGATAGCCATGACAAATTGATTACTTACCCGTCATGGCAGGAGGTAGGAGCATATCTTCGTCGTTTAGATGGGAAAAAAATAACCTATATAGGATTATACAATATCGAAACGATCAGTGAGACTGAATATTTTTTAGTTGGCGGAGGCGGTGCGCATTATATGTGCACTTACTTTGCTAATGGGGAGAAATATCATTTATTATATGATGACACTGAAGTTGCCGGAAACGAAGATGTTTCTGTCCGGAATGCTGGAGAACTCCCAAGAAAATACTGCGTTTCCTTTGAAGACCTATATCAAAACGTAAAATATTTTTACGAATACGGAGGAATGCATCCTAAATACAAATGGGAATCGAGGTAGGCTGTGATCGTTCATCCCCTTAATATGACTACATTGATGGTCTGGTAAAGTAAAGCATTTTCGATTTTTAAACTATTACAAATTTTTGAGCCTATTAGAGGCCTTTTAAAATCTATAGATAATGACGGAACAAGTAAAGAAATTATTTGCAGAGCAAGAAGTTTTGCTCACGAGAAAAAATGTGATGCTGGAAAAAAGCAATGGCGTATACAACCGATATCAATATCCTGTTCTAACGGCAGAGCATGCTCCTATTACTTGGCGTTATGATTTAAATCCTAAGACCAATCCATACATGATGGAACGCATTGGCGTCAATGCCACCATGAATGCGGGAGCCATGAAATGGAATGGAAAATATATCTTGATGGTGCGGGTGGAAGGCAATGACCGGAAATCGTTCTTTGCTGTAGCCGAAAGTCCTAATGGCGTTGATAATTTCAGATTTTGGGAATATCCGGTAGTGATGCCGGAAACAAACATTCCTGATACCAATGTATATGACATGAGGCTGACCGCCCATGAAGATGGGTGGATTTACGGCATTTTTTGCGCTGAACGTAAAGATCTGGATGCTCCGGCTGGAGATTTATCTTCCGCAGTGGCGGCGGCAGGTATTGCCCGGACAAAAGATTTAAAAACATGGGAACGTTTGCCTGATTTAAAAAGCAAAAGCCAACAACGAAATGTTGTTCTCCATCCCGAATTTGTCGATGGCAAATATGCACTTTATACCCGTCCGCAAGATGGATTTATCGATGCCGGAAACGGAGGAGGAATCGGGTGGGCGTTAGTAAAGGATATTACTCATGCCGAAATAATTGATGAAAAAATCATCGATCAACGGTATTATCATACCATTAAAGAGGTAAAAAATGGAGAAGGTCCGTATCCTATCAAAACCCCTAAGGGGTGGCTGCATTTGGCGCATGGCGTGCGTGGATGTGCTGCCGGATTACGGTATGTTTTGTATTTGTATATGACCGCATTGGAAGATCCAACCCGGTTGATTGCACAGCCAGCCGGTTATTTTATGGCGCCTATGGGCGAAGAACGCATCGGAGATGTTTCCAATGTATTATTTACCAATGGATGGATTGCCGATCCCGATGGGAAAGTATTTATTTACTATGCTTCTTCGGACACTCGGATGCATGTTGCCACATCAACCGTTGATAAATTGGTTGATTATTGCATGAATACGCCGCAAGACGGATTCCGTTCGGCTACTTCTGTGCAAAGCATCATTGATTTAGTCAATAGAAATAAAATGATGTAAGTAGAGTATATTAAAAAAACGAAAGGCGTTTCAAGGTCTCTGAGATATCCTTTCTTCTGACGTTAGGTGAAAAAAGTTTTCATAGAGAAAAAATATGTATCTATCTATCATTTAAAACACATTCATCTGAACGATATCATCTACCAAAGATGAGCCTTTTTAACATATTTTATTTGTCCTTTTTTCTATGTTTTTTGATTGGGTGTAAAACTAAATCGCAACCCATTGAACAACAAAGCATAGAAATAGCACCGATTAATCAGCCTGTTATATCAAATGGTATAGAATCGACATTTGATACAGTAACATTTATTGAAAAGAATAAAAATAACGGTAGATATGTGGCTGCTTCACGAGATATTCTCCAAGGAGAAGATTTATTATACATTTCTCCACGTGAATTAAGGATAATTCGTAATGAAATATTTGCTCGTTATGGTTATCGTTTTAAAGACCCTGTGATGCAAAACTATTTTGGACAACAAGATTGGTATAAGCCATTATATGATGATGTCGGAAAGTTCATTACACCGTTGGAAAAAGCTAATATTGATTTCATTTTAGAAAAAGAAAAAACGAATCCTGATATATCTGATGAAGAACAATTTAAAATCGTTGTTGATTTAATCTACAGTATGGGCGAATGGGAAGAATGGAATAGACCAAGAATGTTGGCACATAAATTTTTTGTCAGTGCTTTTGACCACGACCCTCAATCCTACCGATATGATAATCAAATGCAATTCCCTAAAACCGATAAATATATTTACCTGTTATATGAACATTTTTTGGGATGTGATGATTGTTCCAGTATTTATTCGATATATCAATTTACCAAACAAGGAAATATGGTCAATTCCTATGTGCTAGGGGACACTGATACATACCCTGTCTTAATTCAAAAAGATATGAATTTATATGAAATTCTATTCACGCTCTATAATGGGTCAAAAAGCAATATTTCTAGCGAATCCAACTTTAAAGAATTGGAACCGGAACACCTTCATTACGATACAATAAGGCATCAATTTTCATTTAATGCTGACGGGCAAATACAGTTCAAAGTAGAACAATATCAAGTAAAGCGAGCGCCATGATGTGAGTTGTATAGGCAAAAGGCGGTAGGATATAAGCAAATAAAGCATTGTAAAGATTATAGGCCTAACAAGTCTCTAAAACCTGTTAGGCCTACATTATAACATTAAACAACGTATTCCGTAGAAACGGTATCTCCTCCACGCCCTGTCCAATTGGTGTGGAAAAATTCACCACGCGGTTTATCAATCCGTTCGTATGTATGTGCACCAAAATAATCGCGTTGTGCTTGTAAAAGATTGGCAGGCAATCTTTCCGAACGATAACCATCGTAATAGCAAAGCCCCGAAGCCAA
The DNA here is from genome assembly GCA_031549585.1 of Bacteroidales bacterium. Taxonomy (GTDB): domain Bacteria; phylum Bacteroidota; class Bacteroidia; order Bacteroidales; family UBA4181; genus JAIRLS01. Next base: position 18,034 of record JAVBPN010000356.1, read on the forward strand.
AGCCGGAACAGGAATGCCATTAGAAATTGCCTGAGCAACCACATTACGCCATCCGGAATGAGATTCTTTCAATTTTTCAGAAAAATATGGGTCTAATAGGATATTTGCAATGTCCGGATTCTTATCAAATGCTTTTTTGATTTCACCTAAAAAGACAGAACGGATAATACAACCACCTCGCCACATCAAAGCAATACCGCCATAGTTAAGATTCCATTTATATTCTTCGGAAGCAGAACGCATCAATGCATACCCTTGTGCATAAGAGATTACTTTAGCAGCAAATAATGCCTTCTGTAAATCCTCTATAAAGGCCTGTTTATCACCTTTAAACTCCGATTCAGGCCCTTGCAATATTTTAGATGCAACCACGCGTTCATCTTTTTGTGCCGACAGGCAACGCGCAAAAACCGCCTCTCCAATCAATGTCAATGCAATGCCCTGATCTAAAGCCGTCACTGCAGTCCACTTGCCGGTGCCTTTTTGCCCTGCCGTATCCAGAATATTGTCGACGAGTGGTGTTCCGTCCATATCCTTACATGCAAGGATATCTCGTGTAATTTCGACCAAATAACTATCCAAATCACCTTTATTCCATTCGGCAAACACTTCGTGCATTTCTCCGGCTGTCATCCCCAGCAAATCTTTCATTACCTGATAGGCTTCGCAAATCAATTGCATATCGCCATATTCAATACCATTGTGTACCATTTTGACAAAGTGTCCGGCACCTGCTTCGCCTACCCATTCACAACAAGGTATTCCATTTTCTACTTTAGCAGCAATAGCTTGGAAAATAGGCTTGACAAATGGCCATGCCGCAGGTGATCCGCCCGGCATAATTGACGGGCCATACAATGCTCCTTCTTCGCCGCCTGATACGCCAGTACCAATATATAACAAGCCTTTACTTTCGACATATTTTGTTCTTCGATTAGTATCGGGATAATGTGTGTTGCCTCCATCAATAATGATGTCGCCCGGCTCTAACAACGGCAATAGCAATTCGATGAAATCATCTACCGCTTTACCAGCTTTAACCATCAACATGACTTTACGCGGACGTTTCAATGAACCAATCAGTTCCTCTATACTATGGGCACCAAATATTTTTTTCTTTCTACCCCGTCCATCGATAAAAGCATCTACTTTTTCTACCGTACGGTTATATACGCTCACAGCAAAGCCTTTGCTTTCCATATTTAATACAAGGTTTTCGCCCATAACGGCCAAACCTACCAATCCAATGTCAGATATTTCTTTCATATTCGAATTTTTATTTGCATGCAAGTTATAGAAAAGTTTACACACCACAAACCAATGAAAAGATTTAAAATTTAAGGTTTCAGGTTTAAAATTTTGAGTTAGAGATTGCTAATTAAAAGAATCTATAAATAATCAGAGCCAAAGCCCCATAAAAGAGGTTTAACAAAACTATTTAAAATCCGACTTCAATCATTAATCCAACATCACCAATTCTTCTTCTTTTTCGACCAAATCTTCCTCGATACGTAAGTTCTCGATAATAAAACTCTGGCGATGTGGCGTGTTTTTTCCCATATAGAAGGTAAGTAATTCCTGAATCAAATCGCTTTTGTTCATCCACACCGGATCTAAACGGATATTTTCTCCAATAAATCCGGAGAATTCATCCGGAGAAATTTCTCCTAATCCTTTAAAACGGGTAATTTCCGCTGAAGTGCCTAATTTTTTTAGCGCTTTTGATTTTTCTTCTTCAGAGTAACAATAAAAAGTTTCTTTTTTGTTGCGCACGCGGAAAAGCGGAGTTTGTAAAATATGTAAATGCCCTTTACGGATCAAATCGGGAAAGAACTGTAGAAAGAAGGTGATTAACAATAAACGGATGTGCATTCCATCTACATCGGCATCGGTAGCGATTACGACTTTATTGTAACGCAGATCTTCAATATCTTCCTCGATATTCAATGCTGCCTGCAAATAATTAAATTCTTCGTTTTCATAAACCACCCGTTTGGTCATTCCAAATGTATTCAACGGTTTGCCTCGTAAGCTGAATACAGCTTGCGTATTAACATCACGCGATTTGGTGATCGATCCGCTGGCCGAATCCCCCTCCGTAATAAATAATGTGGTTTCTTCGGCTTGTTCGTGTTTGGTATTATAATGGATGCGACAATCACGCAATTTCCGGTTATGTAAGTTGGCTTTTTTAGCGCGTTCGCGGGCTAATTTCTGAATTCCCGACATGGCTTTCCGCTCCTTTTCAGAAGCCACAATTTTTTGTATCAAAGCATCGGCTATATCCGGACGACGATGCAAGTAATTATCCAATTCTTTCTTGATAAAATCACCGATAAACTTGCTTACCGTCACATCACCCTCGGGGGACATGGTTTTAGAACCAAGTTTTGTTTTGGTTTGCGATTCAAATACCGGCTCCTCTACCTTGATACTGACGGCTGCAATAATAGAAGTACGAATATCGGCGGCTTCATAATCTTTTCGATAAAATTCACGGATTGTTTTTACGTATGCTTCACGGAATGCCTGCAAATGCGTACCGCCTTGCGTTGTAAATTGACCATTTACGAAACTATAATATTCCTCACCATATTGATTTCCATGGCAAATCGCTATCTCTATATCTTCACCCTTCAAATGGATAGGCTCATACAAACCCGGAGCGCTCATGTTGTCATCCAATAGATCAAGAAGCCCCTTTTCAGAATGATAGGAAACACCGTTAAATAAAATAGTCAAACCGGAATTCAGAAAAACATAATTTTTTAGTAATTTTTCTAAATGTTCCGGAATAAATTGATACTGTCCGAAAACAGACTCATCGGCAATAAAAGAAATTAATGTACCGTTAAGTGCATTAGATGCTGTTTCCGGCTCATTATCGACCACATATCCTTTACTAAAGGATACTGATTTAACACGTCCATCACGAAAAGATTGTATCTTAAAATCAGAAGAAAGGGCATTTACTGCTTTAATCCCGACTCCATTTAATCCTACTGACTTTTTAAAGGCTTTAGAATCGTATTTAGCGCCCGTATTCATTTTTGATGCAACATCCAGAACCTTGCCTAAAGGAACTCCCCGCCCATAGTCACGTATGGTCACCCGGTTATCCTCGTCAATCGTCAACTCAATGGTTTTTCCAAACCCCATCATGTGTTCATCGATCGAGTTGTCCAACACCTCTTTGACCAATATATAAATACCGTC
>JAVBPN010000348.1:0-3420 GCA_031549585.1 Bacteroidales bacterium
ATTGGTTGAATTTTTGGAGAGCGTTTACACATTTTGTTGGTGGAATCGGGATATTGGTTTTAGGCATTGCTGTCTTACCTGCTTTTGGAACGGGAAGCATGATGCTTTATCATGCAGAAGTCTCAGGGGCATCTACCAACAACCGTTTAAGTCCACGTATTAAGGATACAGCCAAACATATTTTCAGGATATATTTTGTACTAAACATTGTATGTTTCCTATTTTATCTTCCTGATATGGGATGGTTCGATGCCATATGCCATACTTTTTCTACGACAGCATCAGGAGGATTTTCCACGAAAAATGCCAGCCTCGGCGCATTTTCTCCATATGCACAATACGTGACCATATTTTTCATGCTATTGGCCGGATCTAACTTTATTTTGATTTTTCATGCGTGGAAAAAAGACTTTCAAAAAGTCCGCTATAACGATGAATTTCGCTTCTATTTGGTCATCATTGCTATCGCTTCTTTGTTTTGTGCTGTAACATTGTTAATAAATAACTATGGAATAGAGAAATCTATACGCGAAAGTTTGTTTCACGTAATCAGCGTTATGACTACTACTGGATACGCAGTCAGTGATTATATAGCATGGACTCCCCCTTTGTGGTTCATTTTATTCTTGCTTACATTTATCGGAGGATGTGCCGGATCAACTTCCGGAGGCTTGAAAGTAGTTCGTTTCTTATTGCTTTTCCGAATGATTCCGGTACAATTCAAAAAAATCATACATCAGAATGCAATTATCCAAGTAAAACTGAATAAGCAAAACTTTCCGGAAGAACGCATGTTCCGGACATTGGCGTTTTTTATGATCTTTATTTGTGTTTATACAACCGGAGTTCTTTTGCTTATGATTTTTGGAATGGATTTCGAATCGGCGCTCGGAGCATCAATCGCGTCGCTGGGGAATTCAGGGCCGGGATTAGGCTCAGTAGGGCCAGCAAGCACCTATAATGAAGTTTCTATGATGGGAAAATGGGTCTGTTCGTGCCTAATGATTTTGGGACGCCTTGAATTATACTCATTTCTCGTCCTCTTATCACCAGCTTTCTGGAAAAGTAAATAAAATGAATAATCTATATCAAGAGCGGATAGACCGGTTTGCAAAAGAAGAACAAACATGTATCCAGCAGAATAGTCGTTATGCATGGTTACGCCTGCTATTTATCCTTCTTGCCGTAATATCCGGCATATATTTTTATTCCATTGCTACATGGGCAAGTATTGTTGCTGTAATTCTCTTTATCGTCTTATTTGCTATTTGTCTGAAAAAGCATTTATCCAACATAGACCGGCAGCATCAAAAAGAGTATTTGAAACGTATCAACCAACAAGAATTGGCATGTTTATCAGGCGATTATTCGTCTTATGACCCCGGCGAACAATATCAAGATCCAAAACACGATTACACATCCGATTTGGATATTTTCGGATCATATTCTTTGTTTCGTTATTTGAATCGAACGACCAGCCCTTCCGGAAGCGATATGCTTGCCCAATGGCTGAAAAAACCTGCTTCGACCCAAGAGATTCGCAACAGGCAAGAAGCTGTTACAGAACTTTCTGAGATGATCGATTGGCGGCAAGATATGCAAGCAATCGGATATAAACATAAAGCGCCCAATAAAGAATTACCCGATTTTATCAAATGGCTAGCAACCGACCCTGTATTGTTGTCGCATAAAAAAATGCGATTTGTGACCAAGTGGCTGCCCTACTTGACAATTCCTGTTATTATTGCCGCTTGCTTTGGCATCATTCCGTCCAGTATTCCCTGGCTGTTTGTTATTGTACATTTTGCGATATCCGGCAGTGTATTTAAGCAAGTGAATATGTTACACCAACAAATATCCCGCAAAGTTGATTTTATTGGCACATATTCCGGTTTAATCCGGTTATTAACCGAAACGAATTTTTCTTCTGCTTATATGTCGGATATTTGCCGTTGCTTTGACGAAGATAACGCCCTATTACAAATCGAATCGTTAAAGAACAGGATTAAAAGGCTGGATAACCGGTTGAATCTGTATTATTTTCCTGTGAATTTATTACTTTTTGCAGATTACAAACATCTGATATGGTTGGAACAATGGCGCATTAATCATAAAAATAATGTTATCAAATGGTTTGAAGCCATTGCACAAGCAGAAGCAATCATTAGCCTATCCAATGCCAAATTCAATCATCCGGACTGGGCAATGCCCGAAATAACCGATGAATATTTTGTTTTTGATGCAGAAAATTTGGGACATCCTTTAATCCCTGAAAAAGAACGTATTTGCAACAACTTCTCCACATCCGGAAAGGGACAAATAGCCGTAGTAACCGGATCAAATATGTCCGGCAAAAGTACTTTCCAAAGAAGTATTGGCTTTAACATGGTATTGGCTTTGGCTGGAGCGCCGGTATGCGCAACCCATTTGAAAATAGCCAATTGTCACCTATACACATATATGCGCATTTCCGACAATCTGGACGAGCAAACCTCTTCATTTTATGCAGAGCTGAAACGGTTGAAACAACTGATTGACACAATACAAACCGGAGAATCGGTATTTTTCCTTTTGGATGAAATTCTACGCGGAACTAATTCGATGGATCGCAAGACCGGATCAATGGCTCTAATTAAACAGTTAGCGCATTTGCAAGTTTCTGGAGTTATCGCCACCCACGACTTAGCCTTAGGCGAATTGGAAAAGGAATTACCCCAACAGATCAGTAACTACCATTTTGATGTGCAGATATCCGGAGAAGATATGTCATTCGACTACAAATTACATCCCGGAATTTGTACCAGCATGAATGCATCAATTCTGATGAGAAAAATCGGGATTAAAGTACTGTAATCCTTAAAAAGGTTTGACTAAAACACGGTTAATGTTTATTTTACAATATTAACCAGAAAAGAATTGTACGCACACAATTGATTATTGAGAAAAACATGTTTATGTACAGTTGGATCTCCTCTTTTCCATGTAATGTACAAGTCAAACATGATTTTATCTTCACTCCCATCACCCCAATTAATGGTAAAAGTTTCTCCTTTATAAGAACTTTCAGGGCTAAACTCACCAAACGATAAAACCGTTGCCTGATAAAAATCAGAATATCCAATCCTCAATGCTAAAGGCTTTGGCATAATAGCTTTCAAGCGAGATTTATCTATCCTGTACTCATTTTCTTTATACGTAACCACAATATCGTTTTCAAGAATATTGCCGCTTGTTTCTGCATTTAATAAATCATTACCCGATTTGTCTACCACAATAAAATCTACATTATAGTTGACAAAGTCCCATATCATACCCTCTTTTGGCCCATCATAGGCGGAACAACCCGCACCGAACAAGGCAAATAAAATTAGAAGCAAAAAATTCCTTTCCATCATAAATCAGTGTTATTAAACCACAATT
>JAVBPN010000216.1:0-4775 GCA_031549585.1 Bacteroidales bacterium
GCCGGCAACTTTGGCGAAACTTGAAAAATATTAAAAATATGAATATGAATAGGGACATTTGCGAAAAAAACCGTGAAGCTTGGAATGAAGCAACGGTTTATCACCAAAAAGCAAGAAATAATTTTCTTCAAGAGGGTTTTAAAAATTCGAATTTCACTACATTAGATAGGGATTGCGACGAAATTTTAATCAAGAAATTAAACGAACTTGGCTTAAAAGATAAAATAATCGCTCAATTACCCTGTAACAATGGGAGAGAACTATTGTCATTAGTCAAATTTGGTGCAAAAAAGGGTATCGGTTTTGATATTTCCGATGTTGCAATTGCAGAAGCAAACGAATTAAAAGCCATTTCCAATTTGAATGTAGAATTTTACAGAACAAATATTTTGGACATTGATGATACATTTAATGAAACTGTCGATTTTATTTATATTTCGGAGGGTTCTTTACAATGGTTTTCTTTGTTGGACGACTATTTTAAAATTGTATCGAAACTGTTGAAACCAAACGGGAAAGTGTTAATTTATGAAATCCACCCATTTGCATATTTTTTTGAACCCTCAAATGATTTAGACAAAGAACCGACATTAGACATTTTTCTTTCGTATTTTGAAAAAAGTGCTTATTCATATAAAAATGGGCTGGACTACGTTAGTGGAAAAGCCTATGAAGCAAAAGAGTGTTGTTGGTATATGCACAAAATTTCCGATATAATAAATGCACTCATTTGTAGCGGTTTAGAAATTGAAAGAATGGATGAGTATAATATGGAAATGGTAAACAATGAAAGAGTGAAAAATATGGAGAAATTTCCGTTAAGTTATATCATAAATTGCAGAAAGAAAGGATAGTAAATACACAGCCCCTAACTTGTGTCCTGCTTCCAAGCGGGCTGAAGTGGTTAATTGAACTTTTGTCGCCCGCTTCGGCTTTTGTCTCGTGGGATAGCTTGGTCGCCCGCAAGCCCGCTCGCAAGCAGCCGCCGGACCGTTAGTGGCGACTGTGCGAGACAGTACAATATTGGTTTGAAAAATGGATGCCAACAATTCCATTTAATTTCAAAATAGGTATTCGATTTAGTATCCACGAATTAACACGAATTTTCATACCTTTGCACCATGTTGATGATTCATTCGGATATTGTCCTGTAAACAATCTGTACGTTCTGTACAGGTTGTCCCTTCGTTTGTTCCCGGAAATCCTTTCGGGAGTGATTTTTTATTCAATTAATTTTAGTTTTTTAATCTGCATACAATGATGGAAGTATTATGATGCTTTCTATGTATGCAACAAAATCAAAAGAAATGGACAACGAAGTTAAAACCATTCATGAATTAGACATCCATATGATTTATGAATATTTTTCAAATACCGAACGACAAGGTCCCGGAAGTCCAGAAATAACACTCAAAGCATTGAGTTTTATAGACGGTCTTACGGATAAGTCCAAGATTGCCGATATTGGTTGTGGTACAGGCGGTCAAACCATGGTGTTGGCCGAAAACACACCTTGCGACATTGTCGGTATTGATTTATGGCCTGACTTTATCAATCAATTCAACCAAAACGTCCAAAACAAAAAGCTTCACGACAGAGTGAAGGGCATTGTCGGCAATATGGAAAATCTTCCGTTTATCGAGTAAGAATTAGACGTGATTTGGACGGAAGGCGCCATTTATAACATTGGATTTAAACGTGGAATAACCGAGTGGCGAAAATTTCTGAAACAGGGCGGATATATCGCAATTACAGAAAACACTTGGTTTACCGAAGAGCGACCTGCCGAAATCCAGAAGTTTTGGGATAAAGCCTATCCCGAAATTGATACCATCCCGAACAAGGTAGCTCAAATGCAAAAAGCAGGTTATTTACCAATGGCCACTTTTGTCGTCCCCGAAATTTGTTGGACAGACTTTTATTACGTTCAGCAACCACAAATGGAAGAATCTTTTCTGAAAAGGTATAACGGCAACAAGGCAGCAGAGGAATTAATAACCTCTGAGCATTATGAAGTGGAGTTATATCGCAAATACAAAGCATATTATGGTTATGTATTTTATATCGGGAAGAAGATTTAGTGAATAAAGTCAGCATCTGACAAAGATGAGAATTTGAAAATACCTTCGTGTGTGAATTTTCACATACGGAGGGTTTTTACTGATTAAGAGAAAGGATGGCTGCAATTATGCTGCATTGAGAAATTACCAAAATACAGGTAACAAGAAACTATATTTAACACTTGTGGGAGGAGGAGTATTTGGTAATGATCTCATATGGATAATTAAAGCGATTGAAAATTCTATCAATAAATTCAAAAATACTCCATTAGATGTGAGGATTGTAAGCTACAGACAATCAAATCCAATTATAAGGAAACTTGTAAAGAGAGTAGATGAAAATAAATAATTACAAAGATATGGCAAGAATTAAAAACGACTTAACAACATCTATAAAAACAGATACCATTCCAAAGTTACTTCAATATACAAAAGAAGAGTATAGGCCTTATGATCCAGGGCAGTATCTTTATAATCTTGTGACTGAATTTCCAAATGAAATGAAATTTACAAACAAGTTTATAGAATTGGTTTATACAACACTTATTGCATGGAACATGAATCAAAGAAGTGCAAAACTTAGCAACTTTGACTTATTTAAGGAGTCTTTAATCAAACATGAGCAAACAATTAAATCTTTGGAACAATATCGGATAGAGAATCTTGACTATGTTGACAACCTAAAGGAAACAATAGTTTCTCTTTTTAAGAACTTAAAGCTTGTTGCGAAGAATAAACCAAAGTTAGTAACATTCTCAAAAACACTTCATTTTTTTCTTCCAAACTTATTAATGCCAGTAGACCGTTCTTATACTCTTCTGTTTTTTTATAACAATACAAATTTTAATAAAACAGATGATGAACAAATCCAAATTTACTGTGATATTTTTGAGCAATTTAGACAATTTGCAAAAGTATGGAACTATGCAAACTATGTCGATGAAAAATGGAATAAAAATATACCGAAGATGATAGACAATATTATTATCGCATACATTAAACAACGAGAGAAATAATATTTTACAGTTGAGTGATATGGTTTCCGTTAATTTTAGTTGCATTATGATGCCTTCGCAAGTAAAAACCATATCCTAACATATGCTCAACGGTGGGTAGGTCGTTTCAAACCGGCAACTTAACCATAAAAGTGGTCCCTTGATCTGATATTTTCCACAAACAAAACAGGCGATTACAAAAAGTAACCGCCTATTTTACAGTCGGGGTGAAAAGACTCGAACTTTCGACCCCTTGCACCCCATGCAAGTGCGCTAGCCAACTGCGCCACACCCCGATTGCGCCAAAAGCGGTGCAAAGATAAGGACGAATTACGAAACTGCAAATATATTTGTGCAAATATTCAAGATATCTTTCAAGTAAAAGTGCCATATGTATGTTGATTTTTGCATATAAATACGCGTTACCTGATAAATAAATCGGATAGTTTCTAGCTGGTTAATTATCAAATCTTTTTAAGGCCAAAAGTGGCCGCTTTTTAATTGCACCAGAAGGAATTGAAATCACGTTGCCTTTTTCATGGCTTCCTGCTGTTCCTGTCATTTAGTTGAACCATAGGAAATTGAAAACATCAATAAGATTTTTCATAAAAAATGATTGTGATCTCAATTATCCGTATAATTTTGTGATGTTTTCGTGAGGGTGTATCGAAAACAATTTTGTGGTTGTTGGAATGATCTAATGCGCAAATATTTCCCATATCTCATTGTTGGATGGACAGTTATTACAGGCTGTACCTTGTTGATTAATTTGTATATATTGCAAAGGAATTCGGATATGCTTGCCCAAACCAAGTCGGAAGCATTATTCAATCTATTGGTAACTTCCCGGCAATGGAATGCAAATCATGGTCTGGTGTATGTGCCGGTAACCAAAACAATGAAGCCTAACCCATATCTGGTTCATGGACGTCGTGATATTGTTTCAAATTTTGGCGATTCACTAACTTTGATCAATCCCGCTTTCATGACGCGACAAATAGCAGAGCTTTCAGAGAAGAATGGAACAACCGGTTTTCATATTACCAGCTTAAATCCGATACGTCCGGCAAACAAAGCTGATACATGGGAAACAAAGGCATTACGATCATTTACATCGGCAGGTGATAAATATTTCGAAAAAATCAAGGCTCGCGATTCGGTCATTTTCCGGTATATGGCTCCTTTAGTTGTAGGACAGGCGTGTCTGTCGTGTCATGCATCGCAGGGTTATAAACTTGGAGACATACGAGGTGGAATCAGTATTAATACGACATATCACCAGGATGATCTGGCACAAGTCAAAGCTTCTGTCAACAAAATAATCATCATCTACACCGTTGTTTTTCTTATCGGACTGTTATTAATTCTTTATTTCAGGTCGAAGGCAATCAAACATCGTTCCGATATAGAAACCTGTAATAAAGAGCTTCGGGAATCGAATGCTGCTAAGGACAAGTTTTTCAGTGTTATTGCCCATGATTTAAGAACACCGGCAGCCAATCTCAAATTCCTGACTGAAACATTAAAGGATAATTATGCTGATCTTAGTGCAGATGATCAGAAAAACTACATCAATATGCTGTATGAATCGGCAAAAACATACAACAATTTATTGAATGACTTATTGGATTTATCGCGGTTGAGGACGGGAAAAATACAATGCAGGTACGAACAACTGAATATTCGTGATTTGGCAAATGAGGTGCTGGACCACACCAAA
>JAVBPN010000087.1:0-5169 GCA_031549585.1 Bacteroidales bacterium
TTGATGATGTATATTCTTACAGGGTTGGTATCGCAAATTATCACAAAAAGTTAAATGTTGCTTTTGGTTACACCCTAACAGGTTGCGACGAATTGGAACCAAACGCATCGCCAAACGTCGAAAGAATTAAGTCAATGCAAATCCTTTATGGCGTTGGATTTAAAACATTCGCATCTATCGAGCCAATTGTTTCTTTATCCAAAAGCTTGGAAATGATTCGAAGAACAAACACTTTTAGTGATTTATAAAAGCTTGGTTTAATGAGAGGTAGCAATGCACAAATACTACAGTTGTTAGTTGTTTTGGACGAATGTTTTAAAATGGACGATTCACGTTTTTATTTTAAAGACAACCTGTTAAAGCAAGCAGGGATTAAACGCGAAGATTTACCATATAATTGTGTTGACCGTAATTATAACATTTTTGAATCATGAAAACAGAACAAGTAGTCCGCACCCGCACTTACCGTAAGTATTATGCCTTGCTGCAACAGATGCCCGGCAATGTTCCCGTTCAGGAACTGAAGGAGACATGGGTATCCGACTTTACCGATGGCCGTACTACCAGTGCGCAGGAGATGAAAGATATGGAATTTGTCCTGATGATTGGGGCCATGGAGCAACATATAAATGATAATAACCCGAAGCAGGTGAAATTAGACCAACATCGTAAGCGTGTGATTGCTGCCATTGGGGCATGGCTCCGCTCGCGAAACAAGAAGGAGAACATTATTATCATTAAGGCTATTGCCTGCCGTGCGGCACGGGTGGATGATTTTAACGAAATACCTGTGGGCAAGCTGCGGGCTATTTACGAGGAATGGAAGAACAAGAACGCGGTGTCGGTGGAAACGGACGCCGTGATTGGAGGTATTGAAAACGAATTAGCAATCATGAATTAGCAGCCATGAAAGTAAAAGAATTAATCAAAGAACTGGAAGGTTACGACGAAGATATGGAAGTGATGATCGAAACCGAATTGCTGGAGGAAGTGCCAGTGGAACATATCCGCCAAAATATATATGGCGAGATTGTAATCAGTTAATCAATCTAATTTATTCAATATGGACGAACAAATTATCAATGACAAAGCCGACCAATTGATCGACTTTTTGAAAAGGAAGGTACGCAAGGCGATGCCGGGCATACCGGAAGCACAAATGTGGGATGTGATCATCGACATCATCCACCGGGCGCAGGAAGGTTTTGAGCGGACACCCAGCCGGCAGACGCTCAAGACGATTGAAAGAATGCATGTAATCACCAAAAAAAATAGTTACCAATAATTAAATTAAAAATCATGGCAAAGAGAGAAAAGAAAGTAGTTAACACCGGCATTACCGGTGAAGAAATGGAACAGGCATTCAGCGATTATGCTATTGCCGATGCACGATTAGTGAAGATCAATGCCGATCTGGATGTTGAGATCACTAAATTGCGCGACAAACGGGCAGACGAAATTGCTAAGTATCAAGAAATGAAGGAAAATGCATTTGATGTTCTGCAATCGTATGCGATTGAGAACCGTGCCGAATTGTTTGGCAAGAAAAAGAGTATGGATACTGTGCATGGTGTGTTTGGTTTCCGTATGGGAACACCAAAATTGAAAACGCTGAAAGGGTTTACCTGGAAGGCTGTCACCAAGCTATTGAAGGAATTTTTACCTGCATATATCCGTATCGAGGAAGAACCGGCAAAAGATATGCTTTTGGCAGATCGTGAAAAAGAGGATATTGCCGAATTGTTTCCAAAGGTGGGCATTTATGTAGACCAGGATGAAACTTTTTTCGTGGAACGTAAATCGGAGGAAGCATAGTCATGAGCAATGTTGCCAATCCGGTTGTGGAGATTTATCCGCCTGTGTTGCTTCCACAAAGCAAGCATGATGAAAAGTTGATAAGTGGCGGCCATACGTGTCCGTATTGTAGTGGTGGCGGATTGGTTGAAGGTGAACGTATCAGCCTTCGCGAATACGCCTACGAAACATGCCCGATATGTAAAGGCGCCAAGCGATTGCAGGCGGAGGTCACCATCAAGTGGATGCCGGAACATAGGGGTGCATTTTAGTGTAAATATATCGCCGGGCTATCCGTGATGGGTGGCCAGGATATATTGACCAGGATTGCCTTACGGCGAGCTAAAATTTTCAGTATTTGCAGGATTAAAAAGGAATGAAAGAAGATGTTATTAGCGATTGGGTTTGTTGTAGTGATATTAGGTGGGGCTGTTTGGGCTTTTGGACGGATTGTTTACAGGCATTGTGATTATGCTGAGGACAACGAGGACAATGATGACCGTGGGCGGATGCAGGACGTGCCGGGTTATGAGGATTTGAGTTGTAGATAATGTAAAAGGGCATGTATGCGGCGGCATCAATGGACAAGGAGGCAATTAATGCGGTTTGTGGAGATCAGCGAGCTGTGGGACAGGTTTCACCAGATGGGAATCTCTAATAAACGGATATATAAGCAGTATGTTGAACCAAAATACGGCGTGGGCAGAAGTACATTTTACCGGGCCTTGAATGTGCCGGCCAAACGGTTGCTGAAGGAAATGGGAGATGAAGACACGTTGGTGACGGATGAAAAATTCAATAAAGTTTAAAGTTTGAAGTTTAAAGTTATGGATAAGAAAGAAGCAGTTGGGATATACCAACAACGGAATGCCAAGAAGGACGATTTGCGGACGGCATTGGGGTGGAGCCTGGAACAGTTGGGCGCCGACCTGACGGAAGGAAAAACGGAAAAGTCGCAGTGTTTTGCACGGTGCAAGGAGGCTTTCCTTGATGCTTACCGGGCGCATACGCGGGGCGGGTATTATTTTGCGGCGAAGGATGCCGGAGCGCTGGCGCAGTTGATCAAGAAGGTGGAGGCACGTATTAAGGTTGAAACGGGTGACGCGCCGGACGAAGAAACGACCGTGGCCACCTTTGCGGCTATGGTAACCAATATGCCGGACTGGTACCGAAACAACGCCTTCAGCCTGACGGCCATCAACGGTAACTTTAACGCCTTAATCGTACGCATTAAACATGGCAAAAAAGAAAACGGAGGAGTTAGCGCCGATTACATCAAGCAGCAACTCGACATCCTTAACGCGGAGGATTGAGCCGATCCACACGATGGATTTCTATTTGCCGGTGAACATGACCAAGGCTATGCGGGGTATACGCACGCCCGCCGACGCTTTGGCCACCGCCTCCGATAGCCTTACTACGCTTTGCCTGGCCTACGGGGAAAAACGGGTGGAGGCGAACCTCCGGATACAGTTCGCTACCCTCCAGGAATATCTTGGGGTGAAAAACAAGATGAGCGAATTGTTTATTGACGAATTGGTGGCGGAGATTGTGGGCGAGTTCAGGCAACTGACCATGGCCGATGTGCATGTGATCATGCGGCGGGCTAAGACGGGGGAGTACGGCGAATATTACGAGCGGCTGAGCATACCGAAGGTGATGACCTGGTTTCGGAAGTATTACCAGGAACGGATTGAGGTGGCCATGGAGCGGAACGAACGGGAAGCGGAAAAACATAAGTATAGTTATATGGGCAGCCGCGAAAAGACGATCGTACGGCCAAAAGATATTGTTAGTTCAAAGTTCAAAGTTTAAAGTTTAAAGTTTAAAGTTTCTGATGATAATGGGGACTTTTAAGACTTTGAAATAGTTTTGCAGAAATGGGATGGTTTTTATAGTTTTGGAACGATTTTGAATGTGCGTTATGAAGGATTTTGAATTAACGATACGATATGTTGCCGGGAAAATACCCTTACAATTTCGGCAAGGTGATTCAGAGATATTGAAAAACCTGATGTTCAAAAATGACAATGAATTTTTGAGGTTTGCCGGCAGGGATCAATTTTTAAAAAAGGCGCATGCGCTGTATCCCAATATTGACAGAGACATGTTGTTTGAAGATTTTTTGGATATCATGAAAGCAAGCCACCATGCATACATGCGATGTAATGAATTTAACAACATGATGGTAAGGAGCGAGCAACAGGGAATAAAGCTACAATTCAGATATTCTGAATCGTTGGTTGATACGCCTGATGGGAAAGGATGTTATGATGCAGCTATTCCATATAAAGAATGGAACGGGTTAACGCTGCCTTATTCACATCCTTTTTGGAAAATTTACTTTCCTCCTAATTTTCATTATGATAGATGCTACGTTGTATTCACAGCATTTGCCGATGAAACGGATATTCCTGAAATGCTTCCACAGGTGGAAGAAAAATACCGGATAGATTACTTGGGGATATTTTTCCCGGATAACGAGTCTTACAAAACCGAAATGCCTGATAAACCAAAGAGTGAACCTAAAGATAAGCCATCGCCGGTTATGTCATTTATGGGGATGGATTTTAATATAAAGGAACTGACCAGGCGTGCGTCTTACCAGACCATTGATGAAAATGACGAAATACCCATGGATGAGAAACCAGAATACAAGAAGCTGGTAGATATTGAATTGGATAAAGCATATAAAGACAAATAAAACATAAATTTAATCCCATGAAAAACACATTATTAATCCTTTTAGTTGCCCTATTGGCAGGCGGTTGCTCCCCTAAAATACCACTTCCTAAAGAACGGATCGTTGATACTTATGTTTTCGATTTGCGGAAGTATACGCAGGAAGGTTTTTTTATTTGCTCCACGCCGTATGCCGGTACGTTTGATCCGGTAGCGGAATTGACCATACAGGTTGTGCCGGCTGTAAATTACGAAAAGACCAAGTATATTGGTGATCCGTATATTAAGATAACCGAGATCATT
Organism: Bacteroidales bacterium; assembly: GCA_031549585.1. GTDB lineage: Bacteria > Bacteroidota > Bacteroidia > Bacteroidales > UBA4181 > JAIRLS01. The sequence goes on from JAVBPN010000087.1 coordinate 4,780, forward strand.
ACCGCCGATGAGTTGCTGAAAACTATTGTTGGCGAGGCTAAAAAGTTAGGCGCCGACGCGCTGGTAAACCTATCCATTAAGCCTGTTTATGAACCTGGAACCAAGGATGTGAACCATTATGAATTGAGTGGATTTGCCATAAAACGGAAATGAAGTAAAAGCTCCGAAAGAGGCTTTATGCTACATATTATTAATCATTATAATACCGCCTTGACTTTGCCTCTTTACAACACGAACATCCATATAACGTAAAACTTGCTGTTTCAAATTATATTTAGGGGCATTAGCGGTTGTTGCTAATCTGATATCGAGCAGACTTGAAATAGATAGTTTTTGAGACAACGGTTTTTTATATGCCGTTGTCTCTAACCTATTATCTATATGTATGCT
>JAVBPN010000379.1:0-14356 GCA_031549585.1 Bacteroidales bacterium
ATTGGTGGTAGAAGACAAGAAAGTAACCTGATCATCCGAACATACCGAAAGATTGGCTGTCGGGAATGTAATCACCGGTTTCGGTTTTACGCGAATAGTGAACGTTTTTGAAGTAGAAGCACAAGTATAATACATACCTTCTACGGTGACTGTTTCGGTCAAAGTTCCTCCCGTTATATTGCCGAGCGTATGAAATGCAGGCAGAGCTTGCACACTTGTTTGGCTGGCGGGTAAGTCAGTCACGCGAGGCGTTACCGAAGATATGTGCCAATTGTATGATAAACCCGGTGTACCGGCTGCAATATTACTCTGGAAAGCCACTGAAGCAACTGTCATTTCAGGGCAGTCTTCAATATTGGCAGGTTGTACCATATCCGGTTGGCGCAATACAGTCCACACAGCGGTATCCGGAGTTCCAATACAACCAAAAGGAGAAACAGCATAAGCGACAAGCTCACTTACGAGGTCTGCTGGCGATGTATTAACAGGCGCAGCAAAAGATCCGATGTTTCCTGTACCGGATGGATCGGGTAATCCAACAACTCCCGGCGCTGATTGAGCCCAATTAAATGTACTTGTTCCACCGGCATTATCGGTAAAAGAAGTGGCAGCAAAGGTCAAACCCGGACAAATGAATTGGTCACCCGGAGTAATGGTAATTACCGGCCTTTGACGAACCGTCAATGTGGTAGTTACGGAATCGCTGGTACACATCTTTCCATTCAATGTATAATTACCGGCTACAATCAAACTATATTGATTGTCTGTTCCGCTCACATTATCGGGATAATTTACACCTGAGAAGGTTCCTGCTCCTGATGTTGGCGTGGTCGGCGCGGGAGGAGTAATTCCCGAAGGAGCCACTCTCCAACCGTAAGTAACACCTGTTAAAGTAGGAGACGTAGCAAATGCAATATTTGCAAATGTACCGCCTGTTCCATTCGGATTTGGACAAGGAGCCAAACCTGCAGGAGTCACCATCTTCGGGCGCGGATTCAAAATGATATTCACATCTCTGGTTGAAGAACAGGCATTGTATACAGCCGTAACCGTAACTTTACCTTGTTGGGCAACCGTAGATTGGTTTTCACCTACTGTAAACGTACCCATATCCGGCCCTGTACCGCCAGACGGAACACCAAACAGCGGAGAAAGGGGATCGTATGCCCATGAGAAGGAAGTACCTGCTATGTTATTGCTCGTACTAAATGTAATATCTGCCGGAGTGACTTCATAGTTGGGGCATAATACCAATGGGGATGGGCTGATGGCAATAACTGGAACCGGCCTTACCGTAATTATGGTGTTCAAAACATCAGAACAACCACCGGTTATATCAGCCACCACTTGAACGTTGGCGACAAGATTTACACCCGGATTGGTTGCATTGGTTGTGGTGAATGTATACGCAAAGGGTGACGAAGATGCAGTAACATTACCGGAAGCAGATAATCCAATAAGAGGCTGGTCATTTGTCCAAGTATATTTTACTTCCTGAGCTAAATTAGAGATACCGAATGTAATCACCTCACCGGCGCATGCATCCGCATTATTGATCGGTTTAATCACCGGCCGCGGCTTTAAGTTGATGGTAAAGGTTTGTGTACCGGTACATACTGGTATAGTTTGTCCCCACGAGGTATTTGCTGCTATGGTATTAGCTGTTGCAATTACCTGGTAAACATCATTCACCGACGTAGTGTTATCCGGAGCGGTTATTCCTGTTGGGAATTGTCCGGTACCCGACGCTGCATACCCCGACAAATATTTTGTTGCCGGGTTGAATGCCCATGAATAATTCACAGGGAAGGCCTGTGGCGCTATAGAGAATACCGGCGCTGTGGTCGGTTGTCCGGGGCAATAATCCTGATTGGCTAATGTATTTATTTTAGGATTTTCAGAAAAAGCAACCTGTACCGTAGCGCTTTTGGGCGTACATGCCCCGCTCGACAGCGTCCATTCAAATGTGTATTCACCGCCCTGATCAACATATACTTTTGATTGCCTGTCTAAGCGGTTTACAAAAGTAACATTTCCGGGGCCGCTCACTTTAGTCCATACCCCCGTATACAAACTTGTATTGTAAGTACTGGCATTTAATTGATGAGCCGAAACCAACCGCGATGCATCGTTGGTATTGTCATAACACAATGTTGCATTCGATCCTGCAGTTGGCACAGGAACGGCAGTTCCCCATGTAACGATCATCGTATCACGTGTAGGGGGACAAAAACTACTCAAGTCACTTACCGTCCATACAAGCGTATAGCGTCCCACCGCCCCACCTGTAACAGTTGCAGTTGGGTCATTCAGGTTGCTAAAACTAATACTTGCAGGAGCACCGGGAGCCACAGTCCATGTTCCTTGGTATCCAGGCAGCGCCGGCACTGCAGCTAATATCGCTTTATAAGGGGCAAGGCTACACGAATCGATATCCGGCCCTGCATTGGCCACATCATTCACACTGTAATTAATATCGTTCCCCTGTGTCAAATTTGTTGTACATATTGGATACTGAGGATTTGCCGCAGGCATATTTGGGATAATGCTAACCAATTGAATGTGTGTAGGATTCGGATGCGAAGCGCCCGTCCATGGTACAGGTATTTGTTTCAAACCTGTCCCTACCAATGTGGCTGTGTATGTTTGTGTACTACCTGTGGCATTACTTGTATATGTCAAAGTATACGAGGTGGCCAGTGCGTCTCCACTAATGGTGACGCCAAATTGTGTATCCATTCCTTCGCATAAGCCTGTAGGCATAGCGCCAAGTGTAGCATTTGGCCGTTGCAATACCCTAATGGTAGCTGTTTTAGGATTCAATACGGTACCCGGGCAACTACCGGCAGCACGCCCCACATTGGGTTGTGCTACACCGGTTATCGTAAACGTATATGTTCCAGGTACTGTAATGGCTGCATGAGGCACATTAATCGTAGCTGTTTTCTTTCCATACTCGTCCGCAGGAGCGGCGGAAGAACCGTTATACGTTCCACCGGGGCCGGTAACTGTCCATGTCAACGTCCAATCCTGTTTGGGAGACGTCCCTTCCCATCCTTCAAGGTCAACCAATACATTGACATTACTACTTGGGTCATCGCAAATAACAAAAGATGTGGAATGATCATTTACTTTAGCTGTTGGCGCCGGAAGCACCGTGATCTTTTTGGGTAGCAACGTTACCGGACAATAATTAGCCGTCAAACCCTGTCCTGCAGGCGGAGTTGTGAGTGCAGTGTACTGCCTTGCAACCGATAAATAGCGGGTTGCTGCCGTAAAATTATCCTGAGCAGCCCCTACCGGTACACTATATGGACGGATGGTATTAGCCACATTGTTTATTGCCGGAACCCCGTCATAATTCCAAACATATGTTGTGTTGATATTTTTTACGTTAGCCGAAGTAGCCGCATCCAATACAGCGATTGCTGTAGCTGCCGGCGTTGCTGTGTAAGCAACAGTTGTTCCTGCACACACCAAGCTATCTCCTGTTAAAGAGGTTAAAGGAATAGCTGCCCTTTTGGTTACATAAACTACTGTAGTAAAGTTTTTATTGACACACGTAGTGTTCACGTCTGTCACTGTATTAATACTATAAGCAGTCCGATAACCGGCAGCAGGATTTACCGGATAATTAATGGTAGCGCCTCCGCTTGAGGGCATAGAACCGGCTACACCTTTTAAAGTAACGACAAAATTATTGCTATAACCGGTTGCCCCACTGAAACCGGATATGCTCAACGTAACGTTTTCATTGGAACATATTTCTCCGCCTCCCGAAAGCGTAGCGGTAGGTAAGGCGTAAATCCTTGGATAAAGCGGACGAACATCGCTCGGACATGTGTTACAGTTAGATGTTGAAGTACAATTTCTCGGCACCTTGGTCACACTAGTTGCCCATCTACGGTGTACATTTACAGGAACATTTAATGTGCTACCATTTACTACAGCCGGGCCACTATTATTGGTCACCACTATTTTTACCGAATTACCCACTACGGTGGTATTAGTTGTCCCTACAAATTTATAATTGGTTGTATTGCTGAGCGTCCAAACAAATTCGACAGCGCCGCCTTGATTGGGATAATTTTGTGCTGGGTACGAAAGCGTGATGGTATCGCCCGAACAAGCAACTAAATTGGTAATATTGGCCGGAGCAGACCAGATATCACGGCGGAACGTAAAAGTGATTTGGGCCGGCTCGCTGGAACACAAGGTAGAAACAGTTGCGCTTATTTGCCTATATTGATAAGTAACCCAATAAGTGGTAGAAGAACCCAATCCGTTTGCAGCAGTGGGAGGATTTAACTTTCCGCTTGAAGGATTGTTTACCGGATTAAAATTCCTCGAAGAGGAACTATAAATCGTATCGGCAAAATTAGGCGCTCCGCTACCATTGTCTTTAAACCAAAAATACACACCCGGAACCATTCCTGCCGGACTGTGATTCAAGGTATAATCATAATCCGAAGTGATATATTTGGTGCCATTCAGGTTATAACAAAAAGTGATTTCGTCATCTACCGGCTTTGGCGGAGTTTTAACAACTTTGATGACCGCATGTCTTTTAATAGCATAGTTTCGGTCGCTTGTTAGCGGATTGGTTTTATTTGCTAATTCATTACATTTATTCCAATTATACAGGGTTACGTGGAACAATTTACCGATCTGCCCAACGGTGCTTGCCCCATCAATAATTACCTCAGATGATTGGTGATTGGTCACTGGCGGAACAGTATTGGCCTTTAAAAAGGCGGCAACGTTTCCATTGCTGGGCGGAGCTATTCCACCATCATATCTCGCCGTTGCGTTCCCAGCCGCATTAGTTATTTGTGTGAGTACACCATTAATCCGAACAACAACATTCGGAATACCTCCGACATCGAGTGCATCATTTTGCCGGATACCATACCCAAATTGCAAATAACGACTATCTTCGTTCTTAGTATAAGTTGCATCAGTGGCGTTACAATTTAACTGCGTATAATCCTGAAACCGTAGCGTAGCATCCTGTCCTTCGCAAACCAAAAAGGTATCCGTACGAGTGATCGTATTTAGCAATACCATCGGACGGGCTCCACTATAGTCATCCGTTTGATGATATCTCTTGTGATCGGCTTGATAATAAAAGTTAAACTCACTGAATGGTTGTGTTCTCAGCCTTATATAGGCTTTCATGACAAAAGCGCATTCTATACGCCCCGGTGCAAAATAATGTGGAAAAGAAAAATCATATTGATACAAATTAGGGTAGGAAATTGCATTAGGCTGCGTCCTGACGTATGTGGTAAATGTTTCAATAGGGCTTCCGTCTCCCCAATCAATATCAATATAAACGTCTTTAGAGGCACTGGAACAATCAGAAAAATCCAGCGTATAAGTACCGACTAATCTCGTGAGATCCGGTGAACTTGCGCAAGAAGCATAATATTGTTCGCCCAGAGTATAAGTACTTCCCAAAGTAGGACATTGTGTTTGCGCCATTACCCTTGCTTGCAGGGTAAATAGAACGACTCCTAATAATATGGATTTCCGGAAAACCGGACTATTTAATAAAGTAAAGAATATTCGCATCATCATTGCACATGGTTTTTGAATACCGAGATCAATATGTAAAAATTTCTGGGTTCCATAAATATTTTTTTAAGCTACCATTGCTTAATTTTCTTCTACGATAAATAACAAAAATAGTTACATTTTTTCTTTTTTTTCATGAAAAAATACAACAAATAAACCAAAATTAATAAACATGCGCAAATAAAAGGGTGGAGATGTTCAACAACACAATCCTGTATAAAAGAAAAAAGAGCGGTTCTCACGAACGGCTCTTTTCAGTTACTAACTACTAACTATTACAAAATTATGAAAAAAACTTATTAAGTGTTATGCGAAAATCATGCCAAACTAAAAAAAACCATATAAAATCGTACGAATTTTGATTTTTACCAGAAAAGAACAATAGTAATGGTTAATGGGCAAAGCGCAAAAATAAACCAAGCGAAGCCCTCGTAAAATAATTTTAAGCAAATATCAAAAACATCGAATATATCCTATAGGGTACTTATATAATTGATAATTGAATATTGCACATTGAATATTTGCAAATACCTGTTAATTCAATAGATATAAGTATCAAATGTGTAAATACCTAATACAATTTATATAAGATAATACAATGATGATGCCAAAGGCAAATGGTGCATATGATAAATTTATTTTTTCGGAATGGTATCGAAAACCTAACAGGTATCGGTTTCCTGTTAGGTATAGTAACCATTGGCAGGACAGCCACCCTGACAGAGCTTCCACGCAACATTTAACTTTATATTGATTCAATGAAATTTAAATTGCCATTTGTAATCCGTTGGCTAAAGCCAACGGCAATGATGATTGATGTCATCTTAAATTATTGCCGTCAGCTTTAGCTGACGGATAAAAGGACAACCCACATACAGGGCTTTAGCCCAATATATTAGACAGGTTTTCAACCCTTGATTCGCATTAATATTCAATTATCAATATTCGATTATCAATTTTCAATTACTTATTCTCCTGTTCCTCATGAACAACATGTGTATGCATTTTCGCTACAGCTTTTTTTAGCCATTCTAATTGTTTTTTCTTTTTTTCCGAAATACCAATTGTTTCGGACATACCATCGAAAAGCGTGTGCCAAAAATAATGAAATGAGGCCCGGTACTCATTGCGTTGTGTTGCAGTTGACGCCCGGCGTGCAGGATTTCCTTCCTGTGAAGGATTACCATTAAATATAACCATGCCATTGACAATACCGGACAAAATGTTTTTGGTAGCGCCATTTTCCTTCTTAAGTAAAGCAATATGCAAATCTTCATAGAGAAACAACATATCAAGTTGTGCTTGATGATTGTTTCCACTGATTTTATAATCAAGGCTATTTACAAAACCCTTATTGACCCGGACATAAAAAGGTTCGAGCATAGAATTGAGGCTCGTCATATGCATATTCCCCATAGTTCCGGATATTTCAAAATGATGATTTTTCGGATCTACCGGAAATCGAAAGAGAGCTGTCAATATTCCTTCACCTTGCACATAAGCTTTTGCATCAATTACCATGTATTTGTTTTCGGGCGATAACTCATTAGTTATATGGTAAAGGGTTCCTTCCATTTTATCTAATGTAACAATTCCGGATTTGGGACTTTCTACCGGAAGGTCTTCATAAATCACTCTACCCTCCTCAACACGAATTGTTTGTATCAAAAATCGTATAGGTAGCCGGTGCACATATTCATATAGCATCGGTTTTACAATCGGAGCTTGTTCCACCTCACGGTTTTTCATATTGGTATACACAAATCCATGGATATCTATATGATTAACCAATAAATATTCTCCCGAAAATAATTTTGGGAAGTCGATGCCGGTGCATTGGACATCGTCAATAGATAATTCCATCCAATTGGTATGCCTGGGATTTTTAGCAGCAAAATGTTTCCTATCGTATTGAGGAATCAATTTGAGGCCTTTAAAAAAAGCGGATGAATCGTTCCATTCTATCCCAGCCTCCCCTATTTCAACTGCAAATAAGCCCCCCGGCAACAGATGTTCAAATTTTCCGATAGACAATTGTATATTATCCGAAAAAAACGGCTTTTGATGCGGCATAGCTGCCGAGTCAACCATGAAATTGCTTAATTCCAGATCAATTCCATTGATCTTAAATACGGTTGTATCTCCGGATTTCCAATCCGAATACACCACGTTTCCGTCATCAATATTAATATGGTCAATATTCAAAGAACGAAACGATCGCTTATGGCTCGAACGGGATGCAATATTTTTCTTATCGGATTGCCTCGTCTTTGTAATCTCAATAGCCGGTTCCCTAAACCAAGCATGTTCGAAACCAATTGTCCCGCTTTTCAACGCTTTGGTTACATTGAAAACTGATAGTTCCAATACCGGCAATTTGATACGCATAACCACAGACGGTAAACTATCTACCGCTTGTAGCCGATTAAAAATATTTGAATCGGGATACAGGGCTATGCCTTCTACCGCAAATCGCCCACGAAATAATTCAATCCGTATTTCATCAACCGATATTTGATAAAAGCCATCGGTTAGTTGCGCGACCTTCGCCTGCAATTTTTCTTCAACAATCTTTGTGAGATGGATTCTAACATACAATCCGACTCCTAAAGCCGTTAGTAAAATGATTACTGAACCAAATACTACGATTTTCTTTATGATTTTTTTCTTTGCCATGTATTGTTAAATTAAAAATTAAGAGTTAAGAATTAAAAATATAATACATGCATTTTCAATCAATTATAAATTTTCATAACGTCATTTTATAATTAACTTATATGATTATCCGTAAAGTTTCCTAAATAATGCCGCAGGCATTATCGCTTGGTAGAAATAGGGATAACCCTCAACATAACATCCTGTAAGGATGCCGGTTATATTCATAAATTGCATATTCTACCGAGCGTAAATCCCTATCGGGATTATGGGAGTGATTGCGAATAATCATATTAACCATATGACCAATAAGATCCATAAAGAATAGAACAAGCGTTCGCCTGTTTTTGTTCCAAAGCTTTCGTTAAGCGGCAATTACCTGCGGCGAGTTAAAAGTTCGACAATATTGGACGTTGGCATTGCAACCGAGTTTACGAGCTCGGCGAAGCCAAATGCCGACGAACGCAGCGTTCTCATCCTGACAGCGGTCGATCAGATCCTGCCAGAGCTGGGAGCGATATAAAAATTCAAATTTCCTTATCCCGAGCTGACGTTAACTTAAAAAACCTGTCCTATCAGGCTTCTACCTGATTCTTTTTATCTTTTGTTTTGAAAAGAAAAGTAGCTTTGTTTTCTTGCCCGTTCAATAAACGGGAAATATTTTTTCTATGTGTAATAATCAATAGGATACAAGCGACAATAGAAAATATTTTAAGGGATATGCTATCGGTTTTAAAGATGAAAATCACCGATATGGGAAAAGAAATTCCCATCATCAACGATCCGAGCGATACATATTTAAATATACAAAGTGTAATGAGAAAAACTCCAATGGCCACCAATGTCGCCGGCCAATGCAACGCCAATAAAATACCGACCATAGTTGCTACACCTTTACCTCCACGAAATCCGGCAAAAATTGGAAAAACATGCCCCAATATGGCAGCAGCGCCCAATATTAATTGAAGATTTACAAACGCATTAGTCCCCGGCACAAAATCGGGCGATAAGAATGCCAATTTCACAGCAGTAAATCCTTTAAGGATATCGATCAACAATACCGGAATACCGACTTTAACACCTAATACCCTCATCGTATTGGTTGCACCAGCATTTTTGCTGCCGTGTTCGCGCACATCTATTCCTCTCACCGCTTTCCCAATCCACACAGCCGATGGGATTGACCCAAGCAGGTATGCTCCGATACAAATACAGATGTTTAAAATATTCATGATTGGTGGTTCATTCTTTTAATGGAAGCCAATGTGTGCGTATAACGGCCTAAGGATTCATTATAAATACCATGTTCATCAAAGCGATCCTGCCGCACACAACCTGAGGCGTGTATAATTCGCGTTGAATCGCATAAAATACCGACATGAACAATTTTTTGTTCTTCATTTTTGAAAAATGCCAGATCGCCGGATTGTATTTCAGTAGCAACATTCGTTCCACATTGTTCCTGCTGCCAGGCATCGCGCGGCAACCAATAACCTGCCATCCGATATACAACCTGTATCAACGCAGAACAGTCGATTCCGAAAATTGTTTTGCCTCCCCAAAGATATGGCGCTCCGATATAACGCATAGCAAGCGGCACAATATCTTTAGACAATCCTTCATCATCAAATCCGGGTAAAAAACTTCCGCCGGGAACATAAATGGTTTTACCTCCAATGCCCGGATAGGAAATAAAAGGGAGAGAAACTACCGGATTTTTTTTACATGTTTCGGCATCTTTTTCAATTGGATCGACCATGTTGGCAGATACCCATCCACAGTATTCATCGGCTTCGGAGCACACGCGAAGCCACTGCTCATGTTGTTCGGCAACAGTAAATGTTTCTCCAAAGAGCATTTGCGACACCATCTCGCTTTTTTCTGAAGGCGACACACGCATTGGAATATTGCTCAATGCACAAATGCCTCTTTTTATCATTATATCTGAATTACAAAGAGTTCAATATTTCGCGGAGAACGGTCTGAGCTGACACTACCCTATTGGCAGCTTCTTCGATCACAATCGAATCCGGCCCATCAATGACTTCATCAGACACCACCAAATTACGCCTTACAGGCAAACAATGCATGAATTTGGCATGGTTGGTAAATGCCATGTTTTTGGCATTCACTGTCCAATCAAGGTCTTCACAAAGGATTTTGCCATAGTCTTTATATGAAGACCAATTTTTAGCATATACAAAATCAGCGCCTGTATACGCTTTTTCCCGGTCATATTCGATGGTCGCGCCTTTGGTAAATGAGGGATCAAGTTCATATCCTTCGGGATGGGTAATAACAACCTCATAACCCGCAGCAACAGCCCATTCGGCAAAAGAATTGGGTACTGATTGCGGCAATGCCCTGCAATGCGGCGCCCATGCCAACAATACTTTGGGACGGGCAGTTTTTTTGTATTGCTCAATAGTGACTACATCCGCGAAGGACTGTAAAGGATGCCGTGTTGCCGACTCCATGCTGACAATCGGAACTCCGGCATATTGAATAAATTGGTTGATAACGGCTTCCGAATAATCGCTAACTTTATCTTTTAATCCGGGAAATGAACGTACCCCAATGATATCGCAATAACGGCCAATAACCGCTGCCGCTTCTTTGATGTGTTCGGCCTTGTCGCCATTCATCACCACGCCAAATTGGGTTTCAATTTTCCAACTATCCTCATTGATATTCAACACCATGGTGTGCATGCCTAAGTTTTCGGCTGCTTTTTGCGTACTTAACCGGGTTCTCAGGCTGGAATTGAAAAAAAGCAATCCCATCGTACGATGTTTTCCCAAGTTTTCATACGTATAGGGATTTTTTTTGATTTCAAAAGCATCGTTTAAGAGCTTTTTCAAATCACTCACATCATGTACGGAAGTAAAGTGTTTCATTTCGGTTTTTATTTTTTAAGATTGTATCTCTGTCTCTGCAATACCTGCAAGCACATATTTAGCAGAGATAAAATTCATATTCAGACAGGTAACTGAGCCGAGGTCAAGTAAAGAGTTTAATTGCCAATACTGCAACTGCATATAGCAAAGTGGCGGCAATAACGCCTCGCGTCGCACGCCAATATTCTTTTTGCAAGAAAATATAAAAGATGATCAAATTAGGAATAGCGCATAAACTAAGCACCTTGGGCAATGCCCTCATTTTTGCCGAATACACAAGGAATTCACCAAAAGGGACCTGTGCAAATTTGATCAGGTAGAAAGCCAAGAAGCAAATGAAAGGCAAAATCAAACCCAATATCAACCCAATCCAGAAAACATTCCAACGACGACTCATGAACGAATTTTTGTGCAAATGTAGTATTTATTTTTGGTATGGATTTTTAGCCTATAAGAAAACCGGAATAACTGCACCACCTAACCTATATCCATTATTTATGAGAATCAAGAGCTGGTTTGGGGCTAAAGTCCCTAATTGTTTGTTTGTCCATCCATAATGAGGTTATTCAAAAAGTTTTTTAAGCGGAATTGCAAATTCCGCTCAACGCTACCTGGCTGTAATACAGATACTCGTGTTTGGCTGAATTTGTAATTCAGCCATGGATAGAGCTTTTTGAACAGCCTCCAATGATCTGAGATAATGTTGTCCATCATTGCCGTCAACTTTAGTTGACGGATAGGAGAAACACCTAATATATGGGGCTTTAGCCCAAAACATTAAAGTATCTTTCAAAACTTAAGTCGCCTTTTTACTTGTATAATCGTAAAAAGGCGACACATCATAATAAGCGCAAATACGATCTGTTTACTGCAAAAACGAAGCAATAAATTTGCTTATCCGTATAAATACTGTGCATTTCCGGCAAAACTCACATGCGGATTAACACACATAACCGGTATTTTTGCATTATTAGCGATAATTGACTGTTCGTCAGCACCAAATATATAATCTATCGTTGTGATATTTTTGGTTGTCATCAAAATAATCAAGTCGGCATGAATACTTTCGGCATAAGCAATCGTGGCATTGGCAAAATTACCTGACTTCGGGGCAGTCTGAATCTCGTATTCAATTTCGTGCTGCTTCAAAAAACGAATAGCAAAATTCAGGTTGGTATTTACCTTCTTCTGTAACGTGCTATCATTTACGGGATATTTGAATAAATGAACCTTTGAATTAAAGTTTTTACTGATAAATATAGCCCATTGTAGCTTTTCTTTATTCTCAGACTTGAAATCTATAGGAAATACAACCTGTTCAATTGTTTGCCCTTTTTCCGGCATAGATTGTACCACAATAAAAGGTGCATTCGACCCGGTAATTACCTTTAAAGCTTTGCTGCCGAAAATCTTTTGCGTCCCTTTAACTCCATGTGTTCCCATTACTACCAATTGGGTGTTGGACTTTGACACATAATCAGAAATAGCTGTAAACAAATTTCCTTCTTTGACCACCACTTTACAAATCAGCCCATCTTGCATCAAGGTTTTGGTGCATACTTCCGCCATTTTGCGGCGAGCATGGTCTATTTTTTCAGGAGCCGCACCGGAATCGACAATATGAAGCAATTTGATTTCATATTTCATGATTTGCGCCATTTTCACAGCATGTGCCAACGCATAATCCGATACAACAGTAAAGTCCCACGGAACAATGATGACATTATTATCTTGATCTTCTTGCATGGTTTTATTTTTGTTTGGTTAGTTACTTTAATAACGACAAATTTAACAATAAAATTGTTAACCCGATGATAAAAAACAAGCGTTTTATTAACAATTGTTTAATATTTGGAATATTAAAATAATCATACTCTTGGTAAAAAAATGATCAATCTCTACATAAAAAACATACCGCTATACTAAAAAACCGCTTGCTACTAGTCTATTTGTAGTCTATTCAACGAACTGAGTCAAGGGTCTTATATGGCCTCACATAATAATTGAGCTAAATACTCTCCCCCATTATAGTAACAATGGGCTTTATGCAAATAAAATGGGGGCATTGCCCCCATTTGCTTAGAATCACGTTTACATTGAGTTCCCTATCAATGCTGAACCAAAATTTGTTTTACCTCCGGCTTTTCACTTATCCCATCATAAATATGAAGGTAATAAACACCACTAGTCAAGTTTGCCACATTGAATTCCACTTTCTCGCCATGTGAGGTAGTGCGTCGCAACAAGTTGCCTTGTCCATCGTACAAACGAATGTCGTAAGTGGTAGAAGCGTCAAAAATGACTCTGGTGTCGGATATGATTTGTTGGGATGCCATGCTTGACTCTTGATCCCCTTGGCCGATATCAATATTTAATATATCAGATACAGGATTGGGATAAGGAATACTTTGAAGAGGAATTTTAGGGCATGTAGGACACGGCTTACCGCCACCGCTGTCCCATACTTTAATTCTTGTACTAGCAGTAGTAGAACCGCATTGATTGGACACTGTCGCATAAATTGTAGAATATCCAGCCGTTTGAGCGCTAAAACTGTATGATAAAGAGTGGTTAGAGCTTATAGTTGCACTGGTAGAGCCTTCTTGCCAATTCACATAGTTAACACTTGGTAAGGAAGAGCAATGAATGACTTTAGAATTCCCCACATATACCGGATCTGGTAATGGATTGGCAGTTAACGTAACTATTGGTTTCCCTACACTAACATACAATCTTGTTATTTCAATACCATTTACTGTAGCGCTTATCCAACCATTTTCACTACCGGATGATACAAATGTTTTGCTTAAGCCATTAATTCCACCCTGAGGTTGCAACTTAGGACTGCAGCTCCAAGTTACTTGGGCATCGGTAAAGTTTCCCGACTGGCTAATCGTGAAAGTGCTGCCAGAAGAACAAACAATATTGGGACCAACAATGGAATATAAAGATATTGCTTTCTTTACTGCTTCATAAGCATTTACCAAACCATAGCCAACGTTATTATTCCATCTACCATTGGGCCTGCCGCTTTTGGTTGAGAACGTGTAGGCTTGTAGTTCTGTACATGTGGATTCAATAATCTGATGAACTTGTGATTGATACAAATCAGGATTTGCGGAGAGGATCAAGGCAGCAATACCCGATACATGAGGGCAAGACATTGATGTCCCTGATCGTGTTGAATATAACGAAATACTACCACCAGTCGTACTCCGAATTTTAGT
>JAVBPN010000099.1:0-3700 GCA_031549585.1 Bacteroidales bacterium
ATATTACCGCTGAATTGGCGTACCGAACTTGAAAATGTTGAGGTAGACTCGATAGGCAACGACATTATTTTGCTGGATAATCCCGTCATTACTTCTACGTTTCAATATCCCTTCAAAGTGGATGTTACCACCGCCATTATCTGTATCAAAGGGAAAACGGAAGGTTCTATCAATCTAAAGCCATATTCCACCCAAGGACCTTGTTTTATTGCGATCCTTCCCGGCCAGGTCATGGAGTACAAATCCATCAGCGACGACTTTTCGGGACTTTTTATCATCATGTCGAAGCAGTTTACCGACAGTTTGATGCCGAACGTTCAGGAGCGCCTTCCTCTTTCACTTTCTATTCGCGATAACCCTGCAATACCCTTGAATGAGGAAGCATTGGAAGGGATGATCACTTATTTTGAAATGATCAAAAGGGTGATCAAAATAAAAGAACATCCCAACCGCATTGATGTAGTACGTTATTTGACATTGGCTTTCTTCTATGGGGCAGGTATCTATTTCCACGAGCTTGACGACAACAGGAAAAAGACACACCATGAACTACTTGTTGAGAAATACCTGAATTTGGTGCAAGCCCATTACAAAGAGCAACGGGGTCTGGAGTTTTATGCCGATAAACTGTGCATTACCCCCAAGCACCTGTCGAAAGTGATTAAGGAAACCAGTGGCAAACCTGCCAATGATTGGATTGATGACCATGTGGTGTTGGAAGCCAAAGCGCTTTTGAAATCAACCAACATGACCATCCAGCAAATCAGCGACGAACTGAACTTCCCTTCGCAGTCGTTTTTCGGGAAGTATTTTAAGCGGGTTACAGGGATGTCGCCGAGAGAATATGCTAAAAACTAACACAATAACTATTGAAAATGTATTACATGTTCGTTTAAAAGCATAGATCATCACCTTTCTATGATATCAAATCGACTCTCGCACTGAATAATATTCAAAAAATCATTCATACATGTCTATAGCTTTTGATTTGACAAGAATTTCATTTAATTTTGATCAATAAACGAATCTCCATGAAACCCATTATCATCCTTTTTTCTTCCGTTTGTTTCTTCTTTGTCAGTTGTAGCAACCGGCAGCCAAGCGAAATCATCGCCTGCGGTGACGATAAAATTATCATTATTGACGAACAAGCATCAGACGAAAACAATGTCAAAATCGTTTGGAGTTGGAAGGTTTCCGAAGCGGCATCACAACTTCCTGAAATTTATCAGAAATACCTCATCCCACTGGACGAATGCAAACCAGTGGATGACAATAAAAATATTTTGGCAACGTCTTCGGGCGGAGGTGTGGTATTGATTGAACGGGCTACAAAAAAATGTTTGTTTTATGCCTATGCACCAATGGCTCATTCGGCTGATGTATTGCCAAACGGCCGCATTGTAGTAGCGCTTTCAACACATCCAAAAGGAAACAGTATTGAAATCTATGACAGAAATCAGCCCGAACAAGTGTTGTATTGCGACAGCTTGTATTCGGGGCATGGAGCAGTATGGAACGAAAAACGGCAACGGTTGTATGCGCTGGGATATGATGAACTTCGTGAATATTCGTTGGTAAACTGGCATACTTCATCGCCCACATTGAAACTCGAAAAAAAGTGGACTATTCCGGGCAAGAGTGGACATGATCTTTCCCCGGTTTCGGATAATGAATTATTGGTTTCCGAACATTTTGGAGTTCATATATTTGACATTTCTCGTGAGGTGTTTACACCTTTTGAACCATTAAAATCTGCCGAAAATATCAAGTCGGTTAATTATGTCAAGAAAAGTGAGAAATTGGTATATACCCAAGCAGAGGAAAGTTGGTGGACGTTCCATATCTACCTCAAGAATCCTGATAAAACCATAACAATTCCTGATATAAAGCTGTATAAAGCACGCCTTTATGAATAAACTCATGAAATGAACCACATGACAGAACATAAATATCCATTAAATGTTTTGCAATAATCATATTGTTTCTATTGAACAACTTAATTGCATGATTATATAAATCACATTATGTACTTACACATTTGATGTTTATATCTATTTAATTAACAGATGTTTGCGAATATTTAATGTGCAATATTCAATTATCAATTATATAAATGAACCGCTTCTTATCATCCATCCACCGCACCGCCGACGAACGCATGTTCCACAAGATGGGTTATTTTACAGATCAATCGGGTATTATGAACCGATATGAACGTGAACGAAAACATTGGGATGCACATTTGAACAATACCAAAGCGTTTGCCATACAGGCCATGCAGGGAAAAGGAAACAAAAAAGCGGCAGTGCTCGGTAGTGGTTGGTTGCTTGATGTTCCTATTGAAGAATTAAGCCGTTCGTTTGAAACGGTTTCTCTGTTTGATGTAAAACATCCAGCCGAGGTCAAGAAAAAAGCAGCGCAAATGGGTAACGTTCAATTGCACGTGTGCGATATATCCGGATTTGCAAGGCCGGTATATGAATATACCAAAAATTACCGCGTTAATTGTGGTAGGACACCGATCGACACCATCGAATATGCTCCTTCGATTAATTTATCGGACTTTGATTTTGTGTTTTCATGCAATATTCTTAACCAATTGGATATTTTACTTGTTGATTACCTTTTGGAAGATTTTGACTTGCATTCTGAAGAAACGCTTGCTTTTCGCAAAAAGGTGCAAGCGCAACACATTGCCATATTGCCTACAGGAAAATCATGTCTGGTAAGCGATTACGAAGAAATCACCTATTCATGGGACAACGTACAAATGTCGGCCAAAATGCTGGTAGAAAACGACATCACAAAACGTCCCGACGCTCGTAAGTGGGTTTGGGAATTTGATACCCAAATGACCTATCATAAAGACCGAAAAACGTTCTTTAATGTATTAGGAGTAAATATTTGATTATAAGCCGATAGCCACACGAAATGAAAACAGAAAATATTCCGGAAGCTAATTCGGCAAGTGCGGACTTTTAAAGTCCAGCTTTTTTAAACCGGTTTGTACATCGGGATGGCTCATGAAAAGATTCCAAAGCAATTGACTGCGATAGTTTTCAATCATCACAGGAATCGGGCCCTGGTCGATTGCCAAATATTTTTGTGGAAACCAGTTTTCCGTTTCACTGAATGCATCATAAAATCCGTAATCGCCCCAAAGTTTTTCACCCAGGTCTTCGTATAAATGGCGCATCACCTGCAATGAATATTCGGGAGTATACGGAATGGATGATAAGGCCGCTGTAGGCGAGATCACTCCAAGGTCTTGCTTTTCAGATGGTGCATGTCCGGCATAACCACCGACAGAATAGCTGGATGTTAAACCCCAGCAATCTGCCCCGAAGCCTTTGTATTTTTTAGGGTTACGAATACAATAAGCCCGGTTGATCAATGTCTGGTTTTTGTTTTCTTCCCAATAATTCCCGTATCGATCTGTCAACCCGCGTGGATCAAGTCCCAGATAAGAATAATGTGCCCAGAAAAGAGGCCCTCCAGAAGGAACATCTCCCTGATGCCCGAATTGCAATTGCATCCCTTCTGCTTCATGATGATTGACAATTTTTCCGTTCTCCGCCCATCCTTCATGATATACTTCGGCTGGAATGCCATGGGTAGGCGACGAAGCAGCCAAAATATACATGATCAGGCATTCATTATAACCATGTACGGGGAAATTCATTGCCCAGCCTTTATC
>JAVBPN010000037.1:0-7690 GCA_031549585.1 Bacteroidales bacterium
TCAAAAGTAATTTTTCGGAAAAGCGGGCGCTGGTTTTATTGCGTCAATTGGAAAAAGCAACCTTCGAACTGGTGGCCATCAACCGGAAAGTGATTGAATTGACTCGCGAATTTGAAGCAAAAATAGAACACGGATGACACCGATTAGGCGGATCAAACAGATAAAATATGTTTGATCCGCCTAATCGGTGTTCCATTAATCAAAAAGAAATGATTGGTAAAATCAACAACGGCTCGTCAATTTTTGGTGCCATTAACTATAACCAGGATAATGTCAAAGAGGGTTTGGCAAGAGTGATTTTGCAGCATAAAATGATCGAAAACTACTCCGATAACCAAAGTTTGGACCTGCATTTTGCGCTCCGTTCTTTCGAATCTTACCTGTCGGCCAACCGGAAAACAGAGAAACCGGTGGTACATATTTCGCTTAATCCCGACCCGAAAGACCAACTTACCGACGAACAATACAGCCAACTGGCACAGGACTACATGGAGAAAATGGGCTTCGGTAATCAGCCTTTTATCGTTTACAAACATGAGGATATTGACCGCCATCACCTACATATCGTGACGGTAAGGGTGGACGAAACCGGCAGGAAAATATCCGACAGTTACGAGAAACTTCGTTCGATGGATGCCTGTCGGGAACTGGAAGTCAAATACGGGTTACATCCCGCATTGAAGAAAGACCGGGAATTTGGTGAGAATATCATCAGGAAAGTCGATTATGAATGTGGCGATGTGAAACGTCAAATAGCCAATACAATCAGGAGCCTGGTGCAGACTTACAAATTCCAAAGCCTTGGGGAATATAGCGCCTTGCTTTCCTGCTATAACATTGATGTGAAACATGTAAAAGGCGAAAGGTTTGATAAACAATTCAACGGCATCGTGTATGCTGCTAAAAACAATCAGGGAGAAATTGTGAGCAATCCGTTCAAATCATCATTATTTGGGAAAACATACGGCTTTGAAGGACTGACCAAAATTATGAAAAACAATACCGAAATACTCAAAACAAAAAACATGACAAGCCGTTCGAAAGCAATCATCTCTACTGCCATGAGAACCATCAAAACAAAAGACGATTTCGAAAAAGCACTGCGATCAAAAGGCATGGATGTCGTGTTTAGGTCAAATGAACAGGGTAGAATTTATGGAGTGACTTTTATTGACCACGAAAACAGGGTTGTACTGAACGGATCACGGCTTGGAAAAGAATTTTCAGCAAACGTATTTCATGGATTATTCAATGAAGGTAAGAGTCTCCAACAGATGATGCCTGCAATGAAAAATGCTCCATACCAGCAACCAACATCTCCGTCACAGTCGCAATTACAGGAAAGGGTCACCGCTTCTGAACAAAAACCTATCCAAGATTACCGGAACACTGCCGAACCCGCCAAAACGTTCGATACGTCCGCTATGGAGGAACTATTTGGCATCCTTGAGATCAAACCTCATGGCGAAGACTACGAAGAAATCGCCTTTGCAAGAAAGATGAGGAAGAAAAAACGTCATCTCAAACGCCATTTATAAAATCAAAATATTCAATCAATTATTGTGTATTGGTATTGACATCTCAATTATCTTTTCATTCCCCATTTTTCTTCATCGCAGCATATTCCTTCGGAGAAACACCATACAGCTTTTTGAAACTGGAAGAAAAGTACGAAGGATTTTCAAAACCGACTTTATAAGCGATTTCCGAAACCGATAATGATGTTTCCACCAACAGTTCTGCGGCAACTTTCAATCGCAATGTGCTGACGAATAAACTCGGCGACATACCGGTCAATGCCTTTATTTTGCGATACAGTTGCGTACGGCTAAGCCGGAGTTGCCTGCCAAATTCCTCGATCGTCAATTCGTTGTTACCCAAATGATCTTTAATAAAATTGTACGCCTGAGTCATGAATGTCTTATCCATGTTACTGACCAATGGGGAGGGAAGATCAACGTTAAAACTTCTAATATATGCTTCTTTAAGTCGTTTACGATTTTCGATCAAACTTTTTACTTTTGCTTTCAGCAGTTCGGCATCGAACGGCTTGGTGAGATAATCGTCGGCGCCGACGTCTAATCCTTCTTTGATTTGCAAGATTGTTGTTCGCGCAGTTAACAGAATAATGGGTATATGAACGGTTTTTATATCATTTTTTAATTGTCGCGAGAACTCCAAACCATCAATTTCCGGCATCATGATATCGCTGATGATCAAATCAGGAATAAGTTCTTGTGACAGTTGTAACCCTACGGCGCCATTTTCGGCTTCGTAAATCTCGTATTCGCTTTTCATTTGATTTCGTATGTACGAACGAATATCGGAATTATCGTCGACAACCAATACGATGGGTAATCCTTTTTTGACAACAGTCTCTTCCGATTTTTGATCAGCCACATCCACAACATCCTGATATTGATCGTTATCGTTTTCGACATCTGAAAAGTCTTGTTGGCGATACAATGATGAATCTACCGGCAAAATAATTTTGAAAGTCGCGCCCTTATTAGGTTTACTCTCTGCCCATATCAGCCCGTGATGCAATTCTACAATGCCTTTGGTAATTGACAGACCTATGCCGGTTCCATGTACGCCTTGAGCATTGTGCCCGCTGATTTGGAAGAACGGATCAAATATTTTGTCCAAATTGTCAGGCGTTATTCCAATTCCGGTATCTTTAACAACAAATTCTACATATACAGGCACTTTGGGAAGCTTTCCGGATTCAACTCTTTTGCCGATCTCTTTCAATACTTTTTCGTGATAACGAAGCCCTATACCCAGTTGGATGATTCCGTTTTCGGGCGTATTTTTCACAGCATTCGAAAGGATGTTGTAAAAAACTTTTTCCAACAGGAAATGGTCAAAATACATAACGATTTTTTTTTCATTGCAATGCATTTGCAAGTTGATGTTTTTCGAACCTGTAAGTTCTCGAAAAATGATCGTAATTTCACGTAGGAATTTCACGATATCCCCTTCCCTGACTTTTACTTCCATGTGGCCGGATTCATGCTTCCTGAAATCCATCAATTCATTGACCACCTGCAAAATTTTTTTTGCGTTTTTGTAAACTATATTTAATGGTTCCTTGTATGTCGAAGGGCAGTTCGTATCAGCGAGAATAGTTTTCAGAGGGTCTAAAATTAACGTCAGCGGAGTACGAAGTTCGTGCGAAAAATTGGTAAATAAATTGATCCGCATTTGATGGGTTTTTTCTAACGATATTTTTTCCAATTGTTTCAGTCGGATATCATTTTTCAATCTTACCCGCGTCATGAACCAAGACATAATGGCATAAGTCATTCCGATAAAAACAACAAAATAAACAAGATAAGCCCACCAGGTTCGCCATGGCGGAGGTAAAATCCGAATAACAAGCTGTGTTCCTGTGTCATTCCAAATTCCGCTGTTATTACCGGCCTTTACGTAAAAAACGTATTTTCCTTCCGGTAGGTTCGTGTAAGTAGCATATCGTTGAAAACCGAGATCGATCCAATCTTTGTCGTATCCGGCAAGTTGGAACATGTATTGATTGTTCAGAGGATAAATATAATTCAAAGCGGCAAATTCGAGGGTTATATTCGATTGATTGTGTTTCAGTGTAATTTCAGGAGTATGATGTATGGCTGTTGTCAATATATGTGTTTCATCAAAAGGTTTTACAGGTTTGTTGTTCAGCAACAACTGCGTGATAACCACTGGCGGCAAGTATTTGTTCTGACGTATGGATTTGGGATTAAAATATGC
Source organism: Bacteroidales bacterium (assembly GCA_031549585.1). GTDB lineage: Bacteria > Bacteroidota > Bacteroidia > Bacteroidales > UBA4181 > JAIRLS01. The sequence continues at coordinate 3,754 of JAVBPN010000037.1, forward strand.
CAATCCGTTATTCCCGCCGTAATAAATATTCCCGTCGGAAGCATACAATCCGGATCTGAGGTTAACGATTTCAATCGGAAAATTACCATTTTGATAACTGAAATTCGTAAAAGAGCCGGCAATTTCGTCATACATGGATATCCCGGCAATGGTACTGATCCATATATTCGACAGGCTATCCTCGATGATACTGCAAACGTTATCGTTCAGTAATCCGTTTGCAACTGTCAGTGTTGTTATTTCTTGCTCTCCCCGGGAAAAAATATTCACCCCGCCACCATAAGTACCCACCCATATCCTGTCCTTGGAATCCTTGGTAATGACGCTGATATAGTCCGAAGAAAGATTTGAATTGGTGACGGATATATTTTTAACCATTTGCCTGTTCTTGAAAATATATATTCCGTAATAAATGCTCCCGAACCAAAACTCGTTCGGCGAAGGTTCGAAAATGGCTCTGATCCAAGGGAAATCAATATGCTGCGAATCGGAACTCGTTGGATAACCCGCGGTAAACTTGTCGCCGATAGGTCCCTTAAAATGTATCCCTACTTCCGAATTCGACCCGACCCAAATATTGCCGGCAAAGTCCTCATGTATATCATTGACAATATTATTGTCGATACCGTTTGATCTGTCAAAATGTTTTTCGAATCGCAATGTTTCCAGATTGAATGTTTTGATGCCCGCAGCATAAGTCCCAATCCATAACCGATTGTTCCGGTCAATACATAAATCTTTGATCGTATTACTGCTCAGGGTTGGTTCGTCGAGATTGTAAAACCGGTAATCCCTCGTTTTTAGGTCGTAACACGCCAAGCCGCCGCCTTCTGTTCCGATCCAAATCTTTCCCTTGTTTTCTATAATCGGGCCTATCGTTCCGTAATCGTGCCCGACTTTTGTTTTGGGATCAATTAACTTGAATTGCCCGAAGCTGGGATCATACAAATCAACCCCACCACCATTTGTTCCCATCCAAATCGACCCGGCATGGTCGCGGAACATGCAATTGATGATGTTATAACTCAATGTTCCGGGCACATTGTTGTATCGCTGACAGTAAGTAAAATTTTTACCGACGGGATCATAGATGTTCAAACCTTCAAAAGTTCCGATCCAAATATTGCCTTCATTTTCGATAATGCACCGGATTTGTTCATTATTCAATCCCGTTCCATCTCTTTTGGTTTTCAGTCGCTCAAATATATCTTTTCCCCGAACGAACCGGCTCACTCCGTATTCCCAAGTGCCGATCCATAATTGTTGATTCGAATCTTCATACAATGTATACACATGATCGGAATTAATGCTTTGAGGATTACCCGCTTGATAGGTATATTGCGTATATTGGAATGTTTCGGGATGAAAGCGGATTAATCCGGATCTTTGAGTTGCCAACCACATTTCGTTTCGAGAATCCTCCAAAATGCTGAAAATCCTTGTATGATGCAATTTTTCATCGAAGTCGTATATGGAGAATTGTCCGTTTGAGAGGTCTAATCTGTTAAGTCCATGGTCTGTGCCGATCCATAAATATCCATTTGAATCAATCAATAATGATTTGACATAGTTGTTGCAAATGCCGTTTTCATGATCCGATCGATGCAGATAACGTTCGAACTTTTCGGTTTGCGGATCAAAACGATTCAAACCATTCATTGTACCAATCCACAAATTTCCGGAATGATCCTCTACAATGCAATTAATCATATTATTACTAATGGTAGTGGAATCGGACGGAGAATGCTTATATACAGAAAATTTATATCCATCGTACTTATTCAGCCCATCTCCGGTACCGAACCACATAAAACTTTGCTGATCCTGATAGATGCAATATACGACACCCTGAGACAGACCGTCTTTCATGGAAATATTCGTAAAATACAATTCATCGTATTGCGCCGAACAAAAAACGGGGATAAGCAAGAGAAATAAGAAAATAGGTAGCTTTAACATCTTAACGTAACATTATAGTTTTGCAAATGTAAAAAGAAAAGCTCTTAAGTGAAAAGAATTTCAGTTATTTTAAATAAGTCATCCATTGTTACTTCCGAGTTCGGAACTTGCTTCATTTTGTTTTATTTTGTCAGTGCGAAGTATCATATCCTAAAAAGCGTATCATAAGCGAAAGTAATGCAACATAACCAAAGAAAAATGCAACATAAATTATTGTATTAATATGAAGTATATAATACATTTGTAATGTTTTAGCCGGTGATAATTTAATTACATTGAATCACAAAATTCAATTATTATGAAATCTTTTTTCTTTTTCTTCATTCTCTTTCTTTCCCTATCGATGGCAAGAGCAACCGAACCCCTCCGTATTATTGTATTTGGTGCACATCCTGACGATTGCGAATACACCACCGGCGGGATAACAGCACTATATGCCCAAATGGGACATCAGGTCAAATATGTGTCCTTGACAAACGGGAACAAGGGTCATCATGTCATGAAACCCGGTGAACTTGCTGCACGCCGAAGCAAAGAAGCACAGGAAGTTGCCCGTATACTGGGTGTTGCGTATGAAATCATGAACAACGATGACGGTGAATTATTACCTACATTGGAAAACCGTTTTGCCGTCATTAAAATGATCTGCGATTGGAAAGCGGATGTAGTCATCACCCACCGTACCAATGATTATCACCCTGACCATCGAAATGCCGGTATCATTGTGCAGGATGCAGCTTATATGATTTCTGTGCCGTTAATGGTTCCTAAGGGCGAGCCTTTGAGAAAGCCTGTGGTATTTTTATACATGCCCGACGATTTCCAAAAACCGACGGCTTTTTCACCGGATATTGTGGTGGATATTACCCCGGTGGCGGATAAAAAGGCGGATGCCTTTTGTGCAAACGAATCGCAGATGTACGAATGGTTACCCTGGATTGAAGGTTGGGAAAACGAATTACCTGCCGATCCTGGACAGTGGAGGCAATTTGTCGGAAACCGGTTTTTGTCATTATTGAACAAGGTCGAAAAGTTCAGGAAAGCAGCCTCAAAATGGTATTCTCCGGCACAATTGAAGAACATCCGTTACGTCGAAGCATTCGAAATATGCGAATACGGAAGCATACCCGGCAAAGAAGAAATAAAACGGTTGTTTCCGATGCTTCCGCAATAAATATTTTCCGCCACATGCAACATAATTGAAAGTGTGTATCAAAATTGATAAAAACGCAACATAATTGAAAGAAAGACAAGATATATTTCAAATGCCGGTACTGCGTATCATGTATCTTTGTTAAGAAACTTTTTTAAAAATTTAAAAACAAAATAAAAAAACAATGAAGAACTATTTCAACAAATTGACCGCCATTACGCTTACAGCGGCAATAATGGCAATAGCGATGTCCTGCAAAGACGACGATCCGTCTTTGTCTGTATCACCTTTTACGAGAGACATTATCTTCTCTGCGGATGGCACCAGCGCCACCACTTTACAGGGGACTGCCTTCACTCCAAGTTTCACCGTCTCCACCAATCAGGGCGCGTGGACAGCAAGATCCAACCAAACGTGGTTAAAAGTACAAATGTCGGATGATAAGTTTACTTTAAGTGTTGATATCAACGACGCCGTTACTGCGCCTGCAGCCGCAGAAGTAACCGTTGAGGCTGGTCAAGCAGAACCTTTTAAGATCAAGGTGACACAGTTGGCAGCTAATCCACGGCTGTCGGTATCACCTTCGAGTACCACCGTTACTTTCGCCGGTGATGGAACGCTTACATCGGGCAGCAGTACCTTTACCGTAGAGACGAATGAAACGACGTGGAGTGCCGTGTCAAACCAGGACTGGCTGACGGTGTCACAAACAGCCACCACGTTTACTTTAATTGCCGCCGTTCAAACAAGTATTAAAACGCCTCCTGCCGCTACAGTTACCGTAACAGCAGGAACGGGCGCCACAGCGCCGTCGGTGGTCATCAA
>JAVBPN010000333.1:0-17527 GCA_031549585.1 Bacteroidales bacterium
GTTTTACCAGAGTAATATTTTGACCTTCGCGAAGTACACCACGATGCAACCGGCCAACCGCAATACGTCCCACGTAGCTGGAATACTCCAATGACGTGATTAACATTTGTGACGTGCCTTCTAATCTTACAGGCGCCGGAATATGTTCGACAATAGCATCGCATAATGCCGTGATATCTTTGGTAGGCTTTCGCCAATCGGTTGACATCCAGCCCTGTTTGGCTGAACCGTATATAGTAACAAAATCAAGCTGATCGTCCGTTGCATTCAAGTTGAACATCAACTCAAACACTTCTTCTTGTACCTCATTAGGACGACAGTTTGGCTTATCAACCTTATTAATGACAACAATAGGCTTTTTACCGAGATTGAGGGCTTTCTGCAACACAAAACGGGTTTGCGGCATAGTGCCTTCAAAAGCATCGACCAAAAGCAATACGCCATCGGCCATATTAAGCACCCTTTCCACTTCACCTCCAAAATCGGCATGGCCAGGTGTGTCAATGATATTGATTTTTACTCCTTTGTATACTACTGAAACATTTTTTGCCAGAATGGTGATCCCGCGTTCCCGTTCCAAATCATTGTTATCCATGATCAAATCACCGGGGTTTTCGTTGTCGCGGAAAAGGTTTCCTAATCGTAATAAGTTATCAACTAATGTGGTTTTACCATGATCTACGTGTGCTATGATAGCGATATTCCTAATTTCTGACATGTAAGGTATAAAATTTGGGCGCAAATTTACGAGTAATTTTTCATCTTAGCATAATATTATGACAAATCAAAAGCCAGATTCTCTGATATTGACAAGTAGTGGACAATAAGCTTAAACAAAATAAAGAATAGAGCATATTACAGCCATCAATAGTTAACCATCTGAAATACGGCAACTTATCACTCTAAGGTGTATCACAGTGATACATTTAAGCAAATTTTGCCTATATTTGATTTTCAGAATAAACCACATATTTGTTGCTCATTTTTCTGGCATACAATATGGTAAATATATTTTCAAATGAATTTAGAACAATTGGTGCGTCCCAATATTTGGAATTTAAAGCCTTATTCGTCGGCGCGAAATGAGTTTAAAGGCAATGGGTCTGTATTCCTTGACGCCAACGAAAATCCATATAATACCCCGTTCAGCCGTTATCCTGATCCATTGCAATGGAAAGTGAAAGAAGAACTTGCTCAGATAAAAGGGGTAGATAAAGAACAAATATTTTTAGGCAATGGAAGTGACGAACCAATTGATTTGGTCTATCGTATTTTTTGTGAGCCGGGTAAAGACAATGCAGTAGCCATCGACCCAACATATGGTATGTATTCGGTGGCAGCCGGAATCAATAATGTTGAATATCGTGCAGTTCCATTGAATGAACATTTCGATTTTTCGGCTGACGATTTGCTTCAAGCAACAGACCAAAATACCAAATTGATTTTTCTTTGTTCTCCGAATAACCCAACGGGAAATAGCCTGAACCGGGATGAAATCATCAAAACAATTGAGCAATTCCCTGGCATGGTGATATTGGATGAAGCATATATTGACTTCTCGACACACCCTTCTATGCTGAGCGAATTGAAGCAATATCCGAACCTAATCGTTTTCCAGACGTTTTCGAAAGCGTGGGGAAGCGCCGCTGCTAGATTGGGTATGGCTTATACAACTCCAGAGATTGTACGGATTATGAATAAGGTCAAATATCCGTATAATATCAATCAATTAACCCAAAATTACGCATTGGAGCTATTGATGAAAGCGAAGCAAGTCAAAGATTGGGTGAAAATTCTCATAGAAGAACGCGAACAGCTTGCCGCTCAATTAGCACAAATACCTTGCGTGAAGCAAGTATATCCCACCGATGCTAATTTTATATTGGTCAAGGTGTCTGACGCAAATGTGATCTATCAAAGTTTAGTAGAAAAAGGGATTGTAGTGAGAAACAGGCATACAGTCGCCCAATGTGGCAATTGTTTGAGAATCACGGTAGGAACTCCGGATGAAAATCAGACATTGCTTCAAGCGCTTTCCAAGTATTAGCGACATTTCTTCTAACCACTAAGGGCACTAAGGACACAAAGTAGGCAAGAATTCTCATGTTTTTGTGATGGATTATTTCTATTGTCGAATCCAAGAGCTGCCAAAAATAAAATAGTAGGCAAATCCATCTGAGCCATAAGCAAAATCTACACCCATGCGTAAATTCAACCGGCGGGCTATCAGATAACGAAATCCTGTTCCATAGCTATATGCCCAATCAGCATCGCTAAAATTAGAGAAGTAATCAAATGCTTTGCCTGTTCCGCCAAAAAGCATCAAGCTCCAGCGTCTCCAGACATCCCATCGTTCTTCCAATTCCGCCAACATGGTTTGTTTTCCGGCATATCTTGCCGTAGGTATACCGCGCATATCAATATAAGGCCTCAGATAAAACGGTTGGTCACCTGCTATTTGCTGCATATCAAAACGAAAGCCATTGATCCACCTGTCTGTGATTGGAATATACCAATAAAATGCTTCTTCAAACTGTCCGTAATTGTAGTCACTACCAAACGCCTTATTGCTCCAATCCGCCGTCAGGTTAATTTTGAATCCTTTGTTTGGAGTAAAGGTATTATCTCGATGGTCATAACTGCCTTTCAATCCGAGTTTTCCTATCTTACCGCTGATATTGTCACTGATCTCCTCTGCTAATTTCTGATTAAGCTGATTGATCAAATCCCACTTCGATTGGCTATTGTTTACCACTTTCAAGTCGGTTTTCATAAACATATATTCCAATCCTACTGTAAATTGGGGATTTTTCAATTGCCTCACCAATGACAAGTAAACCGGAATGCCTTTGATATTAAATTCGACTTCTACATCCTTATTAAGTTTATCCACATTGAAATAATAGTTCATATTGACATCCATATAGGCAGCAGCTACTACATATTTCATTTTCCATTTCGGTATACTAGCAGTACGTGCCCCTCCCACTCCCCAAGTCCCATTCAATGTATAACCACCGAATAAAGCTGTTACATCAGGAGGTATAGGATACACCTTGCCATCAACTGTCATAGGCTTATTTTGTTTGATAAAAACGGGAACCAAAGCCCCTCCAAATCCGCCCAATGCCGGCTCAGTAATGATTAAAGGAACCGGAACAAACCCACTATATTCAATAATCCATTCGCTTAAGTCGAATGCGCCATCTTCCGGGTCTTTAAAACTCAATTTTTGTTTTTTGGCCGGTTCAGTTTCTTGGGCTTGAATAGGAAGCACGACACACAAGCATGAGCATATCAACAATATAGACAAAATTCGGGACGAAATCATCGTGTGGGAAATTAAGTGAACACTGATGAAACATTTGATAAACGCTTTTGTTTGAATCAGATAAACGAAAAACATATATAATTGCTATAATCCTGACAATCAAGGATTGTATGATGGTATTTTTTTTGTAGTACATTTGTTCCGAATTAAGCGTAAGAGATGGCTTGGAGGTTTTCAACCAATGATGACACCATACCATCCATCACTTACAGTTCATCACTTAATCATTACGTAGATGAAATCGATCAATGAAGAACAAGATGAAATCATCAAAGAATTTGAGATTTTTGATGATTGGCTCGACCGTTATGAATATCTTATAGAGTTGAGTAAAGACATTGAACCGCTCGATCCCAAATATAAAACCAACGAATACTTGATCAACGGTTGTCAATCACGTGTATGGCTGACCGCCGAAATGGATAACGGAGTGGTAAAGTATAGGGCTGAAACAGACGCCATCATTACCAAAGGCATCATATCTCTGTTGATGCGGGTATTATCAGGTCATAAGCCGGAAGAAATTATGAACGCCGACCTGTATTTCATCGACCGGATCGGATTGAGTCAAAACCTCTCTCCTACCCGCTCTAATGGATTGTTGTCCATGGTGAAACAAATGAAATTGTATGCTTTGGCATTCTATAGCATAAGCAATAAAGCAGAATAATAGGAAATGGATAATTTATTACAATTGGAAACCACGATCGTCAATGCATTAAAAGGTGTGTACGATCCTGAAATTCCGGTTAACGTATATGATCTGGGTTTGATATACGATATTCACGTCGGCGACGAGAATGATGTAATCATAACCATGACTCTGACCGCGCCCAATTGCCCGATTGCCGATGATATTTTGTTAGAAGTAAAAGAAGTGGTCGAAGCAATTTCCGGAGTGAAAAGCGTAACTGTCAATCTGGTTTTTGATCCGCCTTGGACCAAAGAAATGATGTCAGAAGAAGCATTGCTTGAATTAGGACTACTTTAATCATGACTATCTTTCCTCCGGCTAAGATTAATATCGGCTTGTTGATTACAGGGAAACGTCCGGACGGATTTCATGATATTGAAACCATTTTCTATCCGATTGGATTAACCGATATATTAGATATTGTCCCCTCTGAACGAAAAGAAAAAATATCTTTTGAATGCAGCGGCATCGAGTTGGACGGAAATCCAGTCGATAATCTATGTTGCAAAGCCTACCACATGCTGGATAAAGATTTCGATTTACCGCCTGTTTCAATCAGATTAAATAAACGTATCCCGGCAGGAGCCGGTTTGGGCGGGGGATCGTCGGATGCAGCACACACATTGCTTGCTCTCAACGAGTTATTCAGTTTAAATTTATCTATTGACCAACTGACAACATATGCTAGCCGATTAGGTAGTGATTGTGCTTTTTTTCTATCCGAAAAACCCGCTTTAGGGATTGGCAAAGGCGATCAATTGCAACCGGTATCTCTATCGCTTGCCCCTTATCATTTGTTTTTAGTAAAGCCGCCTGTTTCTGTCAGCACAGCTCAAGCATACGCTTCTGTAACTCCTCGTATGCCTGAAGATCACCTGATTGATTTAGTCCGGTTATCGGCCAAAGAATGGAAAAATTGGATTATCAATGATTTTGAGCAATCTGTATTTGCCCAATATCCTGAAATCGAAATGATCAAGCAGAAACTATACGATGCCGGAGCCATATATGCATCCATGTCAGGAAGCGGATCGTGCGTTTATGGTTTATTCGAAAAGACACCAACCGGATTGGAACAGCATTTCCCTCATTGTTTTATTTGGACAGAAAGTCCTCTCTAACCTGTAATCTTACACTATTTATACCGCAATAGCCCCTTTGATATGCGGATGCGGATCGTAGCCTTCAATGGCAAAATCGTCAAACGTAAAATCAAAGATAGAGTGTACGTTGGGATTCAGTTTTAAAACCGGCAAAGGACGGGGTTCACGCGTCAATTGCAACTTCACCTGTTCAATATGGTTGCTGTATATATGGGCATCGCCAAGCGTATGCACAAATTCGCCCGGTTGTAGTCCGGTAACCTGAGCCATCATAGCCGTTAGCAAAGCATAAGAAGCAATATTGAAAGGCACGCCTAAAAATATATCACAACTCCGTTGATATAATTGACAGGATAAACGGCCATTAGCCACATAGAACTGAAACAAAACATGACAGGGCGGTAAAGCCATCCGGTCAATGTCCCCAACATTCCATGCACAGACTAAATGACGTCGCGAATCAGGATTATTACCTATTGAATTGACCACTTGCGTGATTTGGTCTATATGCCGGCCATCAACCGCCGGCCACGAACGCCATTGATAACCGTATACCGGGCCAAGCTCACCGTTTTCATCCGCCCATTCGTCCCAAATCGTGACTTTATTGTCCCGAAGATATGCAACATTGGTCGATCCTTTCAAAAACCACAATAATTCATAAATGATGGAACGAGTATGAAGCTTTTTGGTTGTCAACAAAGGAAAGCCTTGCGATAAATCAAAACGCATCTGGTATCCAAATACACTGATTGTTCCCGTACCCGTACGGTCCGATTTCTCAACGCCATGATTCAAGACATGCGACAGTAAATCCAAATATGCTTGCATCGTTATTTTTGATTATTGTTGGTTGAATAAATTGCGATATCAATAATGTCTAATCTGTTTTTACATATAAAACCTAACAGAAAAACAATACTGTTAGATTATTTAAGGCATGATCGCTTTAAATATGTTCCCAATGAAATAAAACATCAGCAGATATATGATTCCCATGATGATGAATGACAAAATACAATATATCATTCGCTTTTGTTCCAAGATATTGATTATATGAGGAACTCCGCGCCAGTACAAATAACAAGAGTAAAACCCCAAAATAGTTAATTCCTTAAAAAACGGGAAGAGCTCTACAATGGCAATTACAAGATATGTAGCACCAGCAGAATATGCGACTAAGGCAAATGTTTTGTCATGATTTCTCGATCCGGCAATCCTGCCCATTACTTCCGTAATGATGTAAGAGGATAAATATAAACCGCCGATTAATGAAATCAGTAGCGTAGCGATATGCCCCACTACATAGTTGAATGAATATTCAAACCGGGAAGCATATAACCCCGAACCAATTATAAATAAAACGACAATAAGACATAATAAAGGAAACACAAACCGGAGAAAAATAGTTCTCCGGCTGTTTTCTTCATTTGCGATTGTTGTCCATTCCCTGCCCGGATAGAGCAATAGATCGGAAACACGCATTAATGCTTTACCTAAACTCATTTATTTCAGAAATGACATGATAATTAAAAAAGAATTGATAAAGCAGATTATGAGGGTGTGTCAAAAGTTTTATTTCAGTTCGTCATTGCGAGCGATAGCGAAGCAATCCTTTTGATTATTGTAAGATTGCTTCGGTGCAAGCACCTCGCAATGACGGCAAAATCAGCTTTTGACACACTCTTTTGTTTATTACATATTGCCTTTGATTGCTGCATGAGCAGCTGCCAATTTCGCAATAGGCACACGGAAAGGCGAACAACTTACATAGTTCAAACCGATGTGGTGGCAGAACTCAACAGAGCTTGGCTCACCGCCATGTTCTCCGCAAATACCAACTTTCAAGTCAGGGCGTACGGAACGTCCTTCTACTGTTGCCATGCCAATCAATTGGCCAACACCTTTTTGATCCAATATTTGGAATGGATCGTGTTTCAAAATTCCTTTTTCCAGATATACAGGAAGGAATTTGCCAATATCGTCACGTGAATATCCAAAAGTCATTTGGGTAAGGTCATTGGTACCAAACGAGAAGAATTCAGCAGCTTCGGCAATCCGGTTGGCTGTGAGTGCAGCACGCGGCACTTCGATCATTGTCCCCACTTTGTATTCAATGCGCATATTATATTCTGCAAACACCTTTTCAGCCGTTTCGCGAATCACTTTTTCCTGTGCGGTCAATTCGTATAGAATACCTACCAACGGAACCATGATTTCGGGCATGACCTTTACATTGCGTTTTTTCAGATTCAATGCGGCTTCAATGATAGCGCGGGTCTGCATTTCGGTTATTTCAGGGTATGTATTACCCAAGCGGCAACCGCGATGTCCAAGCATCGGATTGGTTTCATGCAATGAGTCAACTTTTTCCTTGACTTTTTGTGCAGAAATACCCATTACCTTAGCCATTTCAGCTTGTCCTTTTTCGTCTTGCGGTACAAATTCATGCAATGGCGGATCTAAAAGGCGAACAGTTACAGGAAGCCCCTTCATTGCTTCAAAGATTCCTTCAAAATCTTCCCGTTGCAATGGCAAGAGCTTAGTAAGGGCTTTCCGTCTTCCGGCTTCGTCGTCGGCCAAAATCATTTCACGCATGGGAACGATTTTTTCACCTTCAAAGAACATGTGTTCTGTACGACACAATCCAATACCTTGAGCGCCAAATTCACGAGCCTTGTTGGCATCGCGCGGTGTATCTGCATTGGTACGTACCTGCAAACGGGCATATTTATCGGCCAAAGTCATTAATTTCAGGAAATCGCCGCTTAATTCGGCTTCTTTCGTAGCTATTTGACCTTCATAAACCAAACCGGTTGAACCGTCTAACGAAATCCAATCTCCTTCTTTATATTTCTTGTCGCCAATCGTCATGATTCTGGCTTTGTAGTCAATCACCAAAGCTCCGGCACCCGATACGCAACATTTACCCATTCCACGGGCAACTACCGCAGCATGCGAAGTCATACCGCCACGAGCAGTTAAAATTCCTTCTGCAAGGTGCATACCCTTGAGGTCTTCTGGAGATGTTTCGACGCGTACCAAGATAAATTTCTTGCCTTGAGCAGCCCATGATTCAGCATCCTCAGCAAAGAATATGATTTGTCCGGATGATGCACCGGGTGATGCTGCCAATCCTTTTGCAATCGGGGTGCTTTTGGCTAAAGCATCCTGATCGAATATTGGGTGTAATAGTTCATCCAACTTTTGTGGTTCGCAACGCAATACAGCTTTGTCTTCTTTCAACATACCTTCATTCAGCATATCCATGGCTATTTTCACCATAGCTGCTCCCGTACGTTTTCCGTTACGGGTTTGCAACATCCAAAGCCTGCCATCCTGAATGGTAAACTCGATATCTTGCATGTCTTTATAGTGAGCTTCGAGTTGTTTTTGTGTATCGAACAAGTCTTGATATACAACAGGCATTGCTTCCTCAAGCGAAGGGAATTTAGCAGCCCGTTCGGCTTCCGGAACTCCTGCCGATTCAGCCCAACGCATCGAACCTATTTTCGTGATCTGTTGCGGCGTACGTATACCGGCTACAACGTCTTCACCTTGTGCATTGATGAGGTATTCTCCATTGAAAAGAGCTTCGCCGGTAGCAGCATCACGGGTAAATGCAACACCTGTGGCAGAATTACTACCCATGTTACCGAATACCATAGCCTGTACATTAACGGCTGTTCCCCATTCTGCAGGTATTTGGTTCAATTTGCGGTAAAGGATTGCTCTATCGTTCATCCAACTGCCAAACACCGCCATAACAGCACCCCAAAGTTGTTCCCATGGAGAAACAGGGAAGTCTTTTCCTGTTTTGTCTTTGATGGCTTTTTTGAAGCGCACCACCATTTCTTTCAAGTCTTCAGTTGTAAGCTCCGTATCCAGAGTTACACCTTTTTCTTTTTTCATATGGTCGATGATTTCTTCAAAAGGATCATGATCTTCTTTAGAAACCGGTTTCAGGTCGAGCACCACATCACCATACATTTGGACAAAACGTCTATATGAATCCCATGCAAAACGAGGATTCCCGCTTTTTTCAGCGATGGTTTTTACTGCTTCATCATTTAATCCGAGATTCAAGATGGTATCCATCATACCAGGCATGGAAGCACGCGCTCCGGACCTTACCGAAACAAGAAGCGGATTGGAGTTGTCGCCAAATTTGGGGCCACCCACACTGTCTTCCACTTTTTTCATTGCTTCTTCCACTTCGGGACGAATCGATTCAATTACTTTTTCACGTCCTACTTGATAATACTCGGTACATACTTCGGTAGTGATAGTGAAACCCGGAGGAACAGGGATTCCAATCAAATTCATTTCAGCCAGATTGGCGCCTTTTCCTCCCAACAGATCCTTCATCGCTCCGTTGCCTTCTGCTTTCTTACCTCCGAAGAAATATACTCTTTTACTTATCATATTCGTTAGAATTTAATTTATTATGCTTAATAGGCAAATTATTAACTTTTTTAGAATGCAAAACTATTCAAAATTGCGGAATATACAAGCAGTTTAAACCATATAAATAATCAAACCATACACAGAATGTTTTCATTTACTGTCAATCGTATCGTGTCCAAAATGGACATATTAAATTGATGAGCCTATCCTGAATAAATATGATACAGTTTTAAAATAAAAGATCAACCTGCTTTAAAACCATCACAAGTTTTTATATGTTTACCAATCCTTTTTTGATGTTTATCTTAACATAAAATATATGAAAAAATCATTGATCATAATCATTTCAATCATCTGCTCTTTAGCTATATATAGAGCTAGCGGATCTGAACTTGTTCAAATAACGCCTCTCAACAAAAAAATCGTACTAATAGAATTTCTGGATGGTCACATCATTTACCACGGATATCACCAAACCGGAAGTGATGATGTTGTTATAAACTCTCCGTTGGACGTTTTAAAAGCTTCGTATTCCGGCAATTATTCCATATCAAGCACAGATGATCCTGATTATACCTCAAAACTCAACCCTCTGCGTATAGGCCGGAAAACCAAATCCGACGGAGGATCAATGGAATGTCTTGATATGGAAACTCTTAAAAGATGTAATAACATTCATGTACTACGCCATTTCATGTATCTGGATCTTCCTTATCCTTTAAAACAAGGTAAACATTATACGATCACAATCAACGATCTTTCCGAAACACGTAATGTATTTGATTTCACTTTTGACGAATACGAAAATTTCTCGCCAGCATTACATATCAACCTGAATGGTTTCACTCCCCAATCTCAACAAAAATTTGCATATATCTCCCATTGGATGGGCGACATAGGGCCTATGGAAATCGATCATTATGCAAATAGCCGTTTCCATGTTGTAAAAGCATCGGATCGTACAATCGTGTACAGTGGAGTCATAAGCAAACAAAAAGACTTCCAAACCGGTAATCCGGATGGCAGGCGAGAAGATTCGCCTTCGGGAAACTTTATTGCTGCAGATGTGTGGCAAGCTGATTTTTCCGCATTCACCACTCCCGGTAAATACTATATTGTTATAGACAATTTCGGAAGGACAGGTAATTTTACGATAAATAACGATATTTACCGTACTCCCTATTATCATGTAACACGGGGGCTTTACCATCACCGCAGCGGCATCGAATTAAAAGAGCCTTATACGGAGTATTGGCGGGCCGCCTGCCAGAATCCAAAACTTACGCCGGGATTCAAGCTTCGTTATTCTCATTACCGGTATATGGATTCACCGACAGAAAGTGGGCCTAAAGAAGACGTTGAATCCTTATTTGACGACACTGTGGATTGTAGCAATATGTGGGGATGGTATCAGGATGCGGGTGACTGGGACGGATACCCCTCACATGCCGTAATACCCGCTTTTTTAATGACTACATACGAATTTAAACCTGAAAATTTTTCTGATGGTGAATTGAATATTCCCGAAAGCGGTAACGGTATTCCGGATCTTCTGGATGAAGCTGCGTGGCTCTTAAATTATTACCGGCGGGCTAAAGGGCCTACCGGCGGCAATGCAGGTGGAAGAGTGGACGGGGACAATTATCCGAATAAGGAAGCCGGCCACGGACTTCCTTCATACGAAGATATCCGGCCTTTCTGGATTATTTACGGAGAAGAACCTTTGTTAACTTATATTTATGCACGCCTTGCAGCCCAATATGCTTATTGTCTAAATATAGCAAGCAAGAAAGGCTTGTTGGGAAAAAATGTAAACGCAGCAAAAGAAATTAAGGAATGGACACAAGAAGCTCTGAATGCCTGGGAATGGGCAGGTAATAACCTCAGAGATGGTGATGAACAAAAGGTTAGTGCTCAACGAGCCAATGCTGCTGCCTGGCTTTTTAAATTAACGGGTGATATAAAATACCAAAACCGTTTTAAACAAGACATTACGGTAGTTTTTGAAAATTCCCGCAATTTTGAGCGCTATAAATGGGGCATATGGGCATATGTAACTATTCCTGAAAAACATTCAAGACTGGATAAAGACTTTCAAAACCAATTAAAGGACTTGACCGAAAAATTTGCAGAAAAAGAAGTGACCGATGCCATCGAAAACGGTCGAAGCTTCCGGCTTGGAACGGCACAAGACCGAAAAGCGTTGCAGGGACACGCTACCACTCCTTTAGTAATGCCTGCCATAGTAGCATATGAAATAAGCGGTAAAGAAAAGTTTATAAACGCCGTATATACTTCATGTGATTATATGCTGGGCGGCAATCCTTTAAATATGGTCTGGATAACGGGAATGCATGAGAATTCGGTCAAACAAGCATTCCATATGGATTCATGGTATCGGGAAAAAGGACGCATGGGTATAGTTCCCGGCATTATACCCTACGGACCTCAGGGTGAATGCGACTGGATGAACGACTCACGTACCGGCGATTGTAATTGCTGGGGATGGTGGGACAATGACTATTCCCTGACTTTCTGTTATCCTCATTATAAAGCATGGCCGGTACATGAACTCTGGTTCGAACACAGGTATGCTCCTCCTACAGCCGAATATACCGTGCATCAAAATATAAGCCCTGCGGCGGCTGTTTATGGTTATCTTACTTCTCCGGTTACAAAATAGGGAGGAAAAATCAAATTGGGGCTATCTCAGAAATAGCGAAATCGTCATTATGAGTAGCAAAGCGATGAATTCAGATAGCTTCTTTTCTGAATAATGCTTTAAATAATTGTTCTACCTTGTTGACAAAAACCGGTTGAATAGACAGGGAAGATATATTGATACCTTTTTTATTTGCCCCGGCAATAAATATTTTGGTAAATCCAAGTTTTTGCGCTTCAAGAATACGCTGCTCAATACGGCTCACCGGACGAATTTCTCCCGATAATCCAACTTCTCCCGCAAAGCAATATTGATGACTGATTGGCATATCGATATTAGACGACATGACAGCTGCAATCACTGCCAAGTCAATCGCCGGATCATCGACTTTCAACCCTCCTGCGATGTTGAGAAAAACATCTTTGGCAGATAATTTGAATCCAGCACGCTTTTCAAGCACAGCAAGCAACATGTTCAAACGGCGCGAATCAAAACCAGTACACGATCGTTGCGGCGTACCGTATACAGCAGAACTAACCAATGCCTGTACTTCAATGAGAAAAGGACGCACTCCATCAATGGTTGCACCAATACCAATACCACTCAAACCTTCGTCATTGGTAGTGATCAACATTTCCGATGGATTACTCACTTCGCGCAGTCCATTCCCTCTCATTTCAAAAATGCCTAATTCGGAAGTCGCTCCAAACCGGTTTTTCAGCGAACGAATGATGCGGTACACATGGTTATGATCCCCTTCAAATTGTAAAACAGCATCTACAATGTGCTCCAAAATCTTCGGGCCGGCCAAAATACCGTCTTTGGTGATATGTCCGATTAAAAAGACGGGCGTGTGTGTTGTTTTAGCAAATTTAAGCAAGGTAGCCGTACATTCCCGGACTTGCGATATACTTCCGGCAGACGAATCAATATGTTGCGTACTAATGGTTTGCACTGAGTCAATAAAGACCAAATCCGGCCGGATTTCCTTGCAATGTTCAAAAATAGTTTCGAGCGAAGTTTCGTTCAGAAAAAAACAATTTTCTCCACCTCCGCCAATGCGTTCTGCGCGCATTTTAATTTGTTGCAGGCTCTCTTCTCCGGAAACATACAAAATGGTGTGACCTGCCATTTGCAATGCCACCTGTAATGCCAATGTAGATTTACCGATTCCGGGTTCTCCACCCAGCAAAACCAATGATCCGGGAACAATACCACCACCCAGCACACGGTTTAATTCCTCATTGTGCGTATTGACCCGATGGTAATCCGCTGAAGCAATATCCGAGAGTTTTTGTGGCTGTGACCTTTCTGCCGCATCAAACGACACCCGTTCGTTTTTCTTTTCAAATTTTTCTTCGATATAAGTATTCCATTCGCCACATGATGGACACCTCCCTATCCATTTAGCAGATTCGGCACCGCAATTCCTACAAAAGAATACGCTTTTTTGCTTCGCCATGCCAACTGGTTATTTAAAATATTCGAATTTTAAATTAACGCCTACGCTAACCTCTACCGGATATTCATTATTGTCATCATATGTATAGGTGTATGGATATCCCATCCCACTACCATATTCATCAGAAGATGAGGATTTGGTATATTTCATAAATGCTCCCGGATTATTCACTGATAATAAAGATCCCAATGGTATAGTTTGAGAAAGTACCGGCCCCCGAGTGGAAGAAAAAACAGGTGCATAAAAGACATTGACCAAGAAGTAAAAAGGATTGGGATGTGAATCATAAGATTGATATTCCCATTTTTCATATTTTTCAATCACGGCAGAACCTTGCGTATGTAATTCCACAACAGACACATTGGCATTTGCATCGTACGTGATGGTATACTTGCTAATGGTGCTCTGAGCGTCGGTATAAATGATTTGTGACAACAGATATTGATCATTATACGAAAGGGAAAAAGCCCCATCGCTTTTTTCGTCAGATGACACCGTCGCCAACATATTCCGGTCATTTCTACTATAAGTTACCCTACGTGGCTGGGTGCGACTACCTAACCAATTCTCATAATCAGCTCCCACCAACAAATCATTGGAATATTCGATTGAATATGATTCCCGGCTACTATTACCATACCCAACAGAATTATTACGTCCTGAGCTTAATTGGGTTCTGCTATTAAAAAAGTATATGCTGGAATCCAAACCACTGATCACATTGAGTCGTGTAATAGCCGGCAAAGCCTTTGGTTGATACGGGTCAGGTATGTCGTCTTTACTGCATGCACTAACCAACAATATGCTTATTACTAAAGACAAAGAGAAAAACGATTTTAAAAAAGCACCGATCTTTAAACCCATCTCACCTCTGTCCTCTTTAAAAAACGTATAAGTGGATTTGCAATAAACTGTTTTTAATTTGATATTTGGTTTGACTATTATCATTTTCTGTAAAAACTTAATTAATGCCGACCATTACATTGCAGCCGGTTTGCCGTCCACAGGCAATTCATTCTTAATTCTTAATTATCTATTATAGCTCCAAACTCGCCACCACAGGCATATGGTCAGACGGGTAACGTTGGTCTTTGGAATCGGTCAACACAGCATATTTTAATACAGTAAATTGCTTACTGACAAATATGTAATCGATCCTTTGTTTCAATGGAGCGTTAAAATCGAAACTATTGAATGTCCCTTCAGGGCCATACGGCGGCATTTTCGATATTTTGCGCGAATCATTCAAAAGTGTTTGCATCAACTGTATTTGCTCTGTTTCAGGTGTCGAATTGAAATCTCCTGTACAAATTACCGGCGTATTTTTTACAATTTCTTTAATTTTTTGCACCATCAATTTTCCAGATTCTCTACGTGCAACCACGCCTTGATGGTCAAAATGCACATTGAAAAAGTAAAATTCTTTCTTGGTACTTTTATCTTTGAATTTAACCCATGAACAAATCCGGTTACAACAAGTAGCGTCCCATCCCAGACCAGGTTTATCAGGTGTTTCGCTCAACCAAAAATTACCGGAGTCCAATATTTCAAACCGATCCTTTTTGTATACAATGGCTGAATGCTCCCCAGCATCTTTGCCATCATCACGGCCCGCCCCGAAATAGGTATACCCTCTCATTTCGCAAAGATCCTGCAACTGTCCGTGTAAAGCCTCCTGAGTTCCAATGATATCAAAATCATGGTATTGTATCAATGCTTTTACCTCCTCTTTTCTGTTAGGCCATGCGTTTATCCCGTCATTAGGCGTATTATAGCGAAGATTATAAGTCGCAACTTGCAATTCCAGCTTTTTCTGCGCCAATATCGGTAAGCTGATCAAACAGGCGCATAAAATGGTCAATATCCTCATCTTTATAATGATTTATGAAACAAAGGTAACAAAAATAATAAATTTAGTGAAAAAATCGAATATCATACGTGATTATTATGGGATAAAATATACGTAATTGAACGGCAAGCACAAATGTTAAAATCATTGCCCATATCGAAAATAATACATTACTTTGTCAGAGCATTTTCCGGATTTTCCGGATTTAAGTAAAAGGTTATCAGATGAATGCGCGCAAAAATGTGCGTAAAGGAGGTTTTATATGCGAATTGTAATAGCCGGAGCTGGTGAAGTGGGAACGCATTTAGCCAAAATGCTTAGCCGTGAAAACCACGATATTGTTGTCATTGATTCGGACGGCAAGAAACTGGAAATTATATCATCATCGTATGACTTGCAAACATTCGAGGGCAAAGTAACTTCATTGAAACTCCTGGAAGAAGCAGGTGTTGGCAATGCCGACTTGTTTGTCGCCGTCACTCCGTCCGAAGATACCAATATTGTCGCTGCAAGTTTAGCCAAAAAGTTAGGAGCAGAACTTACTATAGTACGTATCAGCAGCAATGAACCATTAAACAAAGAAACCCGTAATATTTTCTCGGGTTTGGGAATTGATTCTATGATTTACCCTGAAAAGATTGCTGCCAAAGAAATCATCAGTGTCTTACATCAATCGGGTGTAGCCAATTTAATTGACTTCTCAGGCGGCAAATTGTCTTTGTTAGCCGTCAGAATGGATAAGAATGCACCCATTGTCAACAAAACTCCAAGCGAAGCCGGCAACATTTATCAAATGGAATATAGGGCAGTAGCGATATTACGCGACGGTAAAACAATCATTCCATACGGCGATGTCAAATATGAACCGGACGATACACTATATGTAGTGACCAACCATGCCGGAATTAAAAGCATTTTGCAGCATTCCGGACAATCGCAGCATGAACTCAAACAGGTAATGATTTTGGGTGGAAGCCACATTGGAAGGTTGATTGCTAAAGAATTAGGAAAAAATTATAGCATCAAGATTATT
This sequence comes from Bacteroidales bacterium, assembly GCA_031549585.1. Taxonomy (GTDB): domain Bacteria; phylum Bacteroidota; class Bacteroidia; order Bacteroidales; family UBA4181; genus JAIRLS01. The sequence continues at coordinate 16,542 of JAVBPN010000333.1, forward strand.
GAAGCTGATCGGGACGAGGCTTATCGTCTATCGGATATTCTTGATAATGCGTTGGTTATTCATGGGGACGGAACAAAAATCGATTTATTGCTTGATGAGGGATTGAAAACAACGGATGCTTTTTTGGCTGTATCAAGTGACTCCGAGGCCAACATCCTTGCATGTATGCTCGCCAAAAGCGAAGGTGTGCGCCACACTGTCGCAGAAATAGAAAATCTTGATTACATCAATTTAGCCGAACGGATGGGAATTGACACCATTGTCAATAAAAAGTTGATTGCAGCCAGCCATATATATAGGTATACCCTATCAAGAAAGGTTTCAATGCTTAAATATTTGGCAGGGACTGATGCCGAAGTTCTTGAATACGAAGCAACAGAAAAGTCAAAAATAGTTCAACACGCTATCCGCGATTTAAATTTTCCCAAAAATGCTATTATTGGCGGCTTAATCAGAGGCAAATCGGGTTTTATTGCCACCGGTTCTACCCAAATACAGCCCGGCGACCGTGTGGTTGTATTCTCTATGCCTTCTGCCATAAATGAAGTAAGTTATTTCTTCTGATTACATTTTAAACTAACGTTCCATTGAAAGGGATTAATTTTAAATTTGTCTTACATCTGATGGGGTCACTACTCCTGATTGAAAGCGGATTGATGTTATTCCCCCTCATCATTTCATTGATTTACGGAGAACAAGGTTCATTCCCAATTTTAGTATCTTCAGCTATTTCTGCCATAGCAGGAGGCTCTTTTTATTTTTTCACCAGAGGGTGCTCCACAGAAATAGGAAGACGGGAAGGGTATATCATTGTAAGTATGGTATGGGTGTTATTTGCTTCATTTGGAGCATTACCCTATATTTTAAGTGGCTATGTATCAAATTGGACAGATGCTTTTTTTGAGGCTGCATCTGGCTTTACAACCACCGGAAGTACCATTCTTGTAGATATAGAAATCTTACCCAATTGGTTGAATTTTTGGAGA
>JAVBPN010000125.1:0-4614 GCA_031549585.1 Bacteroidales bacterium
GCACTTGACAAATTTCTTCTTAACCTGCAAGTCGAAAAAACGAAACCGAAAAGCAGGAAAAAGAAAATTATTCGACAACCTGTCTTTGAAAAAGGCGATTGTTTGATTTTTAAACTTGAAAATGAAAATTATGGAGGAGCGATTGTATTAGAGGCAATTAAAGATACTGAATATGGATACAATCTTATTGCTACAACAAGGATTAATCAAACAAATAAGCCCACAAGAGAAGATTTTGAGAAATCAGAAGTTTTGCATATGAACTATGCAAGTTGGAAAAATGAACCTAATATTCATTGGTATTCACCATTACGGCACAAAAACATATCACACTTGATTGAGAAAGTGAGTAATATCCCCGTTATACATAATTACAGTATAGAAAAATCATTATATGGACATGTCGCAGATTTTGACATTTGGATTATTGGAGTTGCCAATCAACAATTTGATTCAGAAAATACGAAGCCGTGTATGACAAAAAGGTTAACAATAAAAGAATTAACTCAAAAGAAAAGTTGGTGGAAAAACTAAATGCCGAACACCCAACTTACGGCCTGCTTTTAGGGCGGGGCGACGAGCGGAACTCACCGTTTGTGCCCGCATCACGGTTCGTCTCGGCGGACAGTGACGTGCGCCGCAAACCCGACCGAAAGCAGCTGTGGGAACGTTGGGGCAAGTAAGTCAGAGAAAATAGGAAAATGATTATAATCAAACATAAAAGATATGAACAGTAGAATATTTATAATCTTGGCTTTGTGTATATCATCAATCAAATTGAATGCACAAACTGAATATCTTACAGAAGATGAAAAAGATATTTGTTGGCAACCTTCCGTAAAAATTGATTTTGCAGACTATCAATCAAACTCTGATGCAGCCTGTGTAAAATACAAAGAAAAGTATGGATTGACAATGTCTTCAAGTATAGGAATTAGAGGTGTTGTTGACATCCCCATAAGAAGAGGCAAGAAAAAATTTGATAAATTTTATTTGGCCCCTGTTTTTTGTAAGAATTGCTCTTGTATTCTTTCGGAAGACTCTTTAAACCTGAAAGTTGACCAGTTATTATTTGATATGGCTGAAGTTTGTGCAAGAAATGCAAGAAAAGAACTATTTGAAATGCAAGAAAAAATGAACGCAGATAATACATATTCGATGTTCTTCACAACTGTAAAAAGCAAGTGGGATGAAAATATGCAATCTTTTTTTGGAGGTGCAATCCGAGAAATATTAATTGAAAAAAAAGATAGTGCATACATCGGATGGAGACAAATAACAGATGAAGGATTGCAGAGAACGGAATCTTTTGCAACGCAGCCAGAAGATTGTCATAGATTTGTATTGGGTAAACCAATTGAAAAGGGTTATAAAATGGCTGAAACGATAATGGGTGATATGAGACGAAAAGACGAAGAAAAATAATGGACAGAGAATTGAAGACAGAATACCAGCCACCAACTTGCGGTCCGCTTTAGCTTTGCTGAGCTTGCCCTTTTAGGGCTGCGGTTCAGCGGGCGGGAAGTGCGTTTGGCAAGGCCTGTCGCCCGCACTACCTTTTGTGTCGGCGGACAGTGAAGTCGCCCGCAACGCCCGCCCGTCAGCAACCGTGGAACGTTGGCAGTAATTTGCCGACATAAGCAAAATAAATTTAAAACTAAAAAACAAAAAGTTATGAACAGAGTAGTAAAAACAGCAATTTTATCATTTATCCTGACTTTCGCAATGACGCAACTTTATGCTCAGGAATTTTATGAAGATGGCAGTTTGAAACTGACAGAAGTTTCGACAGATAAAAAATATGGTTATGAATCAAATCATAAAACTGCTATCAAAGTGGGGAAAATAGAAAATGAACAAGCATTTCTAAAAGCACTGCTTGGACCAAATGGAGAGCCTGTACAATTTCGAAGACTTGGGAGTTGCTGTGAGTTTAAATCAAAAACAGCAGCTTTTGGGTCAGGATTCTTAGACAAATATGAGGTTTATTATCAAGGATTGAGAGAACCGATTGTTTTGTACATAAATGCGTATGATTTTGAAACACCTAAATGTCCATACGGATTCACTTTTAAAACGGCTGACAAAATAGAAAAGCCAAGTACCTTGTTGAAAGATAGCATTTTTCAAGTAACAATCTGCGATGGAAAGAACATTTTTTCAGTAGATAAAGAGTCTTTGCTGAAAGAAAAAGTAGGCGAACTTCCTTTAGTTGATACTAATCCTGAATTTGAAGGAGGAATAGAAGAATTGAAAAAATACTTTGCAGAAAATCCATTAACGGATGAAAAAGCAAAAGATATGATGTTTCGGGTTGCTATTGCATTCGTTGTCAATTGTGATGGAAAAGCAGGTAATTTTCAAATAATTTCAAAAGGGAAAGGCACATTAGAAACTTTGGCAAATCAAGTATTAGAGAGAGTGAATAAAATGCCTCAAAATTGGATAGCAGGGAAGAAGAAAGGAAAGTCTGTGGACTGTTATCAAGTTTTGTCGTTTTCAATTTTCAGTGGGCAGTTAGACAAAGTATCGTACAGATAAAAACTACTGCCAACTTACGTCCTGCTTGCAAGCGGGCTGAAGTGGTTAATTGAACTTTTGTCGCCCGCTTCGGCTTTTGTCTCGGTGGATAGTGAAGTCGCCCGCAAGCCCGCTCGCAAGCAGCCGCCGGTCCGTTAGGCGTCATGAATGGAGAAGCTTGAAATAAAGAAGAAAATGAAGAATTGGAAATTATACGAAATAATATGGTTAGCACTATTTTTAGTAATAGTCATAGTATTATCAGCGATATCAAAAGAATCGATTTTTAATTTTAGCGTATTCCTTACAGGTGTGCTATGCGTAGTTTTAGCTGCTAAAGGGAACATTTGGACATATGTATTCGGAATGTACAATACTTTTGGTTATGCGTATTTATCTTATACAAATGGATTGTTCGGCGAGATGGGACTTAATCTATTTTTCTTTGTCCCCATGAATATTATCGGCTATATCATGTGGAGAAAGCATATTTCAAAACAAGTTGTAGATATGAGAAAATTGAAAGCATCAACTTTTTCATTTATATTTATCAGTTGTATTGCAAGTATTGTGGGATTAGGTTATCTTCTATCGCTAATTTCAGGCCAGAATACACCGTTTATTGATGCGACAACTAATGTTTTGTCGATAGTAGCCACATTTTTAATGATTCTACGCTATAAAGAACAATGGGTTTTGTATATGGTTCTCAATATATTTACAGTAATTATGTGGATAATTCGGTTCAGAAATGGAAGTCCTGATGGAATGATAATGATTGTTATGTGGAGCGCATATTTAGTAAATTCAATATACGGATATTACACTTGAAGTATAGGAGCAGCAAAAAAACAGTAGCAGTAAAATGAAAACAGGATTAACCTTAGGAAAATTTGCACCTTTACACGCAGGACACCAATTTTTAATTGAAACCGCCTTAAAAGAAGTGGATAAACTTATCGTAATTATTTACGATACAAAAGCTATCGAAGTCCCTTTACAAATTCGAGCACAATGGATTAGAAACTTATATCCATCTGTTACCGTAATTGAAGCATGGGATGGTCCCGAAGGTTATTCACATGAGCGGGAGTATGAAATAAAAGAAGAAAATTATGTACTTGGATTACTTAACGGACAACAAATCACACATTTTTATTCCAGCGAATATTATGGCGAACACATGAGTAAAGCATTAAATGCTATTGACCGTCGCATTGACAATAAACGCCTAACTGTATCTATTTCTGCAACACAAATCAGAGAAAATCCATTTCAACATCGCCAATTTATCAGCGATATTGTCTACAAAGATTTAACTACAAAAGTTGTATTTCTTGGAGCTATGTCAACTGGAAAATCCACCATTACAGAAGCTTTGGCAAAGCGTTTCAACACAAGTTTTGTAAGCGAATATGGTCGGGATTATTGGGAAACTCATCAAGTAGACAGACGAATTAATTTTTCTGCATTTGATGAAATCGCCATCGGACACATAGCACAAGAAGAAATAGCGATACTTAATGCAAACAAATATCTTTTCGTCGACACAAATGCAATAACAACATATATGTTTGCATTGGATTATCATGGAAAAGCGCCTGCTCTTTTGACACAATTAGCACTTGAAAATGCACGACGATATGATTTATTCTTCCTTTGTGATGACGATATTCCCTATGACGATACTTGGGATAGAAGCGGAGAGCAAAAGCGTACAGTTTTTCATAAACAAATAATAGCAGATTTGAATGAGCGAAAAATTCCATATATAATACTGCGAGGAGACTTAGAAGAGCGAATAAAAAAAGTAGAGAATATTCTGACATCATTTAAGAAATATTCAAATTATTATGGAAACTTACAGTGAAATACGAACGCCCAACTTGCGGTCTGCTTCCAGCGGGCGGAAAGTGCGGTTAGCAAGGCCTGTCGCCCCCGTCCAACTGCGTCATTCAGGCGGGCGTGCCGGCTTTTGTCTCGCTGGACATTACAAATAAAGAATAAATTAACAACAAAAATAAAACAATGAAAATGCAATACATAATTATTGGATTAATCGTAGTCGTAGGATTTATATTCTTTCTGAGTAGT
>JAVBPN010000085.1:0-19436 GCA_031549585.1 Bacteroidales bacterium
ATACGTGGACATCACCTATTATGCCTGCAAAGGCTGATTTTGCCGGAGAAGCTATTCCGTTGGAATATTTTGATGTACGCGAGAGCTTCGAACGGGAATTGATCGTAAACATGAATTTTCATTCCAATACATTGCAGTACCTTAAAAGGGTTGGCCGGTATTTTCCTATCATTGAACCGATTTTAAAAGAATATGGCATACCGGATGACTTCAAATATCTTGCGTTAATCGAGAGTGACTTTATGAATAAAGTATCTCCAAAAGGTGCTACCGGGTTCTGGCAATTCATGAAAGATGCCGGCATAGAACAAGGCCTTGAGATCAATGCAGAAGTGGACGAACGGTATCATCTTGAAAAATCGACGGTTGCAGCATGTAAATACCTAAAAGAGTGTTATTCGTTGTTTGATAAAAGCTGGACTTTGGCAGCAGCAGCTTATAACATGGGTAAAAAGGGATTGAAAGATCAAATGACACGGCAAAAGAACGATAATTATCACGATTTACTTTTGAACGAAGAAACAATGAGGTATGTATACCGCATTGTAGCTGTAAAAGAGATATTGAACCATCCGGAATTATATGGATTTTATGTGTCCGATGTCGAAAAATATCCTGTAATACCTTATTCGGAAATAGAAGTTGATACGGCCATTGATGATTGGGCAGATTTTGCCATTGAGCACAATACCAATTACAAAATGTTGAAATACATGAATCCATGGTTGCGTGATAACAAACTGACCAATAAAAACAGGAAAACTTACAAGGTCAAAATTATTTCGGAAGAATTTCGGGATCGCGATTTCGGGAATTAAAGCCATATCGCTTTTTCATGAAATATATTTGTAGTTTATCAATTCATATATATCTTTGCAACGCTTTTTAAAGTAAATCGGGGTGTGGCGCAGTTGGCTAGCGCACTTGCATGGGGTGCAAGGGGTCGAAAGTTCGAGTCTTTTCACCCCGACATAAAGGTTTGAGAATCATGCATTTTCAAACCTTTTTTGCTTTACTTTGAAAAGTTTTCTATTTTCTTTAGAAAGCATGTACAAACGCATCACACTTAAAGTTGGCTCTAATGTATTGACGTTGGCAGACGGTACGCCCAATGAAAAGCGAATCAAGGCTTTGGTTGAGCAAATATCCTACTTGTCTGCGAAAGGGCTGGAAATATTATTCATATCTTCCGGAGCAGTGGCGTCGGGCAGGAAAGTGATTGGCAGCCCGAAACATTCAGACGCTGTTTCATGTCGCCAATTATGGGCTTCTGTAGGACAAGTGCGGTTGATACAACTCTACAGCGAATTATTTGCTAAGCATAACATTATCTGCTCGCAAGTGTTGGCTACTAAGGAAGATTTCCGCGATCGCCGCCATTTTCTGAACATGCGTAATTGCCTTGAGGCTTTGCTTGCCAATAAGGTGATTCCGGTGATCAATGAAAATGATGTGGTGTCGGTCACAGAATTGATGTTTACCGACAACGACGAATTATCAGGGTTGATTACCAACATGATGAATAGCGATGCACTGGTTATTCTGAGTAATACAAACGGCGTATATGACGGATCACCTTCTGATCCTGATTCTAAAGTAATTCCGGTGATAGAGTTGGACAATGATTCCGTATCTAAATTCATTGCTCCGGTAAAATCGAATTTCGGGCGAGGAGGGATGTTGACGAAGTTTGCCATAGCCAAAAAAGTCGCAGCTTCGGGAACTCCGGTTCACATTGCCAATGGGCTTACAGATAACATACTGATTGACATTATTGAAGATCGATCTGCTGTACAAACCCGTTTTGTATCGGGCAAGAAGTCGACGCCTTTCAAAAAATGGTTGGCGCATTCGGATAGTGTGGCTAAGGGAGCAGTATATATCAATAAAGGCGCAGAAGAACGATTACTTGCCAATCAGGCGGCAAGTTTATTGATGGTAGGCATTACTTGTGTGGATGGCGATTTTCTGAAAGGAGATGTGATCCATGTGATGAATGAGCAAGGTAAGATTATAGGATTGGGGCGTTCGGAATATATGGCGGACACTGCACGTAAAAAAATTGGTGAACGCAAAGCAAAACCAATGATTCATTACGACTATTTGTATTTGAAATAATTTAAAATTTAAGGTTTCAGGTTTAAAGTTTTCCGTTAAGGAAAAATAAAACGATTAAACTACTTAATTATATTTATATCTTTTTAGTTTACCTAAAATTTATACGGAAAAATCGAATATAAATTTTATTTATACAACTTTTATTTTGATAAAATATAATTTGTATTAGCAAATACAAAATAAAAATAAGACTATTTCAAATTATTTTATATATTTGTCGTATTATTTTTTGAAAGTATCGTAAAAAATTATTCGAAAAGTCTTTCTTGAGCGGAATTGCAAATTCCGCTCAACGTTACTTGGTTGTAATATTAGATACTCACGTTTGGCTGAATTTGTAATTAGCTTCGCTGAACTTCGGTTCAGCCATGGATAGTAGCTTTTTGAACAATCTCTTTCAGTAATATAAAAATATTTACATATGATGAACGAAATAACTATTTATTCAGGTATGGAGGGACAAAAAGGTATGCCTCATAATGGAAAAAGATTGCGGGAAGCGATTTTTTCTGAAGGAATCACCCAAACGGAAATGTCACGAAGGATGGGCGTTTCGCCTTCGACCTTACAAAGCTATTATAAGAGCGAATCGTTGCAAATGTCTGTTTGGTGGCGAGCAAGCAAGGCATTGCGGTATAACTTTATTGCCGAAATGGGTATGCAGATACCTATTGATTTTGCCACACCACGCGAATCCGAATTACAGAAAGAAGTAAAAACGCTGCAAAAGAAAATCGAAAAGCTAAAAATAGAACTGAATGTCTATAAGGATATAATGAAGCGATAAGAATGCCAATTTGTTAAAGTATGTTATAAAACACATCATTAGTCTTAATTCTTAAGATGTGGAATTTATCAATACGAACTTTTTATATCTTTACAACATTAATTCTTTATTTCAAACTTCTTTGTCTTTTTAATCCAATCGATAGAGATTTTGATTATGTAATCAATCAATTAAATACCTAATAAACATTATGAAAAAGAATATTTTTCAACTAAAAACCAAACATCTGAAGGATATCGCCTTAGACTTACAGAAAAAAATTGAAGAAGGTCTTAAAGAAGACGGTAAGGAGATAAAATGTATTCCTACTTATATTACTCCGAACACTGCTGGGGTTAAAGGCGAGGCGCTTGTGTTGGATTTGGGTGGAACAAATTATAGGACTGCGGTAGTTGACTTTTCAAAGAATGTACCTGAGATTCGTCCGGCAGACGGATGGAAAAGGGACTTGTCGGAGATGAGAGCCAAAGATTTTACTGAAAAGAAACTTTTCGAAAAGCAGGCCAATCCGATTAATGAAATGCAGATCAGTGGAAAAATTCCTATTGGCTATTGTTTTTCATATCCCGCTAAATCTACGTTGGATGGTGATGCTACTTTATTGGAATGGACCAAAGGCGTTAATATCAAGGAGATGATAGGAGAGCCTATAGGGAAATCGTTGCTTGATTATTTGAACAAGCCAAAACCTAGATTTTCATCCATAAAGGTAATCAATGATACAGTGGCCAGTTTATTCGCGGGACTTGCCAAGCCCGGTTATGATGCTTATATCGGTCTGATTGTAGGTACCGGAACCAATATGGCAGCTCTTATGCCTCCTGATAAAATTAAAAAATTAGATCCTAAATATAAAGGTAAAGCTCCTATTCCTGTGAATCTTGAGTCGGGTAATTTCAATCCGCCTTATTTGACTCATATAGATGACAAAGTAGATGCTTGTTCGGATAGTAAGGGGCGTCAACGCTTTGAAAAAGCTATTTCAGGCATGTATTTGGGTGAAATATTCAAATCGGTATTTCCGTATGATGATGTTGAAGAGAAATTTGACGCTCAAAAGCTTACCGGAATTATGAACTACCCTGATATGTATAAAAAGAAATATGTAGCAATGGCACGTTGGATTTATAACCGTTCGGCACAACTTGTGGCTGCATCGTTAGCCGGATTGATTCTGGTGCTTGTGTCGCAAAATCCTTCTGTCAAAAGTGTTTGTCTAACTGCCGAAGGAAGCCTTTTCTGGAGCAAAGATAAACGCGGAAAAGACTATAATAAGTTGGTTATCGAAGAGCTGAACAATCTGTTGGTAGAGTTCGGGCTTAATAAAGTACAGGTTGATTTCAATCAAATGGAAAATGCGAATCTTATAGGTTCAGCTGTTGCAGCATTATCATAGGTTATATAATCCGATATTGTGATTATGCATGTAATCACAGCATCAAATAAATCCCGAGAAGTTTGCTCTCGGGATTTATTTTTATGGAGATATATGAAAAAATACCTTTAAAATGTATTTTACATTTTGTCAGCCGGATAGACTACCCCTAATTGTTTCCTTATTTCGTCCATGATTTCCATTGTAATCAGTGAGTTTTTCCAACTGTTAATAGTCGATTCCTGCTTGCCGGAAAGCACTAAGTCAATAAATTCCTTAACTTCATAATAATATTCATCTTTTTCCGGCGGACAAGTGATGCTTTTCTTTTCTCCATTACGGAAATGAACGTTGACCTCGCTGATGATATTGATGCGGTCAAATATGATATTTCCATTCTCTCCTTGTATTTCACTTGGCAATAGCGAATTGGATATTTTGGAATACATGATTTGTGCACTCATATCAGGATATCCAAATGTAACACATCCTTCGCCATCAACGCCAGTAGATAACCTGACTCCAGCCGCTTTGATGGTTTGCGGGCGGCCAAATAAAACTACCATAGGATAGATGGTGTATATGCCGATATCCATCAATGCTCCGTTAGATAAGTCTGGTTGAAAAGCGTTTAATACAATTCCTTCCTTAAATTTATCATAGCGGGATGAATATTGACAATAGCTGGCAAAGTAGCATCGTATTTTTCCGATTTCATTCAGAGCGTCACGTGCAGCCAGAAAGTTTGGCGTTAATGTTGATTTCATCGCTTCCATCAGGGTCACGTTATGCTTACGCGCTGTGTCGATCATTTTTTCTATTTCGCGGACATTAGAGGCAAATGCTTTTTCGCATAAGACATGTTTTCCGTATTTCATAAACATGATTGCTTGGGAGGCGTGCAGTGCATTGGGCGATGCAATATATACGGCATCGATTAATGGGCTACTGGTCATTGCTTCCAGCGAGGTGAATGTATGTGGTATTTGATGTTTGGCGGCAAAATCATCGGCAGTTTGCTGTGATCGTGAATATATGGCTGTAATTTCAAAACGGTGGTCTTGTCGGCCTCCGCGAATGACCCAATCTGATATGAAGTTTGTGCCGATGATGCCAAAACGCACTTTTTTTATTTCGCTCATGGTTTATTTTTTAAGAATTTGGTATATCCGCATGTAAAAATATAAACAATTTGTAAAAAATATATGGAAAGATGTAGATAAAAATATATTTTTGCCATGTTTAAACTTATAATCAAGTTATTTTCAAGCACATTTTTATATGGAATTATTATCAAACAGGCTGAAAAGCCTTTCGGAATCGCAGACAATGGCGATGAATCAGAAGAGTAAGGATTTACAGGCTCAAGGTATTGATGTGGTAAATCTAAGTGTGGGGGAACCCGATTTTTTTACTCCTGATCACATAAAAAAGGCAGCAAAAGATGCTGTTGATCAGAATTATTCTTTTTATTCTCCCGGTGACGGATACATGGATTTGCGTAAAGCGGTAGCCGCCAAGTTCAAAAACGAAAATAATTTGGATTATAAACCGGAACAGATTATTGTTTCCAATGGTGCTAAACATGCGTTAGCCAATGCTATTTTGTCTATTGTAGATGATGGTGACGAAGTAATTGTTCCCGCTCCATATTGGGTTACTTACGTGGAATTGGTTAAGTTGGCCGGAGGAAAGAGTGTGGTGATACAAACATCATTGGCGAATGATTATAAGGTAACGCCTGCCGAATTGAAGGCTGCCATCACGCCAAAAACTAAAGCATTTTTGCTGTGCTCTCCTTCAAATCCTACGGGTAGCGTTTATTCAAAAGACGAATTGAAAGTTTTTGCTGATATTATAGCTCAGCATCCGAATATCATGATTATTGCCGATGAAATTTATGAACACATTAATTTTGTTGGTAAGCATGAAAGCATTGCTCAATTTGACAATGTCAAAGACCGTACGGTGATTATCAATGGCGTATCTAAAGCATATGCGATGACCGGTTATCGGATTGGTTATTTGGCTGGGCCGCTGTGGTTGGCCAAAGCCTGCTCGAAGTTGCAAAGCCAATTGACTTCAGGCCCGTCTTCGATTTCGCAACGTGCTGCTTTGGAGGCTCTTACTGCAAAAGATTCTTTTACGGAGGATATGAAGAGTGTTTTCAAACGCCGTAGGGATTTGGTGTTGCAAGGTTTATCCGAAATCAAAGGATTGAAATGTAACGTGCCGCAAGGAGCTTTTTATGTGTTCCCAGATGTGAGTTCTTATTTCGGAAAAAGCGATGGCGAGACGGTAATGAAAGATGCAACCGATATCAGTTTGTATTTATTGAGCAAGGCTCATGTGGCTACTGTTTCCGGAGATGGCTTTGGAGAACCAGCTTGTATTCGGATTTCTTATGCTACTGCAGACGAAAAGCTGCAAAAAGCAATGCTTGCCATGAAAGTCGCTTTCGATAAGTTGAAATAATAAAACAGATATGTTTTTTCGATTCCTACCTGATGGGTTTTTAAGCCTGCCAGGTAGGTTTGTCGTTATTTTAGATATTATCTTGTCATTGATTTTGTGGTATTTCCCAAATCGATGAATTAATAATGTTTGGATTTACTGATGAATATCCTGGTCGTTTTTATTCTTACGGCACTACTGGTCTTGTTTGCTGTACCTTTTATTCCTAAGAAGTATAAGGGGTATGCGGCATTGATTGCCGTGTTGTGGATTACGGCAGTATCATCGGGCTTGGCTATTACAGCTTTGGTGGGAGTGAAGTTCAGCTATAATTTAACTATTGCGTCTACACTTATTTGGGGAGTGGTACCTTTTGTTATCGATTCTCTTTCCGCTTGGTTTATATTGATTGTCAATCTGATTGTCGTACCGGGAGTATGGTATTCGCTCGGTTATTTAAAAGGACATGAACAATCATCCAACCTGGGGCTTCATTATGTGATGTTGGTGTGGATGCATCTGTCGATGATTTTGGTATGTATGGTGCAGAGTGGCGTGGCCTTTATTTTTGTTTGGGAAATCATGTCGCTTTCGTCCTTTTTGTTGGTAATTTTCGACAATCAGCAAAGAAGCGTGCTTCGGGCCGGATTGAATTATTTGATACAAATGCATCTTTCGATCATTTGTTTGATCATAGCATTTTTGCTCGTATATAAAAGCGAGGGTAGTTTTGCGTTTTCTAAAATTGGCGATTATTTTGCGTCACATAACAATATTCCCTTATTCTTTTTGTTTTTTGTCGGGTTTGGATTTAAAGCAGGCATTGTGCCATTTCATACATGGTTGCCCCACGCCCATCCGGCTGCGCCATCGCATGTGTCGGGTATTATGTCGGGGGTAATTGTCAAAATGGGGATTTATGGGATTATCCGAATGACCACTTATTTACAAAGTGATCTTGCGCTTATTGGAAATCTGGTAATGCTTGCGGGCATGGTTACCGGTATATATGGAATTATGCACGCATCGGTTCAAAAGGATATCAAAAGGTTATTGGCCTATTGTACCATAGAGAATGTCGGATTGATTGTGATGGGCATTGGATTAGGCTTGGTCGGGCAATATGCTGGCAGCCAATTTTTAATTTTGGCCGGATATGGCAGCGCCTTGTTTCATGTGCTGAATCATGCTTTATCCAAATCTTTGTTATTCTTCGGGGCAGGCGCAATATACCGTATGTTGCATACGCGTAATATGGATAGAATGGGCGGTTTGTTCAAAGTCATGCCCAAATCGTCCTTTTTGTTTTTGATTGGGGCATTGGCCATTGCCGGGTTGCCCCCTTTAAACGGGTTTCTTTCAGAATTCGCTCTTTTCTTTGGGTTTATCAAGGGGGTGGCATTGCCCGATACTACTGAAACGATTATTGTGGTATTGGGTATCACAGCTATTGCTTTTATCGGAGGGATGTCTGTACTTACATTTACTAAGGCATTTGGTGCGATGTTTCTTGGGACGCCTCGTACGCCGTTCCCAGATGGAATTGGTGAACCAAGTACGACGATGCGATATCCTCAATATATGTTAATCATCGTCATGTTATTGGTGGTGTTATTGCCATTTGTCGCATTTGGTGTTGCTTTAAATGTTGTTTCGTATACGTTTGGTATGTGGGAAATACATTCTGAGATTTCGGGATTTGCCGGATTGTTACAAAAAGTTAGCTTGGTATTGTTGATGTTTGTGGCATTAGTATTTATTATCATGTCCTTACGAAATATGTTTACCCGTACCTTGCCTGAACAAAAGGGTGATACATGGGGATGTGGCAGTACACAGCCGAGCACGCGCATGCAGTATACGGCAAGTTCGTTTACCAAACCTGTAGGCAAACTTTTCGGATCGACGTTGGTGATTCGTAAAAATTATAAGCGGATTCCGCGTGGAGATATCTTTCCGGGCAATGCCCGTTTTTCATATCGATACGACGATTGGGTTGAAGCCCGGATTTTTCGTCCGTTGGCGCGTTTGGTTGGTAAACTTTCGGCTATTACCTTACGTATTCAGGATGGGAGTTTGCAATGGTATATTCTTTACGGGTTGTTATTTATTTTGGCCATTATTTTATTGACATGGCTAAAAATAATATAAGTAATTAATAATTGGACGAATAAAGTGCTTTTCCCAAATCCAGGAGAAAGTACAATATTTCTTAAGAAGTCTATGTTAAGTCTGATATTGATCTTGATCACCAGCCTGTACTTTTCAGGTGTTATTTTACGAACCAAAAGCATTTTTGCGGGTCGTAAAGGGCCGGGTATTCTGCAACCGATATATGATTACATACGATTATTCCGCAAAGGTGCCGTTTACAGTACTACGACCAGTCCTATTTTTCGTTTTGCTCCGATAGTGTACTTTTCTGCTGTGTTGTTTGCTGCATTTTTAGTGCCGTTTGGCAGTAGCAAAGGGCTTCTTTCATTTGGCGGCGATTTTGTTGTTTTTGCCTATCTATTGGCTGTCGGCAAATTTTTTATGATTTTGATGGCATTGGATACGGGGAGTAGCTTTGAAGGAATGGGCGCTAGCCGTGAAGCGTTGTTTTCATTGTTGGTGGAACCTGCCTTTTTTATTCTCATTGGTTCATTTGCTTTGCTTACCGGGTATACTTCGTTTTACGATATTTATTCGGCTTTCCACTTTTCGGGCGCGGCATCGTATGCATTGGCAGTATTGGCAGGTTTTGTCTTGCTGATGATCGTTGTGGTTGAAAATAGCCGGATGCCGGTGGATGACCCCAAAACTCATTTGGAGTTGACTATGATCCACGAAGTAATGATTTTGGATAACAGCGGGTTTGACCTTGGTTTGATCATGTATGCCGGAACTCTGAAATTTGCGATTTATGGCTCGTTGATTGCCAATCTTTTTATGGATCATTCATGGCCTTATTATATATTCTTGCCTGTTTTCTTTGTTATTCAAATGTTATTTGCATTTATTATAGGCAGTATCGAATCATTCAGCGCTCGTTTCCGTATGAGCCATAATGCCCAATTTATTTTTACCTTATCTTCAGTTAGCTTATTGATATTTTTCGGGGTGTTGTTGATGTTGGGAAAACTATAACTATTGCTGTTTATCCATTATAATAAATAGGCCTTTTTTCCCCTTACGCAAGAGGAAGCAGCATTTTATATCTGAAATTCGATATTGATCTCTGTTCCGTTTCCGGGAGATGAATACAAATTCATTTTGCCGGTATGTGTTTCTACACGCTTACGAATGCTCTCAAGCCCTGTTCCTTTGGTATTGGCTAAAGGGTCAAATCCTTTACCATTATCTTGTACCGTAAGCGATATCCGGTCAGATTCTTGTACCAATTGTACATTGATTTGCGTAGAGCCGGCATGTTTCAAGGCGTTGTTTACCAGCTCATGGGCTGAGCGATAGATCAGGATTTCTAATTTTTGATCTAAGCGGTGGTCGTTTCCGAAATAATGGAATTGTACGGAAGGAATCGCATTACAAAAATCAGAGAGTGATGCCTTTAGTCCGTATCGCGTTAATGAATCGGGCATGATGTGGTGGGCAACGCGGCGTACTTCACGAATAGACTCATCAAGCATCGTGATAGCAGTTTGAAAGCGTTCTGTGGACTCGGCATCTATTGTGCCGTTGATTTTCACTTGCGGAAGATTTAGTTTTACTACAGAGAGCATACTACCCAGTCCGTCATGCAGATCTTTGGCTAATCGTGCCCGTTCGGCAGTTTCTCCATCCAATATAGCTTGAGTAGCAATCAACTGCTTTTCTTGTTCTAATTGTTTGATTTGTTGTTCGGCCAGTTTGCGTTTACTCACTGTTAAACGTTGCTTGACAATAAAAAATGCTAATGTTAATAGTAAAATTGCTCCAGTGGAAACGCCCAACCACGAATAAAGCCGTTTTGCTTTTTCCAATATGAGAATTGTAGTTTCTTTTTTTTCGGTTTCATACTTTACTTGCATTTCCGATAAGGTGCCTTGGAATTCTTTATTGGCATGAGAATAAATGATTCTGGCGTATCTTTTAAAATAGTCAACTGCCCGATTCCGGTTGCCCATTTCAATATTTGCTAATGCAATGTTGTATATTAAGCCACTGTTGATGTTGATATCTGAAGAATCAGTGTCAAGCGCTTGAAAAGCATAATCTTCGCTCATTTTATAATTGCCGCGGCTGGACGCAATGTCTGATAAGAAATATAATGAAATGGCTTTACTCGCCGGAAATCCGCTTTCTTCCGAGATCTGTAATCCTTTTTTTGCATATTCTTCGGCCTTATCATAATCCTTATATCCTTCATAGTAACATTGTGCTGCGGCATTTAAGGCAATTACTTCGTTAACTAAATCATTATGCGAGTGCAATATGGCAATGGCTTTTTCCGCATAATCCAATGCCTTTTCATAGTCGCCTTTTTCAAAATAAGCGCCACTCAGTCCAATCCAGGTGCAACCCAAACTGCTTTGGTCATTTAGCTCAAGAGCGATAGATTCAGCCTTAAGGTAAAAGTCGAATGCTTGATCATAATTATGTAATGCTTGATATAGATCGGCGATGTTGCTATAGAGGACTCCAAGTTGTTCTTTTTTTTTCTCTTTTTCAAGAATAGGTAACGACTTCATGTAATATTGCATGGCTTCGGTGTACAAACCTTTTTGATAGTGTACCATCCCTAAAGCAGCATTTACCACAGCTTCCAATTGTTCATCTTTTTCTGTTTCTGCATATTCAAGCGCTTTGTTTAAGAAAAAAGAAGCAGAATCAAGATAGCTAAACATATAATAAGCGATGCCTAAA
Organism: Bacteroidales bacterium; assembly: GCA_031549585.1. Lineage (GTDB taxonomy): Bacteria > Bacteroidota > Bacteroidia > Bacteroidales > UBA4181 > JAIRLS01. The sequence continues at coordinate 11,580 of JAVBPN010000085.1, forward strand.
GTCTGATAAAAGGTTCCAGTCATCACACGGTCATTATCTCGTTCGGCTAAAGCAATTCCTGTTTGAGCATATGTAACAGACTTGTTGAAATCAGTGTATGCATATGCATAGCTTAAGTCATGGTAAACTTGCAATTGTTCGGACGATTTTAACTTTCCGGATTGTGCCACTCGCTCCAATGAATCAAGGTTTTGCGCATGGAGATAGGGGTAAAAAGGCAACAAAAAAGCACACTTGATGATCCAAAGGATCAGTATTTTCACGCAGTGTCCTGTTTTCATTTTTTGATTAGATCAGAAATAAGCAACCAATAATTAATCAAATATATAATGAAATCTTTATAATAAATTTTTTTTAGTCAAATTATAAAATACCCCCTTTGGGGGGTATGAAAGAGCGTTTTTGCCTTTTACTTTTGTCGCTTCGATTTTTAAATTGAAATGGCGGATTCTGAAAAGCCTCATGAGTAGGAAAAACATTAATTTGGGAAGTAATGAAACAAATAATTATTATATGTTGGATCGCATTTACAGCGCAAATGCTATGTGCGCAAAATACTTTTTTCCCAACTAAAGCGGGAACTATACAAGTCTATGCACAAAAAAATAGCAAAGGAAAGATAGAAAGTTATTCCAAGCAGACAGTAAAGGATGTGCAGGGGGCGGATAATAATATGGTTATTTCGTATGTGATGGAGCCTTTGGACAAAGATCAGAAATCGGCCAATCCTCCGGTAGAAATTCCTTGCAAAATTACGATTAAAGACGGTGTAATGATTCTGGACATGACCGAGATGTTTGCCAATATGCAAAAGGATCAACAAGTAAAAGATATTGCCCAAATGGAAATCACCGGTGTTCCGATGGAAATTCGTAGTGATTTGCAACCAGGCCAATCTTTAAAAGATGCGAATATGTCCATGACGATGAATCTTGGAATTATGAAGATGACAACTGCGATGAATTTCACTGAAGGGAAATGCTTGGCTATTGAAGACATCACAGTACCAGCTGGTACATTTAAATGTCATAAAATCACTCAAAAATGTACTACTACTGTCATGAAAAGGAATATTGTATCGAAAACTGTTTCATGGTACTCGGTTGGCATAGGTACTGTGAAAACAGAATCATATGATGATAAGGATAAGTTGCAAAGTAATACGGAATTGGTTGTATTGAAATAAAAGTTATTGGTAGAATTTTCTAATTTTATTACTTATCAAATTAATAAATTCATCGCATTGTGAATTAATTTGTTAAAAAATAAACAATTATATTATCACTATCAATCATTTTTTTAATGATCTTTGCAACCTTAGAATATTGTTCTTAGACGAATTCCAGAGTTCGATCAAGAATTGATGTGTGAGATTATTGGTTTATTACGATCATTTTAATCGACAGTTCATCGCAATTGTATAATTTTAAATTAAATCATTATAAGTTAAACCATTAAAACAGAAATCATGAAAATTTCAAATGCAGTAAAAAGAATTTCTTTAATCTTAGTTGTGGCTTTAGCCGTGTTGAATGTAAATGCACAACAAAAAGGAGACATGGCCGTCGGTGGAGATCTTGTTATAGGTACGGGTGATAGCTATACTAATGTTGGATTGAGTGCAAAGTTTCAATACAATGTAATTGATCCCCTCCGTTTGGAAGGTTCTTTTACTTATTTCTTCAAAAAAGACTATATGAGTATGTGGGACATGAGCGCAAATGCACATTATTTGTTTAATATAACTGATCAATTTATTCTTTATCCTTTAGCTGGTATCGGAGTACTTGGCGTAAAAGTGGATTTAGGCGATTTTTGGGGAGGCGGTAGCGTTTCTGACTCTTATTTTGCATTCAATATCGGTGGTGGCGCTCAATACAAATTTACTGAAAATTGGGCTGCAAATTTTGAACTAAAATATAAGATCGCAGATAACTGGGATAGATTCCTTATTTCAGCCGGCGTAACATATAAATTTTAAGCTTATTTCGGATATGTCTAGCTACTCTTGTTGAGGGTGGCTAGACTTATACTAACATCAACAAGATGCCTAATAACATTTCGATCGAAGTGTAAAAGAAAAACGTTACAATGACATCGGATATCTCTGAATAAAGTTCCATAGACTTTTAAATCCTTATAATTTTAATTGAATATATTTATGAAAAAGTTATTTGTTTTTATCCTCATCATATCCATATTTGTTGGTTGTGGGAGAAAATCTTCTCCGGTAGACCAAAGTCTTGCACAAATAGAAAAGGCCCTTGAAAAGGTTGAGAAAAATAAAGGTAAAATGACAGAAGCAGACTGGCAGACCCTTGAAGAAGATATGCAAGAACCGTTGCAAAACCTTGAAAAGGCTTTGGAATCTGGAAAAGTCGGTATGATGGATAAGTTAAAAATTGTCACATTAACAACTAAATGGGCTACCGTATTGATGGAAGCAGGTTTTAACGAGATGAGAAATCAAATAGATTTTAATAGTGAAGATTTGGAAAAAGAGTTGGAAGATGCGTTAAAAAAGCTGGAAGAAGCATTACCCGATAGTACACAATAAAAAATACCAACCTCTACTTGTTTTGATGTAGAGGTTGGTATAAAATATAAAAATTAGTTGGCTACTATTTTTCTACAACTGCTGCTGCAATTTCCTTTTTGGTTGTTTTTGCAGCACTCTTGGATTTAGATTCAGTTTTTGTACTTGTCGATTTGGTTGTTTTTGTTGCCGATTTCTTTTGCGGTTTCGGCACATCAAGCGCATCAAATCCATCGTCATCATCTTGCATAGCCTTGGCAATGGTTGTGCGCAACTTGTCTAACTGCAATTTGGTTATCTTTAGCTGTTTATCTTTTTCAACAAGTTCCAATTCCAAGGCTTTAACATCAACCTTTTGTACAGGGGTTTCCACTTTTTGCAAACGCGACGCGAAATCAGCCAATACATTCATATAGTTGATGAATGCATCGTAGGGCGATTCATAAGGATTATATGGAGTACGGCGTCCTGTTGAATAGAACTTAGTGCTCATAAACCGGAAATGATCGCTTGTTTGCAGGTATTTCCAATCAGTTTTGATTTTGGAATCGTTTGTATGTTTCACCCGTTCGGCCAATGAATATAACTTGTCGAATGCTTCCGTTTGAAGTTCATTGCCCTTCCATGCCGTAATGTCACGTTCCTCGTCGGTCCATGAAATGGGATAGCGGATACTAATGGGAGCAATGGGTTGCAAACTCAGCAATTCCTCTGGTAGAGCAAATGTGAAGTTCTTTTTAAGGGCAATCTTCGGCAAGAATTTCAAAAATTCAAATATACCGGTTGATGCCGGTTGCTTTTCACCAAAAGTAGAATAATCCAAACTAACATTGATTACTTCTTCTTTGGGATCTGTTAATGCCATCCAATGAACGAATTTTTCGGCAGTAAGCGGAAATTCGTTCCACGATTGGTTGGAGAAATTGAATCGTATATCATCGCTCAGTTTATAATTGCGAAGTAATAACTTCACTTTTGGATTGGTTGCAGAGCAATATACGTAATTCGGGCTTTTCCAGCCTAGGATATGCTTAGCACCTTCGGTCAATATCCCTTGAAATCCGATTTTTTCGACCATAGCGCTGATGTCATTATTATAAATCATATTGCTGTTGCAGAACACCTTACTGACTGGTTGTCCGAAACAACTCATGATTTTTTCTGTATGGGCAGTCACTTGAGCTGTAAATTCTTCTTCGTTGACCAGCGAAGCCAGTGAATGGGCATCTGTTTCAGCTGTAAATTCAACGCATTTGGTTTCAGCCAATGCACGAAAACTATCGATTACGTCTGGTGCATATAATTTGAATTGATCAATGGCAGTTCCCGAAATAGTGAATGAAACTTTAAGTTTGCCTTTATGTTCTTTGATTGCGTCTAAAAGAACTTTATTCGCGGGCAGATATGAAATATCTGCCATCCGGCGCATATATGATTCGTTGGCGTAATCGTCATAATAATAATGGTCATTGCCGATGCTGAAAAACCTATACCTTTTTAATCGGAAAGGTTGATGTATCTGGAAGTTCAAACAAATTTTCTTCATACAATATTGGCTCTTAACTAATTAATACTATAATATACATCTCTGACATGTCTGGCAGAGTTTTCCCATTTCAATTCATTCACTTCATTTTTTCCGTATCTACTAAAAACACGGTGAAGTGCCGGATAGTTCAAAATTCCATATATGGCATCAGCCATGGCATGAGTGTCCCAGAAATCGATTTTAACGGCATGTTGCAGTATTTCTGCTACTCCCGATTGTCTTGAAATAATTACGGGAACATTCGATTGCATTGCTTCCAAAGGCGATATGCCGAAAGGTTCCGACACAGACGGCATAACATATACATCGCTCATCTGGAACATTTTATTGACATCATCACCTTTTAAAAATCCAGTAAAACTGAATTTGTCTGTAATACCCAAGCGGGCTGCCCGCCTGATCATTTTATTCATCATATCGCCGCTGCCCGCCATAACAAAGCGCACATTGTCCATTCTTTTGAGCACCAGGTTAGCAGCTTCAATAAAGTATTCCGGACCTTTTTGCATGGTAATACGGCCAAGGAAAGTGACTACTCGTTCTTGTAACTTAAAATCATTATCTTCTTCAGCCCCCTCCACCGGTTCGACAGCATTGTATACAGTAACCACTTTGTCGGGATTGATTCCATACTTTTCTATCACAATATTTCGAGTTAAATTACTGACTGTAATGATCTTGTCAGCAGCATCCATGCCTTGTTTTTCGATGCCGAAAACAACAGGGTTGACATTTCCGCCGCTGCGATCAAAGTCGGTAGCATGCACATGTATGACCAATGGTTTGCCAGACACTTCTTTTGCTACAATTCCGGCAGGATAACACAGCCAATCATGAGCGTGAATCACGTCAAAAGTATTTTCAGCAGCAATCACTGCAGCAACTACCGAATAATTGAATATTTCTTCTATCAAATTTTTTCCATAACCTCCCGAAAAATGCAATTTTCCTTCAAAATCGGAAGTAATGAATTTGTTTTCCCCATAAATATCACGATGCGAATATTTTTCAAAAATTTCAGGATCAACATACGGCAACAAATTGCTGTATACTTCTATTTGTTGTATTTTTTTCAGAAATTCTGAAATGTGAATATCTTTAACGCGAACCGGGGTGTTGTTCGCGCCGATCAGGCGTATGGCATCCTGCCCTTCATCACCGAATATTTTAGGAACAACGAACAGCACTTCCAGATCGGGAAAGGAAGCCAATCCTTTGGTCAATCCATAGCAGGCTGTCCCTAATCCTCCTGAGATATGTGGTGGAAATTCCCATCCAAACATTAAGACTTTCATGCTCTTATATTTTTGTATGCCAACTTATTCGTTGTATTTATCAATCATTTTACTCATTTGCAAAAGGGCAGCAACGCTCCATGCTTGCGAAATAGACCCTTTGGGCTGGTGAGGAGGGTTGCCATTGTATATTTCGGCGATTGTGCCAATACCGTAGTGGGTCATCTCTTCTTCAAAACCATGTAAGAGGCTGTCAATATATGCCACTCCAGACCTTTTATGAACTCGTAACCATCCGGCGCTAAACCCTTCAAGTAACCATGGCCAAACAGTCCCTTGATGGTAAGCACGGTCGCGTGTTTCCTGATCACCTTCGTAAGTGCCTTCATATTTCGGATCATCAGGCGATAACGTACGAAGGCCGCGTGGTGTGACCAATTGGCTTTGCACAACATCCAATACCGATTTTTTGATTTCGTCATCAATAAGGCTGTAGGGCAAAGACGTCGCAAACACCTGATTGGGGCGAATTGACCAATCTTTTTCTTCGCCGTCAACTACGTCAGCCAAATATCCTTTTTCTTCATCCCAGAAAATTTTCACAAACGATTCTTTGGTTAAAGCCGGTATATCTGCCCATTCTTTGACAAATTTATTGTCACCTGCTTCTTTTGCCAATTCAAGGGTAAATAAAATAGCATTGTACCAAAGGGCTTGAATTTCGACAGGATAACCGATACGTGGAGTAACAGCTACACCATTTACAACTGCATCCATCCATGTCAATGCTTTACCTTCCTGTCCGGCGTAGATCAATCCATTGTCATGCATTCTGATATTGTATGGCAATGTACCGTTGCGGAAATTCTCAAGAATGGTTTTCATGGCACTGCCGTATTGTTTCCATATCATGGCGTTCTGTCCGGTATATGCTGCATATTGTTGCACGGCAGAGAAAAACCATAGTGGAGCATCAACCGAATTGAAAGCCGGATTTTGAAGGCTTCCCATGTTCGGGAATAAACCACCTTCCATACGATTGAGCATGGTGGCAAGTACTTCTTTGCATGTTTTAGGATCATCGATTCCTAATGTAATTCCGGGCAATGAAATGAATGTGTCGCGCCCCCACACGCCAAACCAAGGAAATCCAGCCAATACTTCCGTAGTTTTGTTCTTTTCGTCACGAACAACGAATTGTTGTGCTGCATTGGTCAAGCAATGCATGAAGCTTGAACGTGGAAGCCGGCGCTCCATTTGCGATATAAATTTGCGTTTTAACGTGGTTGGATTGACTTCCTGAAGGCTTGCTGAAAATACAACACTTTCGCCTTTTTCAATTTCAAATTCGAAATATCCGGGTACAAACAAATCTTCTTTATAATCGTAGCCTCTTTCTTGTTCCTGTTCATATTCAATATTGTAATACCAATCCGGCACCGGCACAAATTCTACATTTTTCGAGCATTGCATATATAAGGTTGGCAGGTCGGGATACATTTGCGATGCAACGCCATTTTTGATATATTTTACTTGTGTGTTGGCATAGTGGTTGGCATGGGTAAGCGTATGCATGTTGCGGAAAGCCAAAAATGGGCGCAAGCGGAGCTTAGTGGGAGAATGTGCATCCAATAAAGAATAACGCAGCAATATCTGTTCTTCCTGGTCGACTAAAATGCTTTCTTTGCAAAGATATACCCCGCCTACGCGGTAAAGAGTGCCGGTTATGATATCGGCAGAGAAATCAACAACGTATTTATGTCCTTTGGGCTCATAAAAATCACCATATTTATGTATGCCCAAGTTAAATTCACTATTATGTTGGATGATTGTTTCATCTAATGTTGAGAGGAAAACAAAACGTTCATTTTCATGTTCTTCCACAGGGCTTACCAATAAACCATGATATTTTCGCGTATTGCAACCAATGATGGTCGTGCAGCAGAAAGACCCTCCGCGGTTTGACCGCAAAATTTCCCGTTCAAGAGAGTATTCCAAATTAACCAATTGCGTCTTATCAAATTTTAAGTAATCCATGGGTTTTATTTTATGTTAATATGCTTGTGTTAATGTCCTTACATCCAATTATAAAAACAAAATAGGTATTTGAATGATGGTTTAAATATAACATAAAAATCATTAATCAACAAATACAATAATCTAAATCTTTTTTAACTTAATGATCAAAACGGTTTTTTCAGTTATATTATTACTATTTCCATAAAAAAAATATACAAATTATTTATTTGTAATGCATTAAAAATCTTTTTTTTGCGTCATTTTGGATAATCTATTTTTAATATGGTGATTTGTTTGCAAAATATGGAAAGATTTTTTCACAAAAATCATAAATTTTCCATTTGCAAATTCATTCCGGGTCAAAAACATATTTTTTAACCTGGATCATCATTCGATTACTAAAAACGTATAAGATTTTTTGATAAATAACATCTTGGTGATTGAATTGTTCAGTATGTTGGCATAGAATTCATTGATTTTTTCATGAAAATAATTACTAATCTTTTGATGCTTGAATA
>JAVBPN010000245.1:0-19988 GCA_031549585.1 Bacteroidales bacterium
ATATAGGACTTGGCGATTTAAACAGCACTTATACATTATCAAGTGAAAATGACATGCTCGGGAAAGCATTAATAGAAATGCAAGACAATCTGAAAGCAGCCAAGATTGAAGAAAACAGATTGAAACAACAAGAAGAAGAACGCAATTGGATTGCCCAAGGATTGGCTAATTTTGGCGATATACTCCGAAAAAATGACAATAGCCTGAAAGACCTGAGTAGTGGACTGCTTAACAGCCTGATCGAATATCTCGATGCCAATCAAGGCGGAATATTCGCAATCAACAATACAAACCCCGACCAGGTTTATCTTGAGCTGATGGCAAGTTTTGCATTCGATCACAATCAATTGGCACACCAAAATATTGAGCTCGGCGAAGGATTGGTGGGCACATGCGCTGTGGAAAAAGAAACGATCTACATAACTAACGTACCGGAAGACTATGCAAAAATTTCTTCGGGATTGGGAGAGGATAAACCTTACGCCCTATTGATTGTACCTTTAAAAATCAATGATAAAATTTTCGGTGTAATCGAAATAGGTACATTCTCAGCTTTTAAACCTTTTCAAATATCATTTGTCGAGCAATTGGCCGAAAGTGTGGCTTCTACTATATCATCAGCCAAAGGAGCAGAACAAACACAAAAACTACTTGAACAAACACAATTGCAAGCAGAGGAGCTGAAAAAGCAAGAAGAAACATTGCGTCAAAATCTGGAAGAATTACAAGCAACCCAAGAGGAGTTTGCGCGTATATTCAGTGAATCACAAGTATTCCTTAATGCTGTGTACGCCGGATCATATGTCGCCGAATTTGATACCAATCGCACAGTAATTGCTATCAATGATCTATTTGTCGAAACCATCAAAGTGCCACGCGAAAAGATTGTCGGGCAACCATTCAATAATTTTGTAGGCCAAGAACGTGACCTGAATGGACAGCCATATGAAAAAATGTGGGTCGACATACTCTCCGGACATCCACAAACCAGCCTTGACCGGGTTGTTTTTCCTAATGGAACTTTTCTTGTACTCCGTGAACACTGGGCGCCTATACCCGACAGTTACGGAAAAATATATAAAGTCATGGTCTTTTCTACCATCGATCAAAATGCAGCAAAGAATCTTGAAAAATGAGATATAAAAACGCAATGGATCAACCTACTAATTGCTAATTCTTCCAAAAAATTATCAACCATACGATGAAAATATTTTCAAAGTCATCATTGATTGTTGTCGGCGTTACTGCGTTGTTTATTTGCTCTTGCAGCAACCGGTCAAATCAAAATACGGCCAATCAATCTTATGAGAACACAAATCAACAATTTGAAGTGATTGATCCCGAACAAGAATCTGATGACATATATTCTGTTTCTGAACCACAAATCATAGCCTCTCCTGAGAGCAAACAGCAATATTTATTTCCCGAATCGGAAAAAATCACAGGTTTTGATGTTTCACTGGTTAGACCTGAAGTAGCAATAATTACAGAACAAAACGGGAAATCATACATCAAAACATGGAAAATAGGGAGCTCAGAACTCTCCACTATCTATATGTTACCAAGCGAAAACATAGTCCAAAATATCGTTTGGCATCCGGTAAAAGATATTCTTTTCGTAACGACCAAAACACCAAACGATTATCAAATTTTACGTATTGAGCCTAAAGACGGACAATGGGTATGCAATAGCATTTTCTCATCTGTCAACACTTTACAGCGATTGGTTATTAATCCTCGTCCTTTTGGTATTTATGAAAATAACGGTTATGTCAAATTCTATCGCCTGTATGCTGGCATGGACAACGGCGACGGCACCTATCGGGTTGTGACCATTACTGAATTTGGCAAGCGGTTATATCAAGTAATAGGCCCGGAAGCTACCAAAACAACTTATAAGGACATGGACGCTGATATGGACCCAAGCGATATAATTGCACGATGGGCGCTTCCTGTGGCTTTTCATCCGGCAGGCCATCAATTGATTTGGGAAGACAAGGATAACAAATATTTTGCTGCCGAATATTGGAGCGAAGCTTGGGGAGAGTCTCATGCCATGAAACTTCCAAAAAAACTGAACGGAATTATTAGTCCAACACCCAATGGATTGGAATTGATCCATTGGAACTCCGGGCAGCCGGGTATAGGTTTATATTTTATCCCGACTGGTGAAGAAGAAACCAGAATACCAGATTATCGGTTTGTTTCAGCCCCATTGCCTGTTACCGATGGAAAAGGCATTGTAGGAATAACTGTCTCAAATAAACGGCAAATATTGAACTATGTTCCCATCGCAATGCCCTTACACGACGTGGTCAATGCTTGGATGTTTGTTTCATCAAAGGAAGAAACCAACTTGTTGCGCCAACATTATGGGTTATTCCGTTCTAATCAAAGCGATCAGCTTTATAAGCTCTATGAAACCGAAAATTATTATCAACACTACATGTTGTCAAGGCCTTATCTGGTGACCACTGATATTATGTGGGAAATATTTGGGACAGCATATCAAGGAATTTTTATCATTAAAGAGAAAGAAGAGGCGATACCTAATTTTTGGCAATTTATTGATGAGGCTGATAAATATTTGGCAAAATCAAATACATCATCAGCATGGAAACCTGTATTCATCGCAATCAAGGAACTCCGGGTAAGCAATAAATTAAATCCTGAGGTTGCAAGAATATTGGACGAAGAAGACAGTTTCACAGAGCTAATCAACGACAAATATCGTTACTCAGACTTAAAACCACGAGGACATTATACTTCGTCGCCCGAAATGGAAAATTATTTTAGGGCTTTCCGTTATTTCACAACCATTTATCAGAACAAGCAAGATACATTGCAAGAACTGAATTCGTTTCCTGAAGAAATCAAAAAATATGCGGTACAATGGATTGAAAGTTATACAGGAATGATTGCTCCTTCACGTGCTCCGATGATTTGGAAAGGCCTGAAACAAACTGTTCCGGCTTATTGCCAATATCCTCAAAAAGAAGCGCGTATATTTCCTTTATCATGGGGATTCGATAATGAAGTATTGTACTCAACAGTTTTCCATGAAAATTTTCCGGTTGATTTACAAATCATCAGCAAACAAGGGCAAAGACGGGTATTTTCTTCGGGCATTGATCTGGCTTCGGCTATGGGTAATGGGTTTGCTGAAAACATGATGAAACAAGACTATGAGCAATATCCGAATTTGCGAAAAGTGATTGGGCGGCTAAAAAAGAATTTCAAAGACAGCCAAGGCAATGCAGAAAATATATATGACCGCTGGCTGGATGCAATGGCCACGCAATGGATGGACACAGTACATTCGCGAAGCCAAGACAAAGACCGGAACATATGGCAAGTGAAACGTTTACAAACAGGATTGGCCACTTGGGCTACACTAAGGCATGCAACAATCTTGGTAAATGAGCGAAGCGCTGCCGAAAGCGGAGAAGCCGGTTTTGAAACGCTTTTTGTACGACAACCTCGCGGAAGCGTGGAACCTGACCCGTATACTTTTGCCGCCATAGCCGGATTATTTGACCACACAACCCAATACGTGTCCGGCATGAGATCCGGAAAACGAGAAACTCCTGAGCAAAAATCATTGTATGACGGAATCATAAAACGATTGGGAGAAGCAGCAAGTGAAATTCGCACATTCCAACAAATGGCGGAAAAGGAAAGTAAAGGCATTACCCTTACAGGCGAAGAACACCAGAAAATAAGAAGTATCGCAAACATAGCCGAACACTTATTCTTAATTTTTAGCAGCTTGGGAAACGAAGAATATGCCATATCCGACCCCGATCCCATGCCTAAAATTGCTGATGTAGCCGGAGATAGGGATTCCAACGATTATCTGATGGTAGCTGTCGGCAACACAATGGAATGGAATCACATCGTACCTTTCTATGGCAGGCGACAAATCGTAAAAGGGGCTATATATTCCTACTATGAATTTGTGTCCGATAAATTTCTGAATGATGAAGAATGGAGAGAGCAAGTGACCAAGCAAGATTTTTTACCATGGATCAAGCCATATATCACATCAAAACAAACACCGGGTTTATCCGATATGTGCTACTGATCCTTTGGTTACTATCGACAGCGGGATGTAAAAATCAGGAAGAAGTACGTATCCTTTTTACAGGCGATATCCTTTTGGCGCGAAATGTAAGGGAAGAATACCAACAAAGAAACGAATCTCCATGGAAAAATCTTCAACCGCTTTTTCGTCAAGCCGATCTGGTTATTGGAAATCTGGAAGGATCTGTTGGCGAAACATATAGAAATACGCCAAATCCCGAGTCTCTCATTTTCGATATCAACAAAGAAGATATAGCAATACTCCGCAATGCAGGATTCAACGCCATTACAACAGAAAACAACCACAGCCGTGACCTTGACAAAGGCTTTGATCATACTTTTGAAGCCTTAACAAATCATAGAATCTTACCCATCGGATTCGACAACTCTCCGCAATTTCTAACCATCAAGGATGTGGTTATCTCCATAGTGGCCATCAATGTAATAGCCGGAAAAGATGGAGTGAAAAATCAAATCCCATCGATTGAAATCATGCAAAAACTACGATTGGCCAAAACATTATCCAATGTAGTGATCGTATCCATTCATTGGGGCAATGAATTACTTGAATGGCCGGATAAAAATCAAAGGGAAATAACTGATTGGCTAATTGAGTACGGTGTAGACATTATCATCGGAAGCCATCCGCATATCATTCAAAAACCAGAAATCATCAAGGGTAAACCGGTATTCTTCTCACTGGGTAATCATCTTTTTGACCAGAAATACCCAGCAACAAAAGAAGGATTAATCGCAGACATCCGGATTAAAAACGGCAAAGTCTACTGTTCGGGAATCATCACCCACACAATGCCGAATTCTTTTTTTCCGGAAATTGCCGAACATTTAGATTATGGGATTAAATCGTTCAAATTAAATAACTTATTCAAAGCCGGCTCATATACATTACAACCTATATCCGTTAATGATTCTATAAAAACCAAAATCCGGCTGCAAGCATTCCACAACAATAAAAGGGCGTGGACAACACCTGCCCTATCTCTTACCTCTATCGAATCAGGAAAATTTGACGGGAAAAATGAATATTTGCTAACACTCGAAAAACATTATTCGAACATGGACGGAGAAGTAAGCCTCCGGCCTTATGTATATGGGATAAATGAAAAAGGCATTTATGCCTGTTGGCGTGGATCAGCCTTAGCATGGCCGTTACTCGACGCACAAATATCGCCCTACGACCGTAAAACATTATGCGCCTTGCATCGTGGTGATTCATTCATCAACATCGACCAATCAGCAGATAACAAACGAATAGCAGCGTACGAATGGAACGGCTTCGGATTCAGCGGAGTTTCTGATTCAACCATATGTAAACAGTGCGAACAATTATATCCTGCATTGTTGTTCGATAAATGAAAAGCTATTATGACTGTAGTTAATGATCACGTTGTTAGATTTATCTCTTATTATTCTTCATTCTTTTTTGCCGCCCAAAAAGAATCAAAAAAGGCTTGACAAAATAAACGCGCTCCGCCTGACGGCTTCGCATGGATAAATCGGGCTACGCCCGAAGTTTCCCGAACAAATACGCTTCTTAATGAATAAGATTCAGCAACACAAATATAAACTTGAACCGTTATTATTTACAAAGATCTGTCAGCGTAATTTGCCGGGTTACTGACTGCCCATTACCAGTAACTTTCAAATTAATGGAAGAAGAAGCGGGTCTACCCGATATAAAATATTTACTTAAATCGAATGCGATCGATATTTCCGTATCGGATTTCTCAAGAATAGTGACCGCAACAGTACCCAATTCTACTTTAGGATTATCGGAAAAATTACGTCCTAAGATCACGAGCCCTTTATCCCCACTACACAATGATGACCCCGGATCAAGGGAAGTAATTACCAGTGCAGTATTATCTTTATTATCCATTGTTACGGTTATTTGGTATGGCTGCTGAGACCCGTCTTCGGCCATAACAGTATATGTTACCGGATTAGTAAAATCGACTGCTTCTTCAGATTCAGGTGATACGGTTGCAAGTTCTGAAATTTTGATGGTGGGAATTAATACATAATCTGTTCCTTCCGGCAGAGATACCGAAACGGTTTTTCCTGTTTCATTAACTTTACCCTTTACGTCATTAATGGTAAACTCTAAAATCCGTTTTTCCGAACTCGTCGTTTCCTTATCCTTACAACTACATAAAAAAACACCCCATACCAATAAAACCATCCATAACGAAATCGTCTTCATGTCAAATCATAGCTAAATTATACTTCTTATTTGCTTACAACAGGGCCAAAATATTTACCAATATCGTACGTCATAATTTCCTAACACAAATATGGGATTTTTTGAATCGAAGATCAAAAATATTTATTAAAAATGATCGGATTCAAGCAAATATATCCTTTTTATCAATCTGTTTTTCATCTAAAATATACATCATATAAAATCAAGAATGCTCATTTCCCACTTTTATGTATTTACACATTTGATACTTATAAGTAATAGAATATTGGCGTAACTTTCATTAAATCAACTTCAAAAGGATATATAAAACGTTGATTATTTATCCAAGAGTACTTACCTATTGAATTAACAGGTATTTGCGAATATTCAATGTGCAATATTCAATTATCAATTATTATAATACATGTTCCATTTGGTTATTTTCGTATTTTTATGGCTTAAAATGTATAATTATGGGATTTTTTTCTTCTTTATTTTCATCTGCAAAAAGCGAAGAGCTTAGTGATCAACAAAAAAACGACCTCAAAAATTTTGATATTTTAAAATACGATGGCATACGTGCCATACGTGTGGGGAAACCGGACTATGCCGTTAAATGTTTCACCGAAGCTTTAAAGATCAAAGAGGACTTTGAAACAATGAAATATTTAGGATCTACATATTTTACGATGCATAAACCCGAACAAGCGCTCGAAATATGGAATGAAATGGTTGAAACAGAACAGGAACAAGCAGCAACATTATTGACCCGTGCCAATCTTCTGTTCTCTTTAGGTAAAAATCCGGAAGCAATTGCCGATTGCATGAAAATAATAGAAATAGAGCCGGATAATCATCTTGCTTATTTTCAGTGGGCCAAATCCGAACGTATACTCAATCAACTGGACAGTAGTATTGATCATCTATCGAACACAATTGCCATAAAAGATGATTTTACAGATGGATATATGCTGCGCGCAGAAATATACCTCTCCACCCAAAAAGGGAACGAAGCCTTAGCGGATATTGAAAAGGCCATTACATTAAATCCCGAAGATGAAATAGCCTATCTATTGCGTGGACGCATTTACGAATCTTTAGGAAATACGGATGCCGCATTTCTCAATTACCAACAAGCATCAGAATTGAACCCTTTCAATGAAGAAGCGTACTTATTATCTGGTCAACTCATGATGAGGCAAGGTAAATATGACGAGGCAATCGAATTATTCGACGAAGCGATCGAACACAATGAACTATTTGCAAAAGCCTATGCTGAAAGGGGAAAAGCAAAAGAAAAGAAAGGCGATCAGGAAGGCGCTTCAGCGGACATAAAAAAGTCTATCGAACTAAATCCCGATGATGAAGAAAAAGCAGATGTAAAAGGGCATAACTTCGACGATCTATATAAAGGAAATATTATATAAATAGTCAAAGACACTCCAAAATTCAATAAGGACACTCACGTTCACACCATTTAAACTGAGACAAATGAAAAAAACAATTGCATCATTTTTATTTCTTCTTGCAATAGTAACAAACATCCGGGCACAAGAGTCAAAAGCCTCATGGATATGGTATCCGGGTGATTTTGAACTTTGGCTGAGTAGCAAAATGCAGGTAGAAAGAACGGAACGAAATGTATTTTATCCTCCTTTTTGGAGGATGGATCGGCATACACCGCTCATCGCATTCAATAAAATCGTCGAATTGGACGCCGAAGAAACGGTGGATATACGTGTGGAAGGACAGTTTTATCTAACCATCGACGGACAATTCGTCTATGAAAAAGATATCACCAAAGTGGTATTGCCAAAAGGCAAACACAACATCCGCTTCTTGGTATACAATACTGAAACACCGCCGTCTATCTGGGTGAAAGGAAAAACCGTAGTTTCGGACAAAACTTGGAATGCATCCCGTCAAACTCCTGAAGTTGTAAAAGCGGATTCATGGATATTTGATAGTCCGGACAATAAGCCATCGGCATATAGATTGGCAACCACGCCATTATCACCAATCAATACCACCAAAGAAACTCAATCGGTGCTGGTCGATTTTGGTAAAGAAACTTTTGGATATATCAAATTGCATGGTTTAAAAGGCAATGGCGCCATCACTGCTTGGTACGGAGAATCGTCAGAAGAAGCCAAAGCTGGCAAAAATGCCGAAACGTGGGATATATTTGATATCGCACAACCTGTGGCATTTGATTTCACTGCCACCAATTCAAAAGCATTTCGCTATGTCCGCCTCACATGGGACGGAAATATCAGCTTTGATAACGTTTCGATGCTTTACGAATACAATCCTCTTGACTACAAAGGCTCTTTCCGCTGTTCGGACGACGAAATCAATAAAATTTGGGACATTGCAGCGTATACCCTGCATCTGTCTTCTCGTGAGTTTTTTCTTGATGGTATCAAACGCGACCGTTGGATATGGAGCGGCGATGCCTACCAAAGTTACCTGATGAACTACTACCTGTTCTTTGATAATCCATTGGTGAAACAGACAACATGGGCTTTGCGCGGCAATGATCCAGTGGAAACACATATCAACACCATTTTGGACTATTCATTCTATTGGTTCATGGGGATATACGACTATTATCAATATACCGGCGACAAAGAATTTGTACAACAAGTATATCCTAAAATGCTTACTTTAATGGATTTCTGTCTGGACCGTCGCAATGCCAACGGAATGGTAGAAGGGCTACCCGGCGATTGGGTATTTATCGATTGGGCGCCTATATCCAAGGATGGTGAAGTGAGTGTTGAGCAATTGCTTCTTTGCCGGAGTCTTGAAACTATGGCTCTTTGTGCCGGAATCATGAACGACAAAGAAAGATCAGCATACTATCAAAACATGGCAGATGAACTTCGCAAAAAGATCATCACCGTATTTTGGGATCCGTCGCAAAAAGCATTGGTACACAGCCGCAAGGATGGGAAACTCGATACCCAAGTGACCAAATATG
Source organism: Bacteroidales bacterium (assembly GCA_031549585.1). Taxonomy (GTDB): domain Bacteria; phylum Bacteroidota; class Bacteroidia; order Bacteroidales; family UBA4181; genus JAIRLS01. Next base: position 9,270 of record JAVBPN010000245.1, read on the forward strand.
CCAACATGTTTGCCTTGACTTTCGGCTATTTAAACGAACAGCAACAAGAGGACATTAAAAACCATGTACTCCTAAATGACAAAGTACAAAAAATCACCACACCTTACATGCGGTTTTACGAATTGGAATCCTTATGCCGCATCAAGCAACAAAGTTATGTACTAAAGGAAATTAAAGATTATTGGGGTGGCATGTTGCGTCTGGGCGCAACATCGTTCTGGGAGGCATATGACCCAACAGAATCAGGTGTTCAACATTATGCAATGTATGGCCGGCCTTTTGGAAAAAGCCTCTGCCATGCTTGGGGTGCAAGTCCCATATATCTGTTTGGCAAATATTATCTTGGGGTAAGCCCCACAGGGCCGGGATACCAAACTTACGACATTGAGCCTGAATTGGGCGGCCTCAAATGGATGAGAGGCGAAGTGCCCACTCCAAATGGTAACATTGTTGTATCGATTACCGAAAAACAAATAACCATTGAAACCGTTGGGGGAAAAGGGACATTGCGTTTCAAAAGCAAGAAAAAGCCATCGTGCAAAACCGCTGTCATTAACAGCACAGCATCCGGTTATTACGAAATGGAGTTAGAGCCTAATCGAAAATACGAAGTAACCTATACAACGATTTAAGGCGTTTAAAATTACTTTTTATCGTTCAGCAAATAATTATGTAAAGAATTGATTTCAAAAAATATAAAACTATAAACAAATGAAAAACAGGTTGATTTACTTAGCAATATTAATTTTTCTGACTGCATGTAAAAGTACAGGAGAAAAAAAAGAGAATTGGATCCAGTTATTTAACGGAAAAGACTTGAACGGATGGACAGTGAAAATAAAAGGATATCCGGCAGGTGAAAATTTCGGAAATACTTTCCGTGTGGAAAATGGAGTTATGAAGGTTAATTACGAAGCGTATAGAGATACATTTAATAACCGGTTCGGACATATTTTTACAGATAAAAAATATTCACATTACAAGCTTCGGGTAGAATATCGTTTTGTCGGAGACCAGATAAAAGATGGTGCGGGATGGGCTTTTCGTAATAGTGGCGCCATGTTGCATTCCCAATCTCCTGAAAGTATGTTTTTGGATCAGGATTTTCCGGTCTCAGTCGAAGCACAGATGTTAGGCGGAAACGGTACCGATGAACGGACAACCGGTAATGTCTGTACGCCCGGAACTGAGATATATATTGACGGCCAACCATACAAAGACCATTGCTATTCTTCCAAATCAAAAACGTATCATGGCGACCAATGGGTAACTCTTGAAATGATTGTTCTGGGTGATAGTATTGTTCACCATGTTATGGATGGCGACACTATTTTGACTTACACACACCTGACAGTTGGTGGCGGAAATGTCAATCCGAAACCTAATATTCCAGATGGACCGCTTAAAGAAGGACATATTGCACTTCAATCGGAAAGTCATCCTGTAGAATTCAGAAAAATAGAATTATTAGAACTGAAACATTGAACTAACGTTAGTTCGGGATAAGAATCCAAAGGATTCACATGTTTATAGGCATTCGAACGATTAATTGTATACGACTCCGAAGGAATCGTATATTGGCTATATGCTATTTTCTATAATTATGCAATCCTAGTAATGGATATATCAATCCAATGCATTTCCTAATGACAATCTTTTAATGCGCATATTTCTCACCTCGCCTGTTGTAAGATAAGTAGTCAACGTAAAGGTTTTTACATTTGTCCCGCCGCGTAAATGTATCCTTTTCCCGGCAGTAGCAATATTCACTACCTCTATCGTATCAATCTTGGCATATATACTATCGGTAGTAACCTTCAAAAATACCGGATACCATTGTTCATCTTTGAAATGAATCTGTTTTGTAGTTTCATTTCCCGATGCATCATAACCGTCGATGCTGGAAAGGCCACATGTAGCTCCTCCCCATCCGCCGACTACCAGTGTGGCAAAAGTATCGCCATAAGGAAAAGACAATCCGGCAAAAATATCGGTTCCTTCCATCCTCCTTGCTTCATAATAGAGAGAATAATTAATTACCGGAAGAGGTTTGCCCACCCAAGAGACGCCGGTCATCAACCCATTCACAGCCATAGGTAAAGTCAATACGCCATTTTTCACATAAGGTTTTCCTTCACCTCCGTAACGAACAATCTCCCAACCGCCTAATGAATCTTTATTAAGAAGCGATTCCCAACCGTCTGGAACGGTATATTCTTTAACATCTTCCAAAGAAACCTGTGCCGGTTGTTTTTGCGATGAATTATTACATGAGATAATACACATCATTGTCCATATTGTGCAAAATAGCATGATGCACCGAAATCTACCTTTTCTATTCGCTTTCATATGTCCAAAAATACATTAAAATTAATAATAGAATCAAATAAAAAATTCAAAACAGTTTCTTATATTTGCAAAAGGTTCAAATCAAATTTAATAAAATCACACTATGATTAAGTTACAGCGAAGAGATTTTATCAGAACATCCTTATTTGGCGGCATTGCTGCCACAACGATGCCCGCATTTGCGATAGAAGCATTGGCCGAACAAACAAAAGTTACTGTTGATGCAAAAACCCAAGTAGCGCTTGTTACAGGATCCAATCGTGCAGAAATGGCGTTCAACGCCTTAAAGCCTTTTTCCAAAGAAATTGCTAAAGCTGCCGGGGACAAGCGTATCATTCTCAAACCTAATATGGTTGAAAAAAACATTCAATTGTGTGCCACGCACAAAGACACGATTGAAGGAGTCCTTGAATTTTACAAATCTATCGGCAAGTTGAAAAATGTTGTTATTGCCGAATCGGTAGCATTTGGTCCTGCGATAGATGCTTATGAAGGTTATGGTTATATTCCGGTAGCAGAAAAATATAAAGTAAAGTTACTCGATTTGGATGACAATCCTTATCAGATTCATTATGTGATGGATGAGGCAGATTTTCTACCAAAATCTATTAGGGTGTCTTCTTTACTAGCCGATCGCAATAATTATGTTATGTCGGTAGCCCGTATGAAAACACATAATACGGTAGTTGCAACCCTGTCGCTCAAAAATTTAGTGTTAGGCGCTCCCCTCAAAGACCCGGGATATGCGAATCACCAGGTAACAAACGCCGTATCCGGTAAGCGACTGATGCATGGTAATGGAACCAGGGCTATCAACTATAATATGTTTGCTCTTGCCTACCATGTTCGTCCCGACCTGGCATTCGTTGATGGATATGAGGGTATGGAAGGCAATGGCCCGACTCAGGGGACTACGGTTGACCACAGGGTATGTGTCACCGGTCTAGATTGGATGTCGGTTGAACGCGTCTGTCTTGAATTGATGAGCATAAATCCTGCCAATCTGGGATACCTGAAATACTGTGCCGACGCAGGGATGGGACAGTTTGACCTTGGCAAAATTGAAGTTATTGGTGAAAGATTGGCCAATCATATAAAGGTATATAAGATGCCGAATAATATTGATAGGCAGCTGCAATGGAATACTCCAATTGTTAGACCTGCTTAAGTGATAAATAACCTCGGGGCTTTGCCCCGAGGTTATTTATTAAAATTTGCTTCGCAAACATATTAGTTCCCGACCCAAAGGGTCGGAGTATTATTAAACCACTCTTAAGAATAAAATTATGGACAAGAAAGACCCCCAATTCACTTCCGGCAGAAGGAATTTTATGAAGACTGTTGCTTTAGGTTCAGTAGGAATAATGGGATTAACGGCTGATCAACTGAGCGCTGCTACTCCTTATGAAGCTCCCAGCTATGCAAAAGCTATGGCTCCGGTAAAAATCAAGAATGTTAAAGTAATAGCTACCGCTCCCACAGGTATTAATCTTATTGTGGTTAAGGTTGAAACAACTGAGCCTGGATTATATGGCCTTGGCTGTGCGACCTTTACTCAACGTGCATTTGCCGTTGTTACTGCAATTGAAAAATATATGAATGAGTTTTGTGAAGGCCGCGATGTCGACAATATTGAAGATATGTGGCAAGCATTTTACGTTAGTTCATATTGGAGAAACGGGCCTGTGTTGAACAATGCACTCAGCGGCCTCGACCAAGCCCTTTGGGATATTAAGGGAAAAAGAGCAGGCATGCCGGTTTATCAACTTCTCGGTGGTAAATCGCGTTTTGCCGTTTCGTTATATGCTCATGCAAGCGGCCGATCGATAGAACAGGTCGTGGATAATGTGAAAAGGTATATGGATCAAGGTTTCAAGCACATACGAATCCAATTAGGCGGTTACGGAGGCGTTGGCACAGCTCCAAAAGATCCAGACTATAAAGTGGCAGGTTTTGGAAGCGAAAGAGATAACTTTATGGACGAATATGCATACTTAAGTTCCGCTCCAAAGCTATTTGAAGCTGTTCGTAAAGCATGCGGCGAGGAAATAGAACTACTGCACGACATTCATGAAAGAAACCAGCCAATGGATGTTATTCGCCTGTGTAAACAACTTGAACAATACCGGCCATTCTTTATTGAAGATCCCCTTTCGCCTGAAAATACCCACTGGTGGAAGCAACTCAGAGAAAGCACTTCAGTTCCTTTCGCAATGGGAGAGCTCTTTAATAACATAAACGAGTTCGTTGAGCCAATGGTCAACCACTATTTTGATTTTATCAGGATACATATTTCACAAATCGGCGGAATTACGCCTGCAATGAAAGTTGCAAGGCTTGGTGAATGGTTTAATGTCAGAACAGCCTGGCATGGCCCCGGCGATGTATCGCCCGTAGGACATGCAGCAAATGCCCATATTGACCTTGCTGTTTGGAACTTTGGCATTCAAGAAGGAGGGTATAACTTTTCCGAAAAAGAAAGAGAAGTATTTCCAGGCTGTCCAACGTTTAAGAATGGCTATCTATACGTAAATGAAGCTCCCGGACTTGGAGTCGATGTCAACGAAAAAGAAGCTGCAAAATACCCAATAAATAACAGGGCGCCAGGGTGGACCGTTAGAAAGTACGACGGAACAATCATCAGACCTTAAATAGTCGTCTTGTCTTGAGTTTTCGATAAAACAAAGTTTTATCGACTGGGAAGAAATAACCGCAGTTGTAATCTTTACCAAAGGTTACAGTTGCGGTTATTGCCATTAATCCCCAACTGATTTTGTGTCCATGGATATAAAAAACCCAATAAAATCGTCAATAATTAGAACAAAAAACCTCACACTTTTGTGTGCAAGGCTTTGATTTTCAGTGTCGGGGTAGCAGGATTCGAACCTGCGACCCTCTGCTCCCAAAGCAGATACGCTAACCGGACTGCGCTACACCCCGAATCGAAAAATGAGGTGCAAAGGTAATCAAATATTTTTGGTAGACAAGAAATAGTCGAGCAAAAATATAATTGATTCGTTTGCGCTATAATGGATATTCTTCGAAAGCATACAAAACAGTCGATAAGTAACGTTCTCCGGTATCGGGCAATAGAACGACAATATTTTTTCCTTTATTCTCTGGCCGTTTAGCCAATTGTACGGCAGCATAAGCAGCAGCTCCGGATGATATACCGACCAACAATCCTTCCGTTTTTGCCAATTCGCGGCTGGTTTTGATAGCTTGATCGCCTGTTACACGTAAGATCTCATCAACAACACTTGCATCATAGATCACAGGCACAAATCCAGCTCCAATACCTTGTATTTTATGAGGATTAGGTGACCCTCCCGACAATACGGGAGATTCATCCGGTTCAACAGCCACAATCTGCACCGCCGGATTTTTTTGTTTCAACGCTTTGCCCACACCACTGATTGTACCGCCTGTTCCAACACCTGCAACAAAAATATCTACTTTACCATCGGTATCATCCCAAATTTCCTGTGCAGTGGTTTTCATATGGATAGCCGGATTCGCCGGGTTGCTGAACTGTTGCAAAATGATAGAGCCCGGTGTTTCTGCACGCAATTGTTCCGCTTTGGCTATGCATCCTTTCATTCCTTCTGATCCGGGTGTTAAAATAAGCGTTGCCCCAAAAGCCTTTAATAAATTACGGCGTTCAAGGCTCATGGTTTCAGGCATGGTTAATATCAACCGATAGCCCTTTACAATCGACACCCACGCCAACCCCACGCCCGTGTTACCGCTGGTTGGTTCAATAATTGTAGCGCCGGGACGTATCAATCCTTTTTGTTCTGCATCTTCAATCATCGACCATGCAATACGATCTTTTACACTACCGCCGGGATTGAAATATTCCAATTTCATAATCAATGCGGTGTCCAATTGATGTAATTTTGAAAAATTACCGGCCTCCATTAAAGGCGTATGACCGATCAAATCAGTTAAATTCTTTACTATTCGCGACATATATCTATGTTTATTGAATTACAATGAATGATGGATTTCAAAAGTATAAATAATCTACTACGTGCGCAATATCCAGGCTTTTAATAGCCAGACGCAACAAAAACAATAAGTTATGTGATTTTGTTGTAATCAAAAATCAATAAAACTGTTTCGGTTACATATTGCCTCTTACTCCGCAAGTTTCTGAGAATAATTTTATTCGCATTATTCTCAAAAAAAGCGTACATTTGCGTTTAGTAAGAAGTATCAGGAAACATGAGCACGCAAGAACAAACCAAAAAAAGCAAAGAATTCGATGATTTAGCCAAAGCGATATCAAATGATCTGCGATTGTTGATTTTACATAATGATGATGTGCATACATTTGAATATGTGATCGAATCATTGGTAGATGTCTGCAATCACGAGCTATATCAAGCGGAACAATGTGCTTACATTGTACATCATAAGGGCAAATGCGATGTCAAACGCGGTTCTTATGAAGTCCTTCATCCGATGAAGGATAAATTAACAAGTAAAGGCCTAAGTGTTACTATTGAATAATTATGTCGGTAACATTAGTCATCATATTAATTGTACTTGGGCTGAGTTTATTAGTAGTTGAAGTGTTGATATTGCCGGGAATCACCGTTGCCGGTATTGGAGGAGGAATTTTAACGGTAAGCGGAGTATATCTTTCTTTTAGATATTTTGGAAATACTGTCGGCTTGTTGGTATTAGTGGGAACAGCTGCATTGTTTATCATTTTGATGGCATACGCACTACGCTCCAAAACATGGAAAAGATTGTCCCTTCATGCTGAAATAGACGGCAAAGTAAACGTAATAGATACCAATAGCATTAAAGTTGGAGATACAGGAGTTGCTATTTCCAGATTGGCTCCAATTGGCAAGGTTCTTGTTCATGATCAAATCGTAGAAGGGAAGTCCCAATTTGGGTTGATCGAAGAAAAATCCAAAATAGAAGTGGTGCAAGTAACCGAATCATCAATAATCGTACAAGAAATTAAATAAAACAAATCATATGGAAGGAATAGGTTTTTATATCATTGTATTGGTTCTAGCGATAGTCTTATTGTGGATTATCCTTTATTTCATACCATTAAACCTATGGTTTCAATGTATTCTGACACAAGTTCGAATTTCCCTACTCCAATTGGTATTGATGCGTTGGCGCAAAGGTCCGCCGGCAATCATTGTCAATGCCATGATCAACTCGAAAAAAGCTGGGTTAGACCTCAGCGCTGATCAATTGGAAGCGCACTACCTTGCCGGAGGTCATGTACAACGAGTGGTCAACGCATTGATTTCGGCTGATAAAGCCAACATACCACTCGATTTTAAAGCCGCCACAGCAATTGACTTGGCAGGCCGCGATGTGTTTGAAGCAGTTCAAATGTCGGTTAACCCTAAAGTGATCAATACTCCTCCTGTTGCAGCTGTTGCTAAAGACGGGATTCAGCTGATTGCTAAAGCACGGGTTACTGTACGTGCCAACATCAAACAATTGGTCGGAGGAGCTGGAGAAGAAACCATCCTTGCCCGTGTAGGAGAAGGTATCGTATCATCCATTGGTTCGGCCGAATCGCATAAGAAAGTGCTCGAAAATCCGGATTCTATATCCAAAGTAGTATTGAATAAGGGTTTGGATTCTGGTACTGCATTTGAAATCTTATCTATTGATATTGCTGACGTTGACGTTGGAAAAAATATTGGCGCACAGTTGCAAATGGATCAAGCAAATGCCGATAAGAATATTGCACAGGCCAGAGCAGAAGAACGGAGAGCAATGGCGGTAGCGCTCGAACAAGAAAATAAAGCCAAAATACAAGAAGCCCGTGCCAAAGTAACGGAAGCGGAAGCAGAAGTTCCCAAAGCAATGGCGGAAGCATTCAGAAACGGAAATCTCGGCATCATGGATTATTATAAAATGAAAAACATTGAGGCCGATACCAATATGCGGGAATCTATTTCAAAACCATCAATGCCGAAAAAAGGGAAAAGCGAATAATCCTTAGGTATTAATTAAATTTTGAACAGATGAAAAGATATCTGATTTTTATCTGTCTTTGTTGGATCACAGCAAATATGGCAGCGCAATCGCCGGCTCAAGAGCCTACGGCGGATGAGCAGCCATTATTTAAACCCCATTATGACGGCACATCTGTAAACACAGGAGTTATATTTTCTCCCGGATATGGTTCAGCGTTCTATGTGGCTCCTTCTGTCAGCTTTCGAGCTACACCACGCTTATTTATCAATACGGGCATAGGAATAACACAATATAGTCTGTTGCCGGCACAAGAAAATAATTCTTCGCGACAAGGAGTTACAGGAGCGTATGTCTTTGCCGAAGGATTATATTACCTCAACGATAGAATTCGTATCAATGGGTATGTGAGGAAAAACCTCACACCTTCCGGGCCACTCCGGGAAGTCAGCCCTTACAGTGCGACTAATGAATCAATGCATTTTGGAATTGATTATAAATTAACTCCCAATATCACTATTGGCGCACGTTTCGGATATTCAAACGGACAAGGTAACGGAATGTATGACTATTACAATCCGTTCTATCCTTATTAATTACATCTAGGTATATGTTCAAAGCCGAAATAGGAGGAGGTTGGTTATATATCATTATTGCTGTTGGCTTGATGGTATTGGGCGCTATTGAGAAATACATTAAAAAAACGAAGGAAATGGCTCAGCCGCCTGCTCCTACCGATCAAGAAGAGCAAACCGGCGAACATGCTCCTGATATCAGAAAAACTCTTGAAGATATTTTCAAGCAAATGCAACAACCGACTCCGGTTTCAATGGAAGAAGAGGTGGAAGAGGAAGCACAATCATTGGAAACTATTCCCGAAGTGCCCGAATATATAGCACCTCAATATATACCAGAACGTCAGTATCAAAATACTTTCACAAAATATCAACCAATCATTGCCCCCGAACCAGATCCTATATTCCTCACAGAAGAAGAGCTAAAAGATAATGATCTCGAGTTCGAATTTGATATACGCGAAGCAGTGATTTACAGCGAGATTTTACGCCGTAAATACGAATAACTTTATATCCAAAACCTAACCAGTCTTCGAGATTTGTTAGGTCTCAATGGAAAACAAAAATCAGGGTTGTGATTAAATCATAACCCTGATTTCATTAAGAGTATAATGTTTATTTATAGTCTGTACGAAGTACTCTAAATTCTGTACGGCGGTTAAGCTGATGTGCTAATTCCTGCTCGTCCTTGCTTGTCAAAGAATTAATATAAGTTTCCGTCAATGTAGCCCCTACACGCAAGAATGGATTTAGTTCTGCCATCTTTGCATCCACTACCTTAGGTTGCCCTTCTCCATAACCTTTAGCCGTCAACCGGTTTGCCGCAATTCCTTTCTCAATCAAATAATCGACAACCGATTGTGCACGTCTTTGCGAGAGGACTTGGTTATCTGCATCCGAACCACGAGAGTCTGTATGAGAACCTAATTCAATAGTAATATTAGGGTTGTCATTGAGCGTTTCAACCAGCTTGTCCAAAGCGACCATTGATTCAGGCCTCAAATCCCATCTAGCAAAATCATAGAAAATATTGGGCAATTCGATCGGATTGGCTATAGAGGCCAATAAGATGGTAATTTTGAAATCTTTGCTACGTTCTAACCCTTTAGTTGTTTCACGTTCCTTTCCATTAAGGTATCCGGTTTTCGACGCAATAAATACATAATCTGTATTCACTTTCAATGTCGTCTTAAATGATCCGTCTTTGTCAGTTGTCATTTCATTCGTGATACCATCGCTACTAATAATTTTCACTATTGATTCAGGCAGTACCTTGTCGGTCTTCTCGTCTTTGACAACTCCCACCAAATTGAAAGCCAGAGGAGGAAGTGAAAAAGCAAAAATATCATCATCTCCTCTGCTGGTACGGCTTGAAGAGAAAAATCCCCGTTCTAAATTAGCTTGGAAGGTAATACCGAAATCGTCGGCTGATGAATTGATCGGATATCCCATATTTTCAACTACCCAATGGCCGCCTTCATCTTTGGCTTTGAATATATCTAAACCGCCCATACCGATGTGACCGTTTGATGAGAAATAAAGTGTTCCGTCCGCATGGACATATGGAAACATTTCATCGCCGGCAGTATTAATTTCCGGCCCTAAATTTTCAGGGGCTCCCCATTCATCACCTGTATTGCTTCTGGTAACTTTCCAAATATCTTTTCCTCCTTGTCCACCGCGCATATCTGAAACAAAGTATAAAGTCAAATCGTCAGGCGAAATTGCCGGATGGGCAACCACAGCACTATCCCCCACTTTAGCTATATTGACTGCTTTTTCTTTGCCCCATTTTCCATTCACATTTTGGGCACTTATAATTTGGCAACCCAAT
>JAVBPN010000297.1:0-3882 GCA_031549585.1 Bacteroidales bacterium
GAACCCATTTTTCCGAAGAATATGGCAATTTCGGCGCTTTATGTGCCGAGGTCGGTCTTTTGTGCGAACCAATAGATCATTTGACTATTGGGTTGCATGTGTTTAATCCGACACAAACCAAACAAAGCGCTAATCCCGAAGAGCGAATACCCACAATCATGCGCTTGGGCGTTGGTTATAACATACAAGGAAAAGCGACCATTTGTGCCGAAACAGAAAAGGATATGCGGATGAAAGCCGTTTTCAAAGGCGCATTGGAATTCAATCCGTTAAAAAGTCTGTACTTGAGGTGTGGCGTTTCATCCGGATTCATCAACCAATATGCGTTTGGAATCGGATATGGGTGGAATCATTTTGCTATTGATATGTCATTCAGTCATCATAAATTTCTGGGTTACAGTCCACATATTTCTATTACAGCCAATCTGTGAAACGAATCGTTCGATTATACCTCTATCTCATTTTTTCACTGCTTCCTTTGAACATAGTGGCGCAAAGTGGCATGCTTGAAAGCGATGTGCTACAAAGTATCCTAACCGATATAGCAGCGCAGAACGAAGAGGATCAAGATATGGAACAACTCATGGAAATGTTGGAGGATTTGGCAGAAAATCCGGTGCATGTCAATGACGCTACTCATGACGACCTTGCGCGAATTGGTTGGCTAACAGAATTCCAAATCAATAGTATATTGGATCATGTGAAGAGAAATGGAGCAATTACATCATACTACGAAATAGCCTATTTATATGGCTTTACGCCTGAATTAGCCCAAATTTTAATACCATTCATATCATTGGAACAAAAGCCCAAGCAATCTGTAAAACCTCGCAATGTTGTTCGTTATGGAAAAAGCAGGCTGCTTATAGGCGGACAGACAACGCTTACCCGGCCCAAAGGCTACCTTTTACCCGACTCGGTAAAAAACAGATTTTTAGGAAGCCCGGTCAAAACATATTTTAAATATTCATTCAGTTATTCTGATCGGTTTTATTTGGGGTTTTCTGCTGAAAAGGATGCTGGAGAAGAGTTTTTTCGCGGGAATAATCCTTATGGGTATGATTTTTATTCCTTTCATTTACAGATCAATCCTAAAGGACACATTAAAACCATCACATTAGGAGATTTTCGAGCCGATTTTGGGCAAGGCTTGGTGATGTGGTCGGGCATGAATTACGGCAAAAGCGCCATGATCATGAACAGTATGCGCTACAACAGCGGATTACGAAAATATAGCTCGTTGGAAGAAAATAAATTTCTGCGCGGAGCAGGGACGACTATTCAAATTAATCCAATGGAAATAAGTATTTTTTATTCCAACAAAGCCATTGATGCAACCATTTCCGAGCGTGATCCGGATAACCAGACTGTTGCTTTTTCTTCGTTCGGAACAAGTGGATACCACAGGACCCCGAATGAACAAGCTCAAAAAGATGCTGTTAAAGAGCAAATTGCCGGTACAAATGTTTCGATCACACGGCCAAATCTGCACGTGGGGGCAACTGCCGTATATTATGAATACGATGCAGCTTATGTTCCCAATGCATACATCTACAATCATTTTGCTTTTTCGGGAAAATCAAACGCCAACTACAGCGTTGACTTCCGGTTTAGGTTAGGCGATGCCATTTTCTTTGGTGAACAAGCATTAAGCCATAATCGTGCAACCGGAATGATTTATGGATTGCAATTATTTGTTAGTGAACATTTGACTGCCAATATCTTGTACCGGAATTATGCCAAAGATTTTCATGCATTGTATGGCCGGGCATTGGGCGAAAATTCAGCCAATACCAATGAAGAAGGTTTTTATGTCGGTTGGAATTGGAATACCGGCGGTAATTGGAAATTTTCTTCTTATCTGGATATTTTTCGATTTCCTTGGCTTCGTTACCGGACAGATGCTCCATCCCTTGGCCGGGAAGCAATGCTTCAAGCAGATTATGCGCCATCTCCGCAAACTAAAATATACATCCAAACACGTTATAAGGAAAAAGAAGAGAATGCCACAGAACCAATCAGCAGCACAATAACCGATGTTCATACCATGGCCGGAAAAATAGTTTTTTCGCATCAAATCGCAGACGGATGTGGAATAGGTAATCATGTAGAAATCAAAGAATACAAAAAAGAAGGAGCAAAGAGTAACGGATATTACATTGCCCAAGATGTATATGCTACAATCAACACATTTAGGCGTTTTCCATTGCGTGTTACGTTTCGTTATGCTTTGTTTGACACGGATGACTATAATTCCCGGATATATTCCTATGAAAATGATATGCTTTATGCATTTAGTATCCCGTCATTTTATGATCAGGGGATGCGGATATATTTGCTTTTAACGTATTCGTTGGGAAAGCATATAGCTTTACGTTGCAAATACGCTACAACCTATTATCCCGATAGAGAATCAATTAGTAGTGGGCTTAATGAAATACAAGGAAATAAATACCGCGAAATGAAAATTCAGCTATCCTATAAATTTTAATAAAACAGGATATTGCTAAAAATCAAAAAATTACGTCATAGCGAGGAGGAACGACGAAGCAATCTCATAATAATAAAAGGATTGCTTCGCTGTTGCTCGCAATTGTAGAAGTCACTTAATTCGTTACATAATTTAATTGGCTGTTTTCTCAATTTTACGTACATATCGGTTTCCTGCGTATTCAACCGATAAAATGTATGTTTCTTTTAGGAGTTTTTTCATAGAAACATCTGTTTTCGTTTTTTTATTAACGATTCGTTCATCAAGAACTTGCTTTCCCAATGGATCGGTTAATTTAACGATGCAAGGGCCGTCGATTGGTTCGGCAAAACGAACAGTTAAGTTTTGTTTGCTACCGATTTGGCTATTGCAAACCACAAAATTGTCTTCGGTAGGCAAGTCTTTCAGATATTGATTACTTCGGACTTCTTTAAGAACATAATATTTGGGGTCGATTACCAATTCTGAAACTTCACCCGAAATTTTGACACTGAATAGTTCCTTATTCGACCGGATCGGCAAGCGCAGCAACGTATCCGGGCGACTTCCCCTTTTGACCAAAATATCTAAATCTGTTACGAATAAAGGATTAGAAGCGGATTTCCCTATCTGCTTAATTAAAATATCCAATTGCTGATTACTTACAGTGGTCCAAGCAATATCAAAAACCGGGAATCCTTCGCCAAAATACCATTGATTGAAGCATTGTGTAAAATCAAGGCCGGTTTTCTTTTCCAAAAAGGCTTTAAAATCAAGCCCGGTAGCAGTAGAATATTTATACTGCAACAAAAATCCACGCAATACATCAAAAAATAAATCGTCATTATTAACCATATAGCGGATATAATGTACCAAAGCCGCTCCTTTTTTGTATGTAAGGCCATTGTTGAAAATACGCCAGTTAGAAAAAGCCTCTTCTTTGGGAACAAATATCGAACCTGTTTCAAAAGAAGACATCCAATGCGCATTTTTCATCCAATCGGTAGCATCGCCCCAATCCGGCATTCGCTCTAATGTCAGATATTCTGAATAACTAGCGAATCCTTCATTGATCCATACGTCTTGAAAAGAGGCACAAGTGACCAAATCACCGAACCATTGATGAGCTAATTCATGCGCTACCAACAAAAGGCTAAATTCGGATAAAGTTGTCATAGTTTGATGTTCCATACCACCACCCATTGGAGCGACACAATGTCCATATTTCTCTTTAGCAAAAGGATAAGGAATATACATATCCGAAAAAAGCTCGATCAATTTAGGTGTTTGATCAATTACCTTCCGGTTGTTTTGCAGGAATCGCGGGTGATTGTAAATGTAATTCTGAACCAACACAGAGTCAGATATACCTTTGGGGTGGGCATACATGTTGTATTCGACATAATCGGACA
>JAVBPN010000336.1:0-8348 GCA_031549585.1 Bacteroidales bacterium
AGCACATATTGATGAAATTTGAACGGAGCAGTCGGGTCGTTTTTATTGATACGAACACTAAAAACAGTATCAGGAGTAGTAATCGTTTTAGTAATGAATGTTGCAGTGTCCGCATACGGTGCATTAAACATGATAAAATTAGCACCCAATGAAACCAAGCGCATCCTTAATTCTTCATTCGTTGCTTGTGTTAGACATTGATCCATAGTTTGGTGACAATTTGATAAAGACATACGATACAATCTATTCACCCAAGCAGCCTGTAGCACAAGTAAAACAACCAAAGCAGCCGTACCAATATATTTAGCGTAAATTTTCTTCATGTTCATGAGAAATAGTTTTGATGATGACAAAATTAGAATTATTTTCAGAATATGACAAAAAAATAAACAAAAATATTTGAAAATGCCTGTTTTATTTTATCTTTGTCGTATTATTAAACCCTATTGATATAATAACCATGAAAAAACTAAGACTTTTATTGGGCGCTATGTTTTGTTTTGCATGTATATGGATGGCAGCATTGCATGTCAATTTTGCTTCTGATCAAACTATGGACAACCAAATAGTTTTACGCAATATGGAAGCTTTGACACAAGGTGAAGGCGGCGAAGTATTTTGTTACGATCCTGGTGATATTGATTGTAACGGAGGTAAATATAGGGCAAAGGTTGAATGATTAGGTATAGTGTGTTCTGATAAAAATTATTGCTTCTGGATTAATAAGAAAATATGATTATTCGCAACGTATCCTAAATTAATGCCATAGGTATTATCGCTTGGTAGAAACAGGGGCGACATTCCATATGGCATCCTTACAGGATGCTGGCTGTGTTCATAAATTATTTATTCTACCGAGCGTAAATCCCGAATAGGGATTATAGGATTGATTGCGGATAATTATTGAAGAAAATTATTCTTTCCATAGGCTTTTTGAATTCAAAATTTAGACAACTTCTTATATCAGAGGATACAGATTTTCTGATGGGTCTTTTTTATTGCAATTGATGAACTTTTCGTAATTTTTATTGTTTAAAAAGCTAAACGAATTATCACATGACCGCTTCATCAGATAAGAGTAGACGCTTGTTTCGGGGAAAACCTATGGTACGCATGCACGCTATGATTAAAGCGACAGGCCCGGTATGTAACCTCAATTGTGATTATTGCTATTATCTGAGCAAATCCGATTTGTTACAGACCAATAGCCGTTGGCGTATTTCTGATGAAATCCTCGAAGATTTTATCAAGCAATACATTCAACAACAAAATGCACATGAAGTAGTTTTCTCATGGCAAGGCGGAGAACCATCTTTATTGGGTTTGGACTTTTTTAAAAAGGTGGTCGGATTGCAGAAAAAATATGCGCCTTCCTATGTCCGTTGCGAAAACGACTTACAAACCAATGGAACGTTATTGAATGATGAATGGTGTGAATTTCTTCGCGAAAATGATTTTTTGGTGGGATTAAGTATTGATGGCCCCAAGCGTTTGCACGATACATACAGGACATATACCAACGGTAAAGGCTCTTTTGATAAAGTCTTTGAATCGGCAAAGCTATTAAACAAGCACCATGTTCGTTTTGCAACTTTAACAGTCGTCAACGATCTGAATGCCAAGCATCCGTTGGACGTTTACCGTTTCTTAAGGGATAAGGTAAAAAGTAAACAGATGCAATTTATTCCTATTGTGGAGCCTAAAAATTTTACGACCACAGCGCCTCAATATTGGAACATCAATGATATGCCTTATGAAAATTCACCAAAAGCGAATCCCAAACATCCTGATTCGTTCGTTTCGTCTTGGTCTGTGGAGCCAGAGGAATATGGCGATTTTTTAAATGCAATATTTGACGAATGGTATGAAAAGGACTTAGGACAAATTTATGTTCCGTTTTTTGACAGTGCAGTGGAGCAATGGATGGGTAAGCCATCTCCTTTATGTATATTTTCTCCTATTTGTGGAAAAGGCCTTGCCATGGAACATAATGGCGACATATATGCTTGCGACCATTATGTATATCCCGAATATAAATTGGGCAACATCAGCGAAAAACCATTGCTCGAAATGGCATTATCGGAAGGCCAAGAGAAATTCGGATATAGTAAAGACTATTCGCTTCCGGTCAAATGCCGGCAATGCCGTTACCTATTTGCTTGTTCCGGTGAATGTCCTAAAAACAGGTTATTAAAAACCGCTCAGGGAGAACCGGGGTTAAATTACTTATGCAAGGGTTTGCACAGCTATTTTTCACACATTGATCCGTATATGAGGCAAATTGTCCACCTGCTGGGCTACGAAGTAGCTGATGATATACCCTCATGACCAATACGCAATATATCTTACGGTTTTACGGTCTTACATGTCTTACGGTCTAATTAAACCATATGGAAATCACAGTAACACACATTAACGAATACGAAAAAGAATTGCTCATTACTGTTCCTTGGGTAATGATTGAAGCGGATTATAATGATCTATTGAAAAAATACGCAAAATTCCCGTTCAAAGGATTTCGTGCAGGAAAAGCTCCGGTAGGCGCTATTGAATCGTATTTCAGAAATCACATCAAAAATGATCTATTGGCTGTTGCATCTACTCGCTTATGCCGTAAGGCGTTGAAAGAAAAATCAATGACGGCAGGTTCGCCCATTGAAATAACAGAAAGCGAGTTGAAAAAAGATCAGAATTTACAATTCAAGGCCAACTTCATCGAAATGCCTCAATTTGAGCTTCCCGATTATCAACAATTGAATTTACAATCACCGGAACAGGATGTCAAATTGGATGAAATTTCAGAGAAGCTTTTAGCTCAAACAGATATAGCGTTGCATCCGTCTTTCATTGAAAATGAATTAAAATATTCTGAAATTATTGCAGAGGATGCATCGGACGAGGAGAAAAATGCTGCTGAAAACAGGGTTAAATTGATGCTTATTTTGAAAAAAATTGCTGATCAGGATAGTATAGAAGTGGATGAAAAGGATAGTGATCTACGAATCAAAAGGATAGCTGCTGAGAATGACGTAACGCCTGAACAACTCAAAGAATACCTTGTTATTAATAGTGGGCTTACTCGCCTAACAGACGCGTTATTAGCAGAAACAGTTTTGAACTACATCATAGATATTCAGAATTAAATAAAGTGTCTGTTTACATAAGTTTTTAAGTAAAACAGCACAAAAATGAATCTACAGGACAAACTAAAAAATTGCGGTAAAATAGCTGCCGTTGGTGCAGTTTTGGCCGCAGGGTCTGTGCTACCTCAAAATATAGATGCACAGCAGGCAAAATCAAAACCCAATATCATTGTTATCATGACCGACGATGTCGGATTTGGCGATTTGGGTTGTTATGGGGGCGGCGTAATGCGTGGAGCTCCTACGCCGAATTTGGATCGTATGGCGCGCGAAGGAATGCGTTTTGTCAATTACTATGGGCAGGCGAGTTGTACGGCGGGGCGCGCATCGTTTGTTACCGGACGTGTTCCCATCCGTACCTCATTATCTTCGGTGCTTGCACCCGGCGATCCGAACGGATTAAAAAAAGAAACACCCACAATAGCACAAGCCATGAAACAATTAGGTTACAAAACTGTGCAATTGGGTAAATGGCATTTGGGTGACAAAGAAGAAAACTTTCCGACTTCTGTCGGATTTGATGAAATGTACCATATGACTCCTTACTATGCAGGAGTTTATGCCTATGAAGATCCGGGATTACATCCGAACTTTCCGAGAAACGATCCTCAATTCATGAAAGAATGGAGAGATTTGGCTGTACTTTCCGAATTTGAAGGCAAAGCCGGACAAAAAGCAAAAGTTGTTACCGAAAATTTCAATTACCAAAATCTGAAAACAGGTGATGATAATATTCGCGCTAAAACAATTGAATGGATTAAAGCGAATGCAAAAAGTGATCAACCATTCTTTATGTACGTAAACTTCTTAAAAGTGCATAATCCGAATAATCCGGTTGACCGTTGGAAAGGAAAGTCTCCCGGTGGAATGCCTTATTTGGATGCCTTGATGGAATTAGATGATAACAGTGGACAAATCCTGCAAGCATTGCGCGATTTGAAAATCGATCAAAACACACTTGTTGTTTGGACAACCGACAATGGAGCTTGGGTCGATGCATGGCCTGATGCCGGTTACACTCCGTTCCGTGGTATGAAAGGGACTCCGTTTGAAGGTGGTTTCCGTTGTCCTGCCATTGCATGGTGGCCGGGACATATCCCTGCCGGAAGCGTGGCTACGGATATGATGAGCCACATGGATTGGTGGCCTACTTTTGTGAAACTTGCAGGTGGAACGCCACCACCTTATTATTGGCAAGATAACACTGGCAGGAAAATCATTTTCGACGGTATCGACAACAGTGATTATATATTAGGAAAAGGCCCAGGCAAAAGGGATTTCTTCGCTTATTTTAATGACCAATACTTTGGGGCGATCCGATATACCAACCTAAAGATGGTTTTCACAGCCAAGGATACTTGGTTAGGTCCCGAACTTCCGTTAAATCCGCCTGCTATTTATGATTTATGGCAAGATCCGGGTGAAAATTATGACTTAATCTTTAATGGTGCTGCTCCGACTCGCGGTGATTTAAAAACTTCGCCCGGTCGCTATGCAGGACAAGACAATGCTTGGATGGCAATTAAAATGAACCCGAAGTTGATTTCTTTTCTAGAAGAATTTAAGGATTATCCCAATATTCCTTACCAACCTTGGGGAATGGGCTTAACTAAGGTGATTCCTGAAGAATTTAAATAAAAGGGATTTAGAAGGGGGATTTTAATATAATCCCCCCCTTTTTTGTTTATTCTATGCCTCGTGAGCAATCAACTTCTGAGAGCTAACCTTTATTGGTTTTTAATAATTTAATATTTAAGAACATGAATTTAAAAGATAAATTAAAAAATTGCGGCAAGATAGCTGCCGTTGGTGCAGTTTTAGCCGCTGGCATTGTTGTTCCCCGAAAGGCGGAAGCGCAACAGGCAAAAAAACCGAATATTGTGGTGATTTTCGGTGACGACATTGGGCAGTCGCAAATCAGCGCCTACACACGTGGATTGATGGGCTACCACACAACCAATATTGACCGCCTATACAAGGAAGGTATTATATTTACGGATGCATACGGACAACAATCATGTACAGCAGGAAGAGCTTCATTTATTTTGGGGCAGGAACCGTTTCGTACGGGTTTACTTACTATCGGTATGCCGGGTGATGACCATGGAATTACCGACTGGATGCCGACGATTGCCGATGTGTTGAAAGCACAAGGCTATGCAACCGGCCAATTCGGTAAGAACCACTTGGGCGACCAGGACAAACATCTTCCGACAAAGCATGGCTTTGATGAATTCTTTGGTAATCTATATCATTTGAATGCCGAAGAAGAACCGGAAGGATATTTCTATCCGAAAGACCCCGAATTTCGTAAAAAATACGGCCCCCGTGGTGTGTTGAAATCGACGGCCGATGGTAAAGTAGAAGATACCGGCCCCTTGACCAAGAAACGTATGGAAACGATTGATGACGAATTCTTTGCTTCTTATAAGGACTTTGTTAATCGACAGGTTAAGGCGGATAAGCCTTTCTTCGTATGGTTTAACACTACCCGCATGCACGTGTTTACTCACTTAAAAGCGGCATCGGTAGGGCTTACTGGCAAAGGTATTGAAGCTGATGGTATGAAAGAGCATGATAATATGATTGGCGAACTACTAAAGCAATTGGATGATTTGGGAATTGCCGATAATACAATTGTGGTTTATACAACCGATAACGGTGGTGAAGTGGCTTCGTGGCCTGATGGTGGTATGATGCCGTTCAAAGGCGAAAAAGGTACGACATGGGAAGGTGGTTTCCGTATCCCGATGTTGATGCGTTGGCCGGGAGTGATTAAACCTCAAACAGAATGTAATGAAATAATTTCTTTGTTGGATTTATTCCCTACACTGTGTGCGGCAGCAGGAGTTCCCGATATTAAAGAACAAATGGCCAAAGGTTGGAGTGGAGCCGGAAAGAACTTTAAAGTTCATTTAGATGGCTATAATTTCATGCCTTATTTCCAAGGGAAAGTGGCCAAAGGTCCCCGCGAAAACATCATGTATTTCGACCAATCAGGCAATTTGAACGCTATTCGTTGGGACGATTGGAAAGTGGCATTTGCAGTGGCTTCCGAAGGAAATATTGCTACTTCTCATCGTGTAGTGACTTCTTGGGCAAGGGTATATAACTTGCGAATGGATCCCTATGAGCGGAAAGACGAAAGCGGGATGGAGACGGAATGGAGTATGCAGCAGATGTGGCTGTTGGTTCCTATACAAAAACAAGTAAAAGATTTCTTTGCAGATTTTGAAAAATACCCTTCCCAGGCCGGTAGTTCATTGAATCCCTCAGGCATCAATTATGGTTTACTCAAACAGCAAGAAGCTATGAAGCGCCTGAAAGAGTTAGAAACCTTGAAACCTAACTAAAAAATGATTTTGCCGGAATAACTCAGAAATTTCCAATTAGTAAAGGTTAAAGAGGTTGATTTAAACATAATCAACCTCTTTTTGTTTTATGTATATCGTGAGAGGTCAACTTCTGAGAGATAACCTTTAAAGGGTTTTAATAATTTAATATTTAATTGAAAATGAATTTAAAAGATAAATTAAGAAATTGCGGCAAAGTAGCAGCCGTGGGAGCTGTTTTAGCTGCTGGCGCTGTTGTTCCCCAAAAGGCGGAAGCGCAACAGGCAAAAAAACCGAATATCCTGGTGATTTTTGGAGATGATATTGGATATCACAATATCAGTGCATATAGTCATGGACTTATGGGTTTTAAAACGCCCAACATTGACAAGATTGCCAAAGACGGTATCCTGTTTACCGACTATTATGGGCAACAAAGTTGTACAGCAGGACGTGCGGCTTTCATTACAGGGCAATGCCCGTTCCGTACGGGTTTGACTAAAGTAGGTATGCCCGGTGCGCCTGTCGGTTTGCAAGCAGAAGACCCGACTATAGCTGAGTTCTTGAAACCACTCGGTTATGCTACCGGACAATTTGGCAAAAACCATTTGGGCGATCAGGACAAATACCTTCCGACCAAACATGGATTTGACGAATTTTTCGGAAATCTTTACCACTTGAATGCAGAAGAAGAGCCGGAACAACCGGAATATCCGAAAGATCAGGCATTCCTTGCCAAGCATAAACCGCGTGGCGTGCTGCGTTCTACTGCCGATGGTAAAGTGGAAGATACTGGGCCATTAACCAAAAAACGGATGGAAACAGTGGATGAAGAATTCTTGGCAGCAGCAAAAGACTTTATCAATCGCCAGGTTAAA
This sequence comes from Bacteroidales bacterium, assembly GCA_031549585.1. Lineage (GTDB taxonomy): Bacteria > Bacteroidota > Bacteroidia > Bacteroidales > UBA4181 > JAIRLS01. Next base: position 7,354 of record JAVBPN010000336.1, read on the forward strand.
GCAGGAACACCTTTCTTCACATGGTTCAATGCTACCCGTATGCATGTGAATACTCACCTTAAACCTGCTTCGCAGGGGAAAACAGGCCTTGGATTGCAAGCTGATGGTATGGTGGAACACGACGGTATGGTAGGCGAACTCTTGAAACTTTTAGATGATTTGGGTATAGCCGATAATACCATTGTTATTTATACAACCGACAACGGAGCCATGAAAAACCAATGGCCTGATGGCGGCGTTTCTCCTTTCCGTTCTGAAAAAGATACCAATTGGGAAGGTGCGGTACGTGTGCCTTGTGTAGTTCGTTGGCCTGGGCGTATCCAACCAGGTACGGTAATCAATGATATATTCTCTGCTGAAGATTGGTTACCTACGTTAGTTGCAGCAGCGGGTGGTGATGTCAATCTGGTTGCAAACGCTGTTAAAGGAGTGAGAGCAGGAAGCAAGACATTTAAAGTGCATTTGGATGGATACAATCAACTTCCTTTCCTAGAAGGAAAAATTGATAAATCCTTGCGTAATGAATTTTACTATTTTGATGACGATGGCAATTTGTGTGCTGCCCGCAAGGGACAATATAAAGCTACCTTTGCATTACAGGAAGCTACCGGTATGGCTATCTGGAGAACACCTTTGGCTAATTTGAAGGCTCCATTCCTTATCGACTTGCGTCAAGATCCATATGAATATGCTTACGACGGTTCTACCAATTATGAAAAATGGATGTTTGATAAAAACTTCTTAATATTTGATATAATTGATATGGTTTCAGCTTATTTGGAAACTTATAAGGATTTTCCTCCTCGTCAAAGCCCTGCTACTTTTACAATCGACAAAGTAACCGAAAATATGAAAGCAGCGGCTGATGCAAGAAATGCCGCAGCGGCTCGTAAATAAACCAGGAAAATCTGATTTTACCGGAATAACTCGAATTTTTCAAGTTAATAAAGGTTAAAGAGGTTGATTTAAACATAATCAACCTCTTTTTGTTTTAT
>JAVBPN010000397.1:0-14881 GCA_031549585.1 Bacteroidales bacterium
AAATATTTTATTTGTTTGATAAGTCTTTTTGATCTGTTTAAGTGTAATAATTGGAGAAAAGAGAAATCCCAAAAACAAACATATAAATATATATAAGTAGATTTGATCAGTTTCGCTATCATACACGAATAAAGATAGCGAAGCAAGGACAACCAAACAAATCAATACTATAGAGACAGGCTTTTTATAGCTTAGTCCCAGAATTAAATTTCTATAATCTATGTATGCTATCCGACCGGTCAAGTTGATGTCGAGAGTGTCAGTATAATTTACTATTCTCGCTATTTTGTCCTTCCTTATTCTCTTTAAACCATTCATCAATCCTACAACCAATAAAATAATAATAACAATAAAACCGACAACAGCACTTATAACATCTTTAGTTGTCATTTTATCCATCATTTCAGGAATTATTTCTATTAGAACAGCTACGAAAAGTAGCAAAAACACTGAACATAAAATTATGATCAGCCAACCAGTGAGCTTTTTCATCTTAGAATTTTTTATAGAAGGAATTTATTCTGTCTTAGTACAAAATTACAAAATAATTAATTCAACCGATAGTGCATTTAGAAAATGAGTTTCATTTATCATTTTGGCTAAAGCCCTAGTAATGAGTCAAATTTGTAGCCGTCAGCTAAAGCTGGACGGCAATGAGAATCATCAAATTCATTGCCATTGGATTACTCGCCTTCGGCTCATGAAATCGCTTTGCTAAGTTTATCCAACGGATGATAAATGCAATGCTATTAAGGCTTTAGCCGAATTGCAATATAGAAGTTTTTCTCCAAATGCACTACGAGTTAATTCATTAATCTTGTTACTCTTTTTCCTGTTCCCGTATAGTTTCTCGAAGTTTTATACTGAACTGTCGCACTATAACAATCAATATATAAATGGGATTTACCGGGTTGTGCCGGATCAAACGCAACAAACCATCTTTTTGCAATGAAGTAAAATTTCGTAAGAATCAACAAAAGACAATGTCCGCAATTTATAGATATTTAATCAAATCGTCAGGAAGCAACACATTTTCCTGGTTTCCGACAGGAGGGTTTTTAAGAAACAGTTTCGGAATAATTGTATGACCTTTGGCGAACGGAAGCTTTTTTGCTTGCAACTTTTTTACCGGTTCAACATCATTTTCTAAAACAAAAAAAGCTCCCGGCATAACCGAAAGCTTTTATATTTTCTGAAATTTCTCTATTTTCTTGTTATTGAATCTTTTTTACCGGAATTGGTTTTCAACTGCCGTTAATTATTTCATTTCCATCATATCATCCATCTTCCAACTCTTGTCGAAATATGGTTCAGTTGGCCCATAGAAACGGAAGTAAGCAAACCAATGTTTTCCGGGAACGGTTTGAACCCAGTTTTTTTCTTTTCCAGCAGGAGTTTTGGGGCTGAAATAGAGATCAACGGAACCGTCAGCGTTTTTAATTAAATCTTTTCGTGACGATAAATCAGCATTTTTTTGTTCGTTGACAATCAGGCAACGGGTTTCCGAATCATATACTGTGAGCGACCAGAAGTGGGCGGCAGGCGGATTTGCAGGAACATGTAAAGAATAGCTTTTAGCGCCGTCGAGCCATGCACCACTTTTGTCCGTATAGCTTCCGAGATAGGCTTGCCCCTGTCCGGGAGTAGAGCTAATCATTGCTTTTGAGAAAGTAACCGCTTCGTAGAAATAGACTGTACGTTGGAGTAGCTCTTCGTAATTGGCCGTGCGTTGTTCGGCATTATCCATTGTGATTACATATTCCCAACCACGATCACTCCAATGTTTGATATTCGGGAAACGCTTGTCATAAGTGATGGCCTGCGTCATCAGCTCGCCATATTTTGCACCATCCAGCAATGCTTTCTTTTGTGCTTCTGTTGGGTTGAAAGGTTTTCCTTTTTCAATACCCAGGTTTTGAAGCATGGCCATATAGAACATATTGCGTTCTTGTACGGGTTCTTCCTGGATAATGGCATGTAGGCGTTGCCAATATTCTAATTCGCGCGGTTGCCCTAATAAATAATCTTTGCCTTGTGGCGGAGTCAAAACTTTATTTTGAGTTGGTTTAGTACGGGTTGAATAAGGATAAATTTTGATTTGGCTAACAATAGCCTGCATTTTCGAAGGGTCGGGATCAAGTACCCGCAAGCCGAGGAAAACATTGTTCATCGGACATTTAACAACCGTATATCCAGGCAATTTCACATCCTTATCTTTTCCTTCGGGCGGCAGCAAAAGATATTTTGCCGATTTTCCTTTATCTGCACCCATTTCACCCAATGCCGCGATTTCCTGTTGCCACATGTCGGCCAGACCGCCAGCCACGTTTCCCGCAGGGAGTTCGATAATAAAAGCCCCGTCTTTTGCCATATCAATAAATGTCACCAGATAAGGCGTAGTGGCATTGGCCGTAAGAATTTTTATCAAGTTTTCATAACCTGTATACAAGACAATATCACCACTCTTTGCTCCAAAAACGTTTTCATGCGTATATTGCCATTGCGCAAAAGATACCAATGGAATAGCCCACATATAACTTTGAGTTGCCTGTTGAAAAGCGAGCTCCGTATATATTTTATCTACATCCTGTTTGGCGATGATATTACCATCCATTTGAATGATACCAAACGGAGTTTCAACAGTATTTCCGGATGCTTTATTTTGTTGCGTTTTTCCACCATCACAACTCAATATGAAAGCTGATGAAAGTATCAACATTCCTGCGATAACGAAATTTTTATAAATTTTCATTTCAGATTAATTTTTTAGTGTTTACATTATTTCGCCTTTGCTACTGCAGGCGGAGTATAGCCTTTTACCATAGATTCTTCCGGCCAGTAAGCACGTAGTAGGAATCCAAATTTAGCGCGAGGAATGGGTAACCAGTTTGACGCTTTGTCACCTTCCGGTTTTTTATTCTGCAAATAAATGGTTAACGAACCGTCGGCATTGAATTTCAAGTCTTTATTTTTGGTTCCCAACGAGTAAATCTTTTCAGGATTTTGATAGAAAAAATGATGTTGGTCATAGACGGTAAGCGACCAGAATCCTTTGACAGCGGGCAATTCTTCTTTTTTAAATGTAATGGTGTAATTAGCTGTACCGTTTAATTCTTTTCCGGTTCCATCGAAGTCCTGATTGTAATAAATAGTTTCTACGGGTTGGTTGACAAAAATATTGGTACGGGCAGCAGCTGTACGGCTCAAATAGTCGGTTCCAAAAGCGGCACCGTTTTTAGTTGTGTTCCAATAATTACCAACAGGCACACCTACATTTTTGAATTGGCGCAGAGGTTCGATCAATTCTTTTTCGGCATCTACAGCAGCTTTTACCAAAGCGGCTTTCAAATCTTTATCTTTATTGGCTGCTTCCATAATCGAATTAAACACGCCATACAAAGCTTCTTCGCCGGGCAATGCAGGCACTTCTTTCAAAATAGCCGGAAATTCGTCAAAGAATTTTTCTGGAATCACGAATGCTACTTCCTGTCCTCCGCTACTTTTATGTGTATCGGGGAAGGACGGAGCCTTTGTCCAATCTTTTGTTTTCATTTTACCGTCGAATTGGGCTAACGGATACATCATCACCTGGCTGATGAGCGGTTGGATAGCTGCTTTATCTTCCGGCGTATTATTCATAAATGCACGTGGAATAACCACTACCATATTTGTATTTGAGCAGATCACTTTGGTGATTCCTTGGGGTGTTTCGCCTTTCCAGTCGGGGCCGACTATCAGGTAAAAACCGCTTTTGCTTCCATACATGGCGCCCAATCCACCGATCCCGTCGGTACGTTGATTCACCATTTGTACAATCCAAAAACGTTCGCCGAAATCGGGAACCTGAAGTACGATAGGACTTTCATTTAACATGCCTATACCGAAGCCATATACTACATCTTGATTGGGGCATGCTACATAACGTTCAGCCGGTGTGATATAATCGGACAACATACATAATTGACCGATAGGAGCTACAGGCACGGCACCGCCATTCAAACCCGGTTCAGGAACCTGGCGCATTACCAATACCCGGTTGTGCATGTTAACCAATGGCCAACCCCAAAAATACATTTGCTTACCCATTTGGTAAACATATTCTTTAGTCATTATTGTTCCCGGTACAGGTCCGGGGACAGCTTTTTCCTGAACCAATTCGGTGGAAGCCTGTGTATTTCCAACCTCTTTTGTTGCTGTTTGCTTGCTGTTACAAGATGTTAACAATGCGATGATTGCTAACAGATAAATTATTCGTTTCATAAGATGGGAGGATTATTTTATTATTTGTTAAACTATTTTATTTCTTCAATTTCGCCTACTTTCCACGTTTTGTCAAAAAATGATTGAAGCGGGCTATAGAACCGGATCAGGACAAACCAACCTTTGTTAGGCATGGTCTGAATCCAATTGCCCTCTTTAGCATCAGCGGGCTTCTTTGGCCCAAAATAAACTATGGTAGAACCATCAGATTCTGATACAGCTGCGGGTGTAGGATAGTTTTGGCTGCCTGAACGGGGAAATAGTTGCGGAGTTTCGAGCATTGAGCGGGTTTGGTTGTCATATAAAGTCAATGACCAAAATTTGGCCGCAGGAATACCCTTTGGTAATACTACTTTGTATGTTTTGCCACCGTCCAGCGCTACGCCTTTTGAATCGAAAAATGCACCTAAGTATTGCGAGCCGATATTAGGCAAACGCATACACATGGCAGGCGTAATTCCTGTAGCTGAATAAAACATGGCAATGCGTGCATCTAATTTGCGGGCGCCATCGTTGGGATATTGTTTTACGCCTTCCCTGGTAACATCCGGTGGAGGTGATAAAAACTCATATCCGCCTTGGAACAACGGATTTACCCAGTAAGAGTTGTTTCCATAATAAGCAAAACCTTCGCTGGAACGAGGTGCAAATGATATGGTGCGGCTTGCGGCATTGCCCACAGCGGCGGCTTCAGTCAATATTTTTTTCATCCGTGCATCGGGATTGAAAGTCTTTCCTTTCACGATACCAATGGCATACAATTGCCCTGCAATTTCAGCGTCCAAAGCTTCGGCAGATTCGGCCTGCACGGCTTTGTCCAACATTTCGAAATACGAATAGTCGGCAGGAGGGATGGTATTCATGACCAATCCGCTGCCTTCATGAAATTTTGTTTCGGCGGGCTTTTGCAATTGCCCTAATTTGCTTTCACCTGCAAGGAATGAAGCAATGGTAGTACCGTAACCACCCGGAACGTAAGGATATATTTTCAAAGTCGATTTCACTACTTTATCGACTTCGGCAATCGGTTGCTCATCGATGAATGCGCGGCCAAGCAGAGATACGCGGTTGGTTCTGGAGTAGCGGATAAAATAACCTTCAGAAGGGAGTTGGTCTTTGTACCCTTCGGGAACGATTAAATATTTTCCGCCTAAACCTCTATCAGCGCCCGGAACACCGAAATCGCCAACCCAACGCCACCACATGTCATCGAAAACGCCGAGTACATTTACAGGGATTTCAACAACGATGGGTCCTTTACTCAAATCTAAATACGTCCAGAAATAATAGGTATCAGCATTGGCCGTCAAGAAAAGCGATTTGCTGTTCATCAGCTTTGAAAACACCAAGACTTCGTTGTCGTTAACGCCAACTTTTAAGAATCCATCGCGAATAGCGTATTGGGAAACAGCAGGATAAGCATTTATAAAGGCATCTACGCCACGGATATAATCCAATTCGTCCCAAACTGCTTGGGAAGTTTTGGCCGAAGGCATCCCGTCTTTAAATTCCAATGTCCCTACATGAGAGGTTTGTGTTTTATCGGGAGTGGAAATAGATTTTAGTGTTTGGGAGGAAATTTGCGCTTGTGTTATTCCACAGGCAAACACTGTTACTGCAATTGCACATGTTATAATTTTGAATTTTAAGATTGTTTCCATATATGTCAATTATTGAAAGTTATATTTTGAATTATTTGCTATCTCTTCGGCCGGATGGTATGAAAAATTTAAGTTTGACTCAATAATTATGGGAAAAAGCATACAATTAACCCGTTTAGAATAACAGAAATAAGAAGAATTTGTTTATTTATGTACAAGAATACATTTCGTGTCAGTAGGTTAGTAACCGTAAGATTAACTGATCTTTAAAACGAAAACACCCAACTTTATTGGAGCTATAAAATTGGGTGTTCCTATTGCTTTTCGATACAGAAACATCCTAAATGTATTTCAAATACCAGTCTTCATTTTTATTTTAAGTATTTTCTGCTCCTCCTTTCTCTGTTGAGGCCAAGCCATTTCGATTTTTAAAATATAAATTCAACACATATGTTAAAGCAAATATGGTTATTGCAGCAATCGCATAAACCACAAGATATTTATGCCCTAATATATCTTTAAATGACGAGTATTGCGGATGATCTATGGTCGATGATAACATAAAAAATGCAAATCCATTGTTTACAAAGTGCATAAATATACAAATCCATATCGATCGGGTTTTGTAATAAACCCAACCTAAGAAGCATCCCATTACCAGAGGATAAAATAATTGATAAGGGTTTAAATGAAAACAGGTAAAGATAATTGCCGACCATAAGATGGCCCATTTAGGCTTCATTTCATTTTTTAGTAATCCTTCCAATATGACTCCCCTACATATAATTTCTTCCAATATGGGGGCTGCTATTACAATAGATAAAAATGAAGGGAGTGATATGCTTGCCGCCTCTTCGGTTGCTTTTTTTACATGTTCGAGATATTCACGGGCACTATCTGAGAAAGGGATAAAATCGACAAACCGGCTGATGGGTTCGAATACGATGGTCGACAATGGCATGATGGAAAATACCAGCAGATAGACAATCGGGGATACTCTGTTTTTTGGAAGTACCAATTTCTGGTTTCTGGCTTTTAGCATGAATGCGACAAAAACCAGTAACCCGGAAAACATAATGATGTAGTTGATAAATCCCAGCCAATGTTTTCCATGATCTATGGTGAGAATTTTTGACAGCAAAAATGACAATGAAAGTAGAAATAGCTGTAGGAATAAAAATACGCCAAAAATAGTCCAAGCTTGAGAAAGGGTAGGATAGGGTTTTGATATTGTATTATCTTTCCTGAATAAAAAACTTATGTCCATTGCCCTAAAATAAAACTAACCAAGCTAAGCTTCATCTATCGTAGCAAATGTACAAAAAGAAACGATATCAGTAGTGCGACTATAAGTTAATTTGAGGAATAAGCTATTATCTGTCTCCTTTTGTCAACAATGGTTTTGATGATAAGTACCGTGTTAGTTATTCACAAGGTGTACGCACACGGAATGATAAACCGACCAACCTACGCGTACACCATGGATTAATTTCTATGCTTATTTAGCATTTGCCTTTTGCATATAAGCAATGAAGTCCAATACCCTGTTGGAAAACCCCCACTCGTTATCGTACCAGGCTACTAGTTTGACAAATGTTGGGTTCAGTTGTATTCCGGCTTTTTCGTCAAATATGGCGCTATGGGGATTGCCGATAAAGTCTGAAGACACCACATCATCCCTTGTATAATCCAATAAACCTTTCATTTTTCCTTTGGATGCTTCTTCCAAAGTCTTGCATATTTCTTCATAGCTGGTTGGTTTTGCTAATCGGGCAGTTAAATCTACGACTGAAACGTCCAAAGTGGGCACGCGGAATGACATGCCTGTGATTTTTCCGTTCAGGTTGGGAATTACTTTGCCTACAGCTTTTGCAGCACCTGTTGTTGATGGAATGATATTTCCTGAAGCAGCCCGTCCGCCGCGCCAATCTTTCATGGACGGCGAATCTACCGGTCTTTGCGATGCGGTGGTTGCATGTACAGTGGTCATCAGCGCTTCTACAATACCGTATTTGTCATTCAGCACTTTGGCAACAACTCCCAATGCGTTGGTTGTGCATGAAGCATTGGATACAAATTGCAATCCCTTTTGATATTTGTCTTCATTGACGCCTGGTACGAACATAGGCGTGTCATCCTTGGGTGGCCCGGACATGACCACATATTTAGCTCCGGCGTCAATATGTCCTTGCGCTTTTTCCTTGGTCAGAAATATCCCGGTGGATTCCACAACATATTCAGCTCCAATGGCTCCCCAATTCAGATTTTTGGGTTCTTTCTCGGACGAAACACGTATGGCATTGCCATTGACTACTAATTTTCCGTCTTTTACTTCTATGGCTCCTTTGAATTGGCCATGCACAGTATCGTATTTCAACATGTAAGCCATGTAATTGGCATCAACCAAATCATTGATGGCTACTACTTGAATGTCATTCCTATTTAAAGAGGCACGAAATATCAAACGCCCTATTCTACCGAATCCATTGATCCCAATTTTTACTTTATCCATAACAGTTTATTTTATATGAAACAATTCATTGATGGTGTAGCTTTAATATGAATCACACATGTAAATTATAAAAGTCATTTGATCTCAGGTGGTTAAAGCTACATTAATACCTAAACATTAAAATTCTTAAAAAGTTTCCCGGAAAAATTATATGATAGATCGGTTTGTATAGTCTTGTTTTAATTCACTTATTTATTTGTCTAAAAAATGAACAAATATTGACTTGAGTTGTATTTTTAATTTAGGAAGAATCAGCACATGTTTGATTTTTCTATTTTGTGGGCTTTTGTGCGTCAAAATATGTACTTTATAAATTTGATTTTTAACAATAATACACTTGTAAGTATATTTTTCGTTCTTTTTTAAATTTATTGTATCTTGGTATTTTTCTGTAATTAAGCATATTGCACGGAAATTTATTTAACCTTATATGGCTTAATAATTATCTTGGTATAATATTTGTGTCAAAGAGGTTCTGTAAATTGAAATTTATCAATAAACATAGTTTTTAAACTTAATCAAAACAAAATGAAAAAATTATTTAGTGTTTTTGCAATGGCAGCTCTTGCGTTGTCATTTGGTTTAACTAGTTGTTCGGATGAGGATCCTGCTGAAGCATGGAATGTAGACATGACTGCTAATTCCAAGATTACGGGTTATGTAACTTATCAACCAGACCTTTCAGCGGCAACCCCAACTGCTTATCCAAAAAGCGCTGATGTAAAATTCGTTGCTACAGCGAAGTATAGTGATATCAATGGTCGTTTAACAACAACTGATGCATTTGATTTGACAACTTCTTATGATGAATCAACAGGTATGTATACAATTAATGTTCCTGCAAGTGCAGCTGGTTTGAATGTAGCTATTACATTCAGCGGATTTAGCGGTAGCCAAAAACCTGCAGGTGGTGGAAATAGCGAAAAAGGTTATTATACGCCAAGTACAGTTGCTACCCAAAACGTAAAAGCCGGTCAAACATTGGTTGTTGCTACAAATGTAGCTTATACTTTTAAAGCTGCCCCTGTTCAATAATTTATTAATTTCTTTATAAGAATACGAATGAAAAAAATCATATTGTCGATTGGGTTGTGCCTGTGCGTGGGTTTTGCAGCAATGGCACAAGAATCCGATCAATCAGAAAACCCTGCGTTTTTGAGTAAACGTGGTGTACCCCTGTTGCCTAAAGCTGGTGATTTTGCTATAGGTATTGACGCAACTCCGTTTTTGAAATATGTTGGTAACTTCTTTAATCAAGCCGGAACTAATGAAGCCCCTTTGTTTAACGGCGTCAGCAATACCATTTATGGTAAGTATTTCTTGGAAGATGATCGTGCTATCCGTGCTAAATTGAGCTTGGGCATTGGTAGTGATCAGATGAAGGGTGTAGTGCCAAATGATGAGGCACGTGCTAATGATCCTTTAAACACAACTGCCACTACAGTGGATGTGTTAAAAAATAACTATACCAATGTAGAATTGCGCGTTGGCTATGAATTCCGTCGTGGACATGGCCGTGTACAAGGATTCTATGGTGGTGAAGTTGGTTTTGGATATGGTACGTCTAAACAAACTTACGAATGGTCAAACCCGATGACCTCTCTTAATCAACGCCCTAGTTCATACAATTTCAATAATGGAAATATTGGCACTCCGGCTACCCGCCCTACTGAAAGTAAAGGTGGCGCTGCGATAGCTGCATCAATAGCTGGTTTTGCTGGTGTTGAGTTTTTCATTGCTCCTCAATTCTCTATTGGTGGTGAATTTAACTTAGGCTTTTCTTATGTTTCAAGACGCCAAAGCGAATTTACTACTGAAACATGGAATTCTAATACCAGTAGTGTACAAACCTTGCAAACAAGAGAAGGAAGTTGGCCTCAAGTACTTGACAACAACGGTGATGTTGTTTGGGCAAGAGCAGAAGCTGGTACAACTAAATTATACACCAAACCTTCTGGCAGTATTTTCTTGATGTTCTATTTCTAAGAAATAATTAGAAAGATATAAAGGAAAAGAGATTGTTTTCGAACAGTCTCTTTTTTTATTTGTTTTTACCCTAGTCTAGGGTATTTAAAATTTCAAGTTTAAGGTTTCAAGTTAGTGGCTTAGAGTTTCAGCACTTGAAGTTTTGTGGCTTCATTCGTGTTCTTGAAAGTACGCAATGATGTTCATTTTCTACTTTTTGAATAACAACAATTGTTTAATTTTCATCTACTGCTTATAGCTCTTTCATTCTTTTTTTATATTTTAGCATGATAAAACCACAAATGAGGTTTATTAGGAAAAATGGCTAAATCATTAGAACAGAAGATGAGTGCATATTCGCTTGGATATGCGTTTGTATCGAATTTCTTCGCCCGTCCGGCGCTGATGCTTTTCTACCGGAATGTTTTTGTGCTTCATGCAAAACAAGTACCCGGTAAAGGCCCTGTTATTTTTGCGCCAAACCACCAAAATGCTTTGATGGATGCCCTATGTATTTTGCTTACCAAGAACCGGCAACCTGTATTTGTAGCCCGTGCCGATATTTTTCAAAAACCAATTATTATCAAAATATTGCATTTCTTGCGCATTCTGCCTATTTACCGGAAGCGCGACGGTGTGGAAACCTCCGATAATAACCAGGAAACATTTGATATCCTTTTAAAGGTGCTTCAGCATGATCGGGCTGTTGGCATCATGCCTGAGGGGACGCATAATAAAACCAAGCATTTGCGGGTATTGCAAAAAGGCGTTTTCAGGTTTGCCATGCAAGCCCAAGAAAAATACGGCGATCATCCGGGAGTGAAGATTATCCCCGTAGGCCTTGAGTATAGTGATACACGAAAGTTTCGCAGCGATGTGTTGGTCAATTATGGGGTAGCCATTGAGATGTCGGATTATTATCAATTGTACACGGAAAATCCCAATAGGTGTTTCAAAGTCTTGCAGGACACGTTGTCTGAGAAGATGAAGGCGGGAATGATTGATATCGAGAACGAAACATATTATGATGAGATCGAACGTATCCGTGTGTTGTATGCTGACAAGGCAATGCGAAAACTGAACCTGCCAAGAAATGCAGAAAACCAGTTGCGGGCACAACAAAAAATTATTGCTTCCTTGCAGGATTTGACGAAGGAAAACCCCACGATGATGGATGTTTTATGTGGCCAGATCAAAGAATATGTCGCTATTTTGGAAAAACATAATTATCGTGATTGGGTGGTCGCACGCCAACCATACCATTTGGGCGGATTGGTATTTCGTAGCTTATTTTCGCTCATCGGTATACCATTTTGGTTGCTGGGAATGTTATTCAACTACGTTCCATATAAATTGTCGGATATTAGTTCGCGTAAGGTTAAAGATCCGCAATTCGTCAGTTCGGTACAATTCGTTGCCGGGATGGTGCTCTTTCCTTTATACCATTTGGTGATGATTATTTTGTTTGCTGTGTTTATCCCTTGTATTTGGGGGAAATTTTTAATGGCTATATTGTTGATTCCTTTCGGGTTGTTTGCATTCAAATATTATCTATCCATGAAAAAGTTGTGTGCCCGTTTTCGTTTTTGGAATGCCCAAAAGAAGAATGAGCCGGATATTTTGCGTGCAATTGATTTGCGCGATAAGATATTCCAGTCAATGGACGAAATAGTTATGTAGTAAATCGTATTTGTAAAATTAAAGAGCATGAAGCCTTTTTTGTCGTTGATACGTTGGCCTAATTTGTTGATGATTGCATACATGCAGTATGTTATGAGGTATGCCGTTATTCAGCCGATCATCAAATTGTATGGTTTTGAGTTGCAAATGAGTGGCTTTACATTCTTTTGCCTGGTGTTGTCTACTATATGTACTGCTGCTGCCGGATATGTGATTAATGACTATTTTGACATCAAAACCGACCATATCAACCGTCCGGATAAGGTAATTGTCGGGAAATATATCAGCAGGCGGAAAACCATGATGATCCATTTGATTTTATCTATTGCCGGTGTGTTATTGGGTGGTTATGTTACTTGGGCTGTCGGTGTACCGTTGTTGGTGTTGCTATTTATTTTTATAACCGGTATGCTTTGGTTATATTCTACTACCTATAAACGGCAATTTTTGATTGGTAATTTGGTGGTATCCTTGTTTACAGCTATTGTTCCTCTGTTGACATTGTTGGATATTCCGTTATTGAATCGCGTGTATTATAATGAATTATTGGATATGCAGACCAACTTGAATTTGGTGGTTGTTTGGGTTTCGGGTTTTGCATGTATGGCTTTTCTCACTACTTTTTCCCGTGAGGTGATTAAAGATACGGAAGATTTTGAAGGTGATTCTGTTTGCCGTACCCGTTCTGTGCCGATCGTTTTGGGTATTGGTTGGGCAAAAGGAATAGTAATTACTGTTAATATGTTGACTGCTGGAATATTGGGCTTTGTGTTTTGGCGATTTCTACGTCATAATTTTGAAGGCGGATTTGATTTCTTGTCTTTCGTTTATTTCTTGCTGCTGATTTTATCCCTTTTATGGGTAAATTGGCAAGTATATCGTGCTCATGTTGCCAAAGACTACCATCAGGCATCTGTGATGATGAAAATTATCATGGTGGCAGGAATTACCTACGGTTGGGTTGTTTGGTATATGATGTGTTAACTTCGATTTAAACCGGAGTTAATTGGATTTTAGGCCAAGTTCCTAAATGCTTAATAAAATTCGCAGATATATTTATACCAAGTGTGTAAATAGTAATTTGCATAGAATCTTTCTATTTCTGCATACAAGTCTTTTGAGTCGTATGTAATTTTGGTAGAAACATCTTTGATATTGCTGCTTTTCCTTGCTTAATGCGAGAAACATTTTAAAATAATCAAGTAATGAAACAATATATTTTTATTATTTTGTTAAGTATACAGTGTATTATAATAACACAATCGCAAACCATATCTATGGATATGGTGATAAAATGTGGAGATACGTTGATTTCTCACAGTATATTAGATAATACCAAAATAGAATATGTGAAAAAAAACCGTATGGCTTATGTAATAATTCATAATTCCCCTATTGATACTATCGAAATAATGCTTTGGCGAGTTCTTCCCATTATATCTAATCACAAGATTTATTTCAATGTGGAAGGTAAAGATGATAATAAATATAAAAAATTAATTTACTCTCTACCTAATAAAAAAGTCGAATCCTATGATTATGTTTTCAACTACGATAATGGAATAACCCAACTTTATGTTACGAATGAAGCAAACACAAGACTCTTTTTATTTAATCCGGAAACACAAGAAAAAATACTATTTGCTGATTTTGATGATATCATTCAATCCACAATTGGCGCGAATGATGTAATGGTATCGTTTTTTGAAATCCTTTTTATTAACAAAGAATGTGCATATGTTGCTCTTTGTTATGATGATGGTTCATCTGGTGATGGATGTAGTGGCTATAAAAGTTTTTTAGTATATAAATCTGGCCGCAAAGTTGATATTACAAACAAATTACCGTTGAAAGTCGGCAATAATGAAAGATTAACAAATCATATCTCACGAATGAACTTTGTTTCAAGTGATGGAAAGTATATACAAGAAAATAGTTATTATGAAATTTTCGCTAATCCATCAAGAAGTGGGAAGGTAAATCGTCTTTTTGATGACCAATTTAATTATATCAGTGATTTATTATTATTTGAACCACAAATTAACGGGATAAATGTTCAGCAAGGAACATTACAAAACTATTTTTTAAAATCTTATATCGATGCAGATGATCCTCAAAAAAGAACATTTTCGGGATTTAGTCCAGCATATGTTATTATCCCATATAAATTCAATCCGACATTAGAATTATCCATGTATAAAGCATACAATAATACTCTTTTAACTCCAAACGATCTTAAAGGTCTTGGTAAATATGAACTGGGCATTCTTCGTAATTTGATTTTTGCTAAATATAATTATGAGTTTAATTCAGAATTTTATCAAGCATATTTCAATTTATATGAATTTTATGGAGGTATTTATTATGGAAATGAAAAAAAACGGAAATCACGAGTTAAAGATGTTAGTAACATGCTCACAGATATTGATAAAACTAATATCAAAATGATTCGAGAAGCAGAATTACTATTTCGTTGATTTGATCTTGCCATTGAACGTTCATTGTATTGCCGCTTAACGCGGGTTCTTACAGGCATTAATGGGAAATGGTATCAATAAAGAAGTAGAACCACTATGGGTGAAGTAGAAAAAAAACGGTTTAAAGAACCTTCGGCTTACTATTGGAGATTCGTTTTCCATTCTTTGTTTATTGCCATAGGTTTAATAACGCTTTATTTTGCTTTTTCGCAATCAGAAGAAGATGTTTACAATTATCTTGACGAAAAGCCGTCAGGAAATTCTGCCCTTCGATTGGGAAAGTTAGTATTACGGGTTTTGGTAATGTGTTTCGGCCGAACAGGATTTATAATAGGATTATCATTCTTTTTTATTGTTATAACTTATGAATTTTATAAAGAGGTAGC